>NZ_QFDM01000003.1:0-300000 GCF_023702065.1 Methanoculleus oceani | reverse complement strand
CCCGAAGAAGACCGTTGCCGTCACGATCCCGGTGACGAGCGCGAGATATTTTCCCGCCGGCTGCGCCAGGGATTCGCTCACCATGCCGATGGCCGTCCAGCAGACGAAGACCTCGGCGACGGATGTCGGGAAGACCTGGGCGAACCCGTTGAGAAAGACGACCGGGTCCGATGTCGGGAACCCGGACAGGGCGTAGATGAGCGCCCCGACGATCCCCGCAAGGAGAACCGCACCGACCGCATACGGGACCGGGCGGAATCCAGTCCTGTCCGGGGAGAGTATGCCGGCCGAGAGGAAAGCGCGGATGGCGACGAGGGTGATCAGGGTCCCGATGACGATGTTCGCCACGACGGCGTAGATCAGCCTTCCCGTCGGGTCCGGGTTCTGCAGCAGGAGGATCCTGCCCTCGAGCAGCCATGTGGCGAAGACCCAGACCAGGTAGAGCGCGACCGCGATGCCGAAGGCCTTCCCCCTGGAGAGCCCGGTGCTGCCGGGGGCGGTTTCGACCGATGCCATGCGGATCAGGTATCCCGGAAATGGTAGATAACCCTTTTCGCTGCCGTCTTTCTTCCGGCAGGCCAGCCTGAAACAGGCGTGATACGCGATCCCCTTGAACCGCTCCAGATGGGGCTGCATCTGCAGACCCTGCGGGATTCGGCCTTCCGGCGGCGGACGTTCGAGGTCATGGTCACCAGAACGGATAGGCGGCGTAAGGCATGGCTTGACGAGGTGCGGATCCCGGCCCGCGAAGTATTCCTGCCGGATTCTGCCTGTTCTCTCCTGCAGACACTTTGATCATCGCTGCAACTGGCAGCGAAAGTGAATCCGTTCTGAAAAATCTTTCCGAAATCAGCGGCAGACAATTCGCCATCCTTTTAAACCCGTTTTGTCTCTTTTCTTTATGCGAAAGCGTGTCGGTATAACTGTTTTCTTACGCAGCGGCCTCTGCCTGTTCGTTGCATTCCTGCTCCTGTCGGCGAATGCAGCGGCATGCACCGTCTTTGCAGTGACGCCCGGTGCATCCGAAGACGGGTCGATGTATGTCGGGCATACGAACGACGGCGTCGGGAAAGACTGGAGAAACGTCGACGACATAAGCCTTCTTTACGTCCCCGCGGCCGACCATGCGCCCGGAGAGCAAAGACCGGTCTTTTTCGACCCGGACAGCGGTTCGGATGCGGCGGGAGGCGAGGACAGCGGTGATTCGCGCCTGGTTCTCGGGCATATCGACCAGGTGCCGCACACCTACGCCTACTACACCGGGTCGTACGGCATGATGAACGAACACCAGCTCCTCTCCGCCGAATGCACCGAATACGCGAAGGTCGAGCTCAATGCAGTTGAAGGAAAGCGGATCTTTTACTCCTCGGAGCTCTCGAACATAGCGCTTGAGCGGTGCACGAAAGCGCGGGAAGCGGTCGAACTGGTCGGCGGCCTGATCGACACCTACGGCTATTACGGAACCGGCGAGACGCTCATCTTCGCCGACCCGGAGGAGGCGTGGGTCATCGAGATCTGCTCGAGCCTCGATGAGGCGGACGGCGGAGGCCTCTGGGTCGCACAGAAAATCCCCGACGGGGAGGTCTTTGTAGCGGCAAACGAGTTCAGGATCCGCGAGGTCGTTCCCGGAAACCCCGACCAGATCTACTCGAACGATCTCTTCGGCAGGCTTGAAGAGGCCGGTGTGTGGTCCCCTGCCGACGGCCCCCTCGACTGGCTCAAGATCGTCAGCTACGGCGAGTACTCGCATCCCTACTACTCGTTGATGCGGGTCTGGCGCATCCAGGACCGCCTCGCCCCGTCGCTCAACCTGAGTCCGTACGTCGAGAACTCGTACACGAAGGCGTACCCGTTCACCGTTGCGCCCGACGAGAAGGTCAACCTCACCGGGGCGTTCTCGCTCTTCCGGGACCACTACGAGGGAACCGATTTCGACCTCTCTGCAGGCACGGCTGCCGGACCGTTCGGGAACCCGTACCGGTACTTAGGACCCGACGATGCCCACACGGACTTCCAGAACGAGTCGTACATGGAGGTCCGTCCCGGGGCGAACCCGCGGCCGGTCTCGGCGGTCTTCTGCAGTTACAGTTACGTCGCCCAGGCACGGTCGTCTCTCCCCGACCCGGTAGGAGGCGTGCTCTGGTTCGGTCCGGCGGTCACGTACGAGACGGTTTATGCGCCGATCTACGCGGGTTCAACGAACGTGTCCGTCGCGTACACGACCGGCGACCGGTCGGAGTACGACTACGACACCGCGTACTGGACGTTCGACCTCCTGACGAACTGGGCCATGCTCCGCTACGACGCGATGATCGACGTCATCACTGCAAAGCAGGGCGAGCTCGAGGCTGAGTCGATAGCGCTCGTGCAGGAGACCGACAGACAGGCGGTCGACCTCATCGCTGCCGGCGACGATGAAGGGGCGGCACGTCTCCTCACGAACTTCACCGTTGCACGGGGCGATGCGATCATCGATGAGTGGCACGATCTGTCGGGCACACTGATCGTCACGTACTCAAACGGCCTCATCACCGACCCCGTGACGGGGGCGGTCGAGGAGCCCGGGTATCCGTCACGGTGGCTGAACGAGACCGGGTACCAGTACGGGCCGCGGATCTACCCGCTTGAAGACCTCCGCGCTGCCGGCGGGCTGAACTACACCGGCAATACCGTCTGGGTCCCGAAGGATGCGACGTTTGCGGAGATCCGGGAACTCATCTGATCACCTCTTTTTTCTACCGGGCGTGCCGGCCGGGCGACACCGTTATATGATGTGAGCAGGATTGGGGTGCACCCTGGAACGGGGGGAAACCTATGAGAAGTGTGATCCTGCTTGCAGCGGTTGTATCCCTGCTCCTCCTCGTCGGCAGTGTGGGCGCTGCCGACGTGGGCACTGCCGGGATGCGGAACGGAACGACGGTGAACATCCAGAGCGGCGGCCAGAATTATCCGGCCTACATCACGACGCCCGAAGACACCGGGCCGTACCCGGCCGTGGTGCTGCTCCTCTCCTTCAACGGCCTGGAAGTCGGCTACCAGGATATGATCGACCGCCTGGCCACAGAGGGATTCGTCGTCATCGCCCCCGAGTGGCAGACCTTCGAAGAGTCGCCGGATGACAACGTCACGGAGGCGCTGGTCAGGGATACGGTCGCCTACCTCGGGACCCGTCCCGAGGTTAACTCAAGCAGCATCGGCCTGACGGGGTTCTGCGCGGGCGGGCGCTACACGATGCTCTTCCTGCCCCGGATAGAGGAGTTCAGTTCGGGTGTCGCCTGGTACGGCTTCCCCTACTCCGGCGGGCAGGCGAACGGGACTCCCCCGGCGGAGTTCATCGACAACATCACCGACCCGATGCTGATCATCCACGGCACGGCGGACGAGGCAAGTCCGGTGGCCGATATCTACCGGTATGCGACCGATCTCGATACCGCCGGGAAGTACTTCGAGCTCAAGGTCTACCAGGGCGAACCGCACGGGTTCATGATCGGCGAGGACGGGGAGCTGGTGGAGAGTCCTGTCGCAGAGAGCGCGTATCAGGAGATGGCAATCTTTTTCAACCGGACGCTCGGGTGATCTCCACTACCCGGTCATTTTTTAGGTGAATACAGTCTGTCGCTCCGCTCGATCTTCTTCATCACCTTCCCCCACGACTCCGTGATGAGGAAACTCTCCTCCATGAAACCGATCACCTTCTCAAACTTCTTCATGGGGAAGGCCATCGTCAGGACGTCCAGCGGGACGCAGGGCCGTGCCGAGGGGTCGAACATCCCGAGCACCGCTCTTGGATTCTCGTTCTGCTGCTCGAGCCAGGGGAAGTAAAAGACCGAGCTGCACCCGGCGCCGAACGGGCAGACAACCCCGTTCGGGTCGGCCCGGTCGAAATTTGCAAGCGTGAATAGGCCGGAGAGCACCTCCGGCCGGGCGAAGAAGACGACGGCGTCCGGCTTGTCCGCGTCCGTGAGGTTGTCCCAGCGCTTGAATACGATCTCTTTTCCCTTCGTCGGTATCCGGGTGGTTCCCC
The DNA here is from genome assembly GCF_023702065.1 of Methanoculleus oceani. Lineage (NCBI taxonomy): Archaea > Methanobacteriati > Methanobacteriota > Methanomicrobia > Methanomicrobiales > Methanomicrobiaceae > Methanoculleus > Methanoculleus oceani. Next base: position 295,976 of record NZ_QFDM01000003.1, on the reverse strand, counting down.
GGTCGAGTTCGTCCACGATCTCCGGCGTCTGCTTGTAGCGCTCCCCCTCCATCTCGCCGGGTTTTCCGTAGGAGAGGAAGTAGCGGAAGTCGGGGAACCGCTCGGCGTCGTAGCCGAGGTAGAACCTCCCTCCGCGGCACCCGATCGACTCTTCGGAAAAGACGAGGCTTTTGCCGTTTCTCACCTTTGTAAGGTCGCAGACGAAGCACCTCCAGCCCTTCGGGGCGGGGGCCTTCTCCACCCCATCCGTCGCGCCCCCGACCTCGAAGGCGATCGGGAGGTCCGTCCCGGGGAAGTACTTCTCGTGGAGCCTGATGTAAGCGTCGCGCAGTGCTGTGTCCATATGACCCTGTTTTAGGGCGGCGGGGATTAATATTCTGATCCGCTTGTTGGCGTGGCGCGTCCGGCCTCAGCAGGAACCCGGCGGAGTACCGAGCTGACGGACTATCACCGTCCTTACTGAAAAGGAAGATCTCGACGGGGGAGAGCCGGCTGCCGGGAACCGCACACGAGCCGGATCGGCAGGAAATATCGAAATGTATATATTGTCAACCTGTGATTGTTGACGCATGCCACTCCCCCTGAACGACAGGCAGTTTGCGTTCTGGAAGCTCCGCCGCACCGGTCTTGCGAACGTCCATATCGCGGACCGCTTCCGCATATCCCGCCAGGCGGTCTCGAAGGCGCTGCTTGCCATGGACCGGAAGGTCGAGGAGACGCTTCTAGAGATGGCGCAGGCGAACCAGATCGAGGTCGAGCGCCTGAACGCAGAGATTGGAGTCCTCTTCGGCCGCTCGGTCCCCTTCAATGCAGCGGCCATCGTCTTCGTCTCGGCCAACCACGGCGTGCAGGTCTGGTACGAGCACGAGGGCGACTGCGGCGCATGTCCCCGGTACGCCCGGTGCATCGAACTCCTCTGGGGCTACGCAGACGAACTGGGGATTGCGCTTGAAAAGACCGACGACCCGACCCGTCTGGCCGACGAACTCTTTGCGAAACTCCGGGAGATGGTATGATGCCTCTCATGGAGACAATCCGGGCGTACCTGGGCTGGTGCCCCCTGCAGGCGTCGATGCGGGCGGATCTCGCGGTGCGGCCGGTGACGGCCGCAGCGGCGGGGGGGAGGGACTGCGTCCCCCGGACCGAACCCGGGTGGTGGCACCGCTACCACAACCAGCTGCTGGTCGCAGCAATAGCCTTCTCCGCGGCGACAGCGGCGCTCTTTATCCTGGTCGAGGATGCTCCGGGGTACCTGACCATGTGGACAGGCCTCGCCATCGGGGCAGGAGCGGCCCTCGGCTTCCTGCTCAGTTACCAGAAACAGTATGCACGGGTTGCCGCCGGGGAGTTTACCCGGGCCAACATGACCCGGAGACAGCGTATCATCAGGTATCTGAGTCTGCCGGTGGCCGCTGTTCTTCTCGTCGCCTGTATGGTGTACCTTGTGCAGGACGGCACGTTCGACCGGATTCTCGGGCTCGTGCTGGGCCTGAGTCTCATCTTCTGGACGTGGTACGGCGTTACAATCGTCTGGGAGCGGCAGCACCAGGCGACCCTGATCGCAGAGATTGGGTCGACGTATGTTCTAGGTACGGTGGCGCAGGAGGAGACCATATGCCGATGAGATTCCCCCGGGCGATACAGAGGCTGATGGGCTGGTGCCCGAACGCAGCGGCGGCTGGCACCATCCGCCGGTATACTGCGCTGGACGGTGAGATCGGGACGGCGGCGGACGGCAGCCGGGATGTGGTGGAGGGTGCACTGGTTGACTACGGCCCGATCGGCACTCCGGCGATGTACCTCATTCTGATTGTTGCCGGCGCTCTGCTCATCGGCTGCCTCGCTGTGACAGCCCCTGCAGGGCGCTTTATCCTGCTGGCTATCCTGCTGGCTTTCTCCGGTGTGGAGTTATACGGGGTTCTGAGAAGAGCCCGCGTCGAGATCTCTTCGGAGACGATCACCATCAGACGGCCGCTTTTCCGGCCGATTGTCATCCCGAAGGATGCCATCGTGAAGGCGGAGGTGGGAGAGAACAGATTCCCTGTCCCTTTCTGGCTCCTTGCGACGACACTGGCGGCGCTTCTCGTATCGGCGGCCGGCGGTATATACTATGGATGGGATAATCCGACCTCCATGCGGTTTATCTTCGGGCTTGGCGGCGCGTTCTTCTTCCCCGTGATCTTCTACCGCGCCTGCGTGCGGACACGTTACCCGCGAACCCTGACGATAACGACGGAAAAGAGGATCGCCGCAATCTACACCGACGACCCTGAACGGATAGCCCGAACGCTGGGGGTGGCCTGATGACGGTGTTTCTGGAGTATATCAGGAAGAAGCTCGGCTGGTGCCCGAACGCCGACGCCGTCAGGCCCGTCCGGCGCACGAGCGCGGAAGCGGGCTACGGGGATGCGTGGCAGAGAGCGAAGCCGGAGCCAGACCCCGGCCCGGAACCGGCCGGCACCGCAGGCGGCGAACGGAGTGGCTACCAGGACAACATGCTGCTGATCCTCATTGCCCTGGCCTGGCTCCTCCCGGTCGTGTATGACCGTGAGTTCCTCCCGCTCCTCGTCGTCCTCTCCGCCGTCGCCGTGTATTATGACGCGCAGAGTATCCGTGCCGGGGACAACTTCGAGAAGGAGACGCTGCTAGGCGATGTCGTCACCTGGCAGCCGCTGACCTGGGGGGCGGCGACGCTTGTGGGCGGGATCATCATCATGATAATTTACCTCTTCCACCGGAAAGAGATCTACCGCGCAAACCTCGGCGGGGAGGCAGCCGCATGACGATGAAACTCTCCGAGACAATACGCCGGTGGATGGGGTGGTGCCCGAATGCGGCAGCTGCCGGCGCCTGCCGACGGCGGTACGCCGCGCCGGGCGATGAGATCGGGCTCGGGACGGCGGCGGACGGCAGCCGGGAGGTGGTGGAGGACGTGTTCGTGGAGTACACCAGTCCTCGCTTCTTTGTGCTGATGCCGTTTGCCGTCCTCGTTTTCCTCCTCCTCTTCGTGATATCCGTCCTGATCCCCTCCCTGTGGCCGGGGCTCATCTTTACTTTCATGGCTGTTTCCCTTCTGGCATGGACTGCATGGCGCATCTACTTCGATCCCTACCGAACCATGATAGAATTCTCCGGGAACTCCGTCATTGTCCGGAGATCGCATATCCGGCCCCTCGTCTTTGGAAAGGATACGGTAAGGTCGGTCGAGGTGAAACGACCCTACCTCTCCATACCCCGCTGGTTGTCCGCGCTCCTCCTGATAATCATGACTGCAGCGATATTCTTTGCCGGCGTAGGGAACTGGTTGATGCGCTATTTCGGCGACCAGGCCTTCAACCCCTATTTCGGCTTTCAGGTTCTCCTGGCGGTCGGCTGGATGGCATTTATGCTGGAGTTGCTCTATCGTGGCCTGGTCAGTCTGCGGTATCCCGGCCGCGTCTGGGTGAGGCTGGAACCCGCCGGGTTCCTCCACGTCTACGCGGACGACCCGGAGAGGGTTGCCGCGCTGCTCGGTTCCCCGCGATGACTGAGCGTACCTTTTGAGGAGAACCGTCTAACATACACAACGGCGACATCCGATGGAATCCCCGTACCGAATACACTCCCCTAAACCCTGCCCGACGGAGCGGCCGGCATGACTGACGGCACCGCCGCCGCTCACCCGTCCTCCCCGCTGGTCGAGTTTAAAAACGTCAGCGTGGTCCGGAACGGGAGAATTCTCCTCGACTCAGTATCGCTCACGATCCGGGAGGGAGAGCATATTGCCATCCTCGGGCCGAACGGTGCCGGAAAATCGTCGCTCATCAGGACGATCACCCGCGAGTACTACCCCTCCCGCCAGCGGCAGGACGTCACCTTCAGGTTCCGGGGGCGGGATACGTGGGATGCCTTCGACCTTCGGTCCCACCTCGGGCTTGTCTCCGGCGACCTCCAGCAGACCTTCACCCGGAGCATATCGGGCCGCGAGGTCGTGCTCTCGGGGTTCTTCTCGAGCATCGGGCTCTTCCTCTCCCACGAGGTGACGGACGCGATGGAGCGAAAGGCGGACAAGATCCTCGAGTTCCTCGAGGTCGCCCACCTCGCCGACCGCCCGATGACGGAGATATCCTCGGGCGAGGCACGCAGGCTCCTGATCGGGAGGGCGCTGGTACACGACCCGGGTACCCTCCTCCTCGACGAGCCCACGAACAGCCTCGATCTCCACGCGCTCCACACCTTCAGAAAGACGCTCCGAAAGATTGCCCGGTCGGGCACCGGCGTCATCCTCGTGACCCACAATCTCCACGACATCATCCCCGAGATCTCCCGTGTCGTCCTGATGCGGGACGGCGCCGTCCGGATGGACGGCCCAAAGGCGGAAGTCCTGACCGACGGGGCCGTCGGCGACCTCTTCCGCGTCCCGGTCCGCGTCCGGGAAGAGGACGGCTACTATTACGCGACGGGCTACTGAACGGGAGGTGCCCTTTTCCCGAAGTACCACCCGGCAACCGCACCGACTGCGGTGCCCGCAACCGCGCCGGGCAGCCCGGCGAGCATCAGTCCCGCGATCATCCCGAGCGCCGCTCCGACTCCGGCATATCCGCCTGCAAAATCTGCCATACCTATCCGGTGTGCCCCTCCGCCGTAAGTAGCCGCCGGGGCAACACTTAAGAACCCGATGCAGCATCCCGGGAAACGGGATGACAGGAGACGCAAATACCACAATCGTCCGGGACCTCATGGCGGAGTTCGCCGGCCTGACCGGGCTAGACCCCCCTCGCGCCCGCCCGCGGCGCTACCTCTGGACGGACGCCTACGCGGTCTGCAACTACCTCGAACTCTTCCGCCGGACGGGTGACGGGACCTACCGCGATCTCGCCCTCCGCCTCGTCGACCAGGTGCACCACACCCTCGGCCGGCACCGCGACGACGACTCTCGCACGGGCTGGATCAGCGGTTTACCCGAAGAGGAGGGTGAGGCGCACCCGACCCGGGGCGGTCTCCGGATAGGAAAACCGCTTCCCGAACGAAAGCCCGGGGAACCGTTCGACGAGCGGCTGGAGTGGGAGCGGGACGGGCAGTACTACCATTACCTGACAAAGTGGATGCACGCGCTCAGCCGGGTGAGCCGGGTCACCGGAGACCCGGTCTACGTGCAGTGGGCGGTGGAGCTTGCAAAGGCCGCCCATGCCGCGTTCACCCACGTCCCCTCCTCCGGCGGCAGAAAGAGGACGTACTGGAAGATGAGCATCGATCTCGCCCGGCCGCTCGTCCCCGCGATGGGCCAGCATGACCCGCTCGACGGGTTCGTCACCTACAGCGAGCTCCGGGCGGCGGGAGGAAGGATCGATCTCACGCCCGAGATCGCCGACATGGCCGGGATCTGCCGGGGAGGAAGCCTTGCCACCGATGACCCGCTCGGCATCGGCGGTCTCCTCTTTGATGCCGGAAGGATCGTGCAGATCCTGGAGGGTTCCGGAAGGATAGCGCAGCTTGCCGGCCGGGAAGGATTCGCACATGAAAATCTGCTGGCTTCCGTCCTCGATGCGGCCCTCTCCGGCCTCGCACGCTTTTCCGGGGGCGGGACCCTTCGCTACCCCGCGGACTACCGTCTCGCCTTCCGGGAGTTCGGGCTCTCGATCGGGATCCGGGGGGTCGGCCCCCTCGCGGAACGGGTGCGTGAGAACCCGCCCCTCTCACGGCAGGCGGACGCTCTCATGCGGTACGTGCCGCTTGCCGACGAGATCGAGCGCTTCTGGACGGATCCAAAGAACCGGGAAGCCGGCACCTGGATGCAAAACCGGGAGATCAACACGGTGATGCTCGCCACCAGCCTTGCTCCCCGGGAGTTTCTGACAGTCTGAGGCTGCGACTCCTGCAGCCCTCCTTCCCGGGGACACCGTCACCCATACTATTTTAAGGAGAGACGATAATGCCGGGTTTAATCGGAGGAAAGAATCATGGCATCCGGACTGATGGATTACTTCAACAAACAGCCGAGGATCGGCCTTCTCAGCACCGCAAGCAAGGAGGGAAAAGTCGATGCGGCAATCTTCGGCTCGCCGATGATGCTCGACGAGAAGACCGTCGTCATGGGGCTCGGGAAGAACCGTACGTTTGAGTACCTGCAGGAGAACCCGAACGCCGTCTACACGATCGTGGAACAGGGAGAGACGATCATGGACTGGAAAGGGCTCCGGGTCTACCTGAAGATGAAGGAGTACGCGACCTCCGGAGAGACGCTGGACAACTACCGGAAGCAGATCGCACAAGTCGCCGGCGAGGACGCGGCGGCGATGATCCACGCCTCGGTGACGTTCGAGGTCAGTGAAATACGGCCCCTCATCGATATGGGGCAGGGCTGGGAGAAGTCCATCTGATTTTTTGGGAGGACACGCGTGGACGGGCTTTCCCGCCCTCCCCCTACTCCGAGAGGAACGGGAATATCCGCCGTAATTTCTCGTCGAGCGGTTTCTTCTTCTGCCAGGTATCTTCGAACGGGGTGCACGCGAGGTCTCCGCCGACCTCTCCCACCATGCACCCGCTCCGCCCCTCCGTCAGTGCCTCGACGGCGGCGACACCGAGGAGGCTCCCGAGCACCCGGTCGCGCAGCGTCGGGGGCCCGCCCCGCTGGAGGTGCCCGAGGACGACGACGCGGGATTCGAAGTTGAGGCGCTCGCTGACCTCCCGGGCAATCTCAAAGGAGACTCCCGGCGTCTTCCCCTCCGCCACCACCACGATCGCGCTCTTCTTCCCGATGGTGAACCCTTCCCGTATGCGCTCGCTGATCCGGGCGATCGAGACCTCTTCTTCCGGGATGACCAGTTCCTCGGCGCCGCCGGCGATGCCGCTCTCGAGCGCCAGGAATCCGGCCGTCCGCCCCATCACCTCGATGAAGAAGAGGCGTTCGTGCGACCGGGCCGTGTCGCGGATGCGGTCGATCGCCTCGACCGCACAGTTCGCCGCCGTATCGAACCCGATGCAGTAGTCGGTCCCGTAGACGTCGTTGTCGATGCTCCCCGGCACCCCCACGAGCGCCGCCGTATCCGCATCGGCGGCAAGCAGGCTTGCGCCGTGGAACGTCCCCTCGCCCCCGATCAGGACGATGCCGTCGAGCCCCATCCGCTCGATGGACGCTGCCGCCCTGAGCCTCCCTTCCCTGGTGTAGAAGTCCGGGTTCCGGGAGGTCTCGAGGATGGTGCCGCCCAGGTGAATGGTGTTTCGGATCGCTCTTCGGTCGAGCGGCACCGCGTCGCCGGCGATCAGCCCGGTATACCCCCGGCGTATCCCGATGACGGCAAGGTCGTTTGCGAGCGCGGTCCGAACCGCCGCCCGGATGCAGGCGTTCATGCCCGGGGCGTCACCGCCGCTCGTCAGGATGCCGATGCGCCTCATGGAGTCCCTGCATCGTCGAGCGCCGTGACGCCGGGGAGCGGCTTTCCCGCAAGCATCGTCAGCGCGGCTCCGCCGCCCGTCGAGACGTGGGTCATCTGGTCGGCAAGCCCGAACCGCACCACCGCATCCGTGGTCGAACCGCCGCCGATGACCGTGGTGCCGCGGAGATTGGCGAGAGCCGCGGCGACCCGGCGCGTCCCTTCTGCAAACTCCGGGATCTCGAAGACCCCCATCGGCCCGTTCCAGACAACGGTTCGCGAACCGGCAAGCTCCCGGGAGAACTCGTCGGCAGCCCCGGGCCCGATATCGGCGATGATACGGCCGTCCGGGATCTCCGCGGCAGGCACTACCCGGGTCGGGACACCCGCCTCGAGCCTCTCCGCGACGACGACGTCCCCGGGCAGGAGGAGGCGGACGCCGCGTTCAGTCGCCCTTTCCTCAAGTCTTCTGACGGCATCCAGGCGGTCGGTCTCGACGTATGACGCGCCGGCCCCGTACCCACGGCTCGCAAGGAACGTCGCCGCCATGCCTCCCCCGATAATGAGCGTGTCCACCCGGGAGATGATGTTATCGAGGACCTCCAGTTTGTCGCTCACCTTGGCCCCGCCGATCACGGCGGCAAACGGCCTCTCAGGGTCCTCCAGGATGCGCGCAAACGTTCCGATCTCCTTCTCCAGCAGGAGACCGGCCACCGCCGGCAGGTGCTCCGGGACGCCAACGACCGACGCATGGGCCCGGTGGGAGGCTCCAAAGGCATCGTTGACGTAGATCTCAGCGAGGCGGGCGAGTCTCTCCGCAAAGGCGGGGTCGTCTTTCTTCTCCTCCGGGTGGAACCGGAGGTTCTCGAGGAGAACGACATCCCCGCCGTTCATCGCCGCGACCGCGCTCTCCACCTCCGGCCCGATGCAGTCCCGGAGCGCGACGACCGGTTGGTCGAGGAGCACGGAGAGCCGGTTTGCCACGAGGACCAGGCGTAACCGCTCTTCCACCACGCCTTTCGGCCGGCCCAGGTGGGAGCAGAGGATGACCCGTGCGTCCCGTTCGCAGAGGTAGCGTATCGTCGGCAGGCTGGCCCGGATGCGGGTATCGTCGGCAATGGCACCGTCTTCGTCGAGCGGCACGTTGAAGTCGGCACGGACGAGCACCCGCTTGCCCCTCACATCGATCTCCCGGACGGTCTTCTTCCGTCTTGATATCACATTCTGCATACCGGCATACCCCCGGAGCAGCGGAGAACGGCACAGAGTGCCGGGACCCGGGTACGTGAAGAAGCCCCCTCCCTATCCGGCTTCCTGCTCCCTTCCGACCGCTCCCCGCTGAATTACGGTGTCGCAGTGCATGCGTGCATTGACATATATAGTGTTCGTCGCAGCTGCCCGGGGCAACAGTTCTTCAAAAATTGTCACCGGGCACGGTTCCGCACGCGGTTCCGTGGCCGGTTCGATTCCTGCTCTTGCAGCGGGCTCACCGCTCCAGGCGGCGCTCCCAGTAGGGTGTGTAGCCGTAGTGGCTGTACATGCCGGTGAGCCACTCGCGCTGGGCGGTCGTCGGCCAGTTATCCTTGTCAAAGCCCGGCGCGTTCTCCAGCCGCTCTTTGGGCACGTCCAGAACGAAGGAGTCGTCGGTCGCGTTGTACTGAAGAGCCTCCCAGGGGATGGCGAAGAGTTTGTCGCCGAGTCCCATGATACCCCCGAACGAGAGGGCGGCGTAGGCGATGCAGCCTTCATTGGTATCGATCACGACGTCCTTGATGCTCCCGAGGTCCTCGCCCCGCGGGTTTCTGACCGCATAGTCCGCAAGATCCTTTCCCCTTATAATATTCCGTGTCCCCACCTGCGTGGTAGCTCCTCTCATCTGAATCACATCTCCAGGATTGTGGAACATGCTGTTCCACGGCAAGAGAGTCAATACAGGGCGAGCAGTATTTAATTCTTATGGCAATATAACAAATTCGGCATAAAAATGGGATCGCTCTCCGGGATAGCAGCCGGAGGCGGCGTTGCCCGGAGCAGAACCTACTGTTTCGCCTCTTGCTTCCTCCGCCACTCACCGCCCGGCCCCTTCTCGTAGACCCGCTCCACCGCCGCCCAGGCGACCTTGTGGGCAACCTCCTCACGAGACTCCCGGGGGTTTCGCTGCTCCGAGGGGTCGGCATACTGCTCCCAGGCACTGTTGAAAGCCTCACGGTAGATCTCCCGGCCGTGCTCGGGAAGGAGTTCCCTCACCGGTCGGGGCAGGTCTTCGTTACTTGCATAATACGGCATACTCTCACCCGTTTCCAGTGCGACCGGGTGTGCCCTGCCCGGTATAAAAATGTTTCAGGCGTCCGTGGACGAACCGGGCCGGCACGAAATACCCTCGGCCGAACCGGACCCGGAGGGCGCGACCTGCAACCGGGCGTCGTCTCCCAGGTCATAGTGCTTCCTCAGGAATTGCCTGACGCTCAGCGATGCGACGTACTCCCTGTCCAGTTCCATGACGACCCCTTCGATACTCCGTGCCTGTTCGGAGATCTTCCGGGCAGCCTCGCCGTCCTGCAGGTCGGCAAGACCGACGATGACGGCGAGCGGGTTCTTGATGCGATCGCCAAGGCATGCGAGTTGCTCAATGTTCCGGTCGAGCTGCGAAGCGACCTCCTGCCGAAGGTGATCGTCGATCTTCCGATGCGCAACCGCGATGATCCCGGTGGGACTCCCCTCACTGTCGCCGATCGGTGAAAACCCGAAGATCACGGCAACCGGTTGATCCTGCGCGTCTATGAGGGTCGTCTCCATCCAGCGCACTGATACGGCCGGATCGGAGCACCCTGTCGATCCTCTGGAGACGCGATCCAGGAAGCAGGCTTTCTGGAACTCTGCAATAGAATCCCGGGCCATTATGGAAGAGAGGTGTTTTCCTGCCAGATCTTCCGGGTTATGCCCGAGGAGCCCCTTCACCGAGGGGCTCACCAACGTTATCGTGAGGCCTGGATCGAGGGATATGATCAGGTCGGAAGAGAAGGCAGTCAGGAAGTCATATCGTTGCCGGTACTCTTTGAGGCCCGTCTCCGCCCGGCTGGAATCCTGGCTGACGTGGTAGGTGTCCAGGCGCGCGCCCCGGGCCGGGCCGCCGGGGATCACGATGCTTGAATATTCCACACAGACTCCTCCTGCCAGAGTACGGGATGTGCAGTATCTCCTTGCCGGAATATTTTCGCAGAAGAAACAGGAGCCGATGAAATCCGCTTTTAAATTCTCGCCGTCCAGGAGGTTTGGGGAGATGCAGAGGGAGATGAATTCCACGGCATTCATGCCGATCGTTTCGTACCTGCTCACTTTGAAGAGCCCCTCCATGGCTTCGTTCATCCAGGCGATGGTCTGATCCGGGGCGACCAGCACGATTCCATCCTCCCAGCGGTCAACCAGCAGTACCAGAAGATCCCGGGCGGATACCGCAGCGCGCGACGCGTCCTGTGCGGAGCAACTGCTACGGTAAAGCAGCATCTCGGCTATCTGCTCTCTTTCTGATTTCTGCTTTCCGGTTCTGTGACAGTTCGTACTCGCCGCCCCGGAGTAATGCATTCGATCCCCGGAATATACATTAAAAATAACCGGTATAAATGGCTTTCTTACGGTTTCGCCGAAAGAATACAAGCCCTTTGTGAAATTACAACATGATTGGAACTTTACAATGGTACTGTACAATTTCGGTCAGAATGTAATATTTTCCTCTCCTCAATTGTGTACATTATGGAAGCACAGCATCTTATCATCTCGATACTTGTGGTTACGCTTTCGGGAGCCCTCAAACTGCAATTCGCGTATGGTTTCCTCGGCAACCACGTACCGATCACCGAATTTGCCGCCGCGGCGCTCATCGCATATGCAGCCTATGCATTCGATCGGGGTGTGGAGAATAAGGAGGATGAGAAACGAGGTGACCGGTTCAGGCAAACACTCCTGGGAACGGCGCTCATCGCCACAATCGGCGCATTCGTCCTCTACCCGAACCCCGCCCTTCTCGTGCCGTTCCTTGTCGCATACCTGTATGCGAAGGGCATCCGGGGGTACAGGCTGAAGGGGAGCAGGGGAATGAAAAACTGCATCGTCGCTCTCACCTGGTCGCTTGGCATCCTTATATTCCTCGGCACCTTCAGCCTGCCGGTCATGCTGGTCTGTCTTTTCTTCTTCTGTAAAAGCTTTGTCAATACCGTCATCTATGACGTTCGCGATGTCGATAAGGACAGAACGGCAGGTATCCTGACGATCCCGACAGTCCTCTCCCGGATGCAGGTCACTACCCTGCTGCTCGGTCTCAGCCTGATCGCCCACGTGGCGGTCTTCGGCGCATATTTCTCGGGCGTTATCGCCGGTATCGACGTTCTGCTCATCAGTTCGGTTCACAGCACCTTCTACATCGTCGCCTACTGCAACCGGTTCGAGATGTTTCGGAACACACTCGTCGATGGAGAATGGATCCTCTATACGGGCTATACGATTCTCCGGGATTGTGTTCTATAATGGTGAATGAGGTCTTTTCCAAATTTTATCGCTTCGGGGGACGTTGCGATGAGGTCCCGCGTGAAGTCATAACTTCCCGATTTGTAGAAGAACCCGATCGAGAGGAAGGTGTTCGTGACGGTGGCAGCGATCCGGGGGGCTTCCGGAGCGAGGTAGATCTCAAGATTGCCGTAATCACCGATCGGGTAGCCCGAGATGATATCCAAGACCTCCTGCGTGACCACGAGAGAGATCGTATCGACGCTCTCCGCCAGGCCCTTGAAGAACTCGGGGTAATCGGGGAAGAGAATCGGGGAGACGCCGTAAATCTCCCGGGTATTTCTCAGATAGTCGGTAAATACGCGATGCGGTTTTAAGATGTCGGATGGCTCGGAGGCGATGACCCTGGCATCGCGGATCTCACAGAGACGGAGAGCGAACTCATCCGGGAACGTAATGACATGGTCCGGAAAGGCTTCATAGAGCATCCGGAGGGTCTCAATGCTCTCTTTGAACCGTTCGAAGATGATGAGGTTTGCATGTCCCCTATCGGTCAGCAGGACCTCGCCGTCAGCTTCCCTGACAAAACCCACTTTCTTGAGGTAATTGACAGTAAAAGCGTAGGTCGAAGAGGGGATATGTTGTTTAATCTCATCTTTGGACTCTTGTCGCAGGAGTGCGTCCAGAACCTCTATCCGGCGCTCACTCGAAAAGATCTTCATGAAATCGGTGATTTTCATGTACCTTCTAATAGTTCGTCGGCGGCGTCACATTAATCTTCTTCTTTGAAGAGACGGTATATCGAATGCTCCGGGGAGTCGAACGTTCCCCGGTTCCGCTGAACGGCCAATACAGGGACTGCTCCTGCCGGCCCTCCTCTCTCGACGGGACGGCAGACGAGGATCTTCGTTACACCCATGAACGTCAACTGGCGAGCCATATCCCAGGCGAACAACACTCTCGCCGCCCTCTACGCGGCCTGCGAGGGCTCCGGGTACCACCTTGAGATCACCGGCGAACCGCGCACCGACGTCACCATCTACAGCCTGAACTCCATCAACGAACGCTTCTATCGTGACGAGATCGCGGGGGCGGATTGTATAACGATCGCCGGGGGCCCCCATGCTTCCGCCTGCTACCGCGAGGTGGCGGAGTATGCCGACTACGTCGTCGTCGGGGAAGGCGAGTACACGCTCCCGGCGCTTCTATCCGCCATCGAAGAGGGCAGGGACCCGCCTCCCGGCGTCGCCACTGCCGCCGGCTACACGCCTGCCCGCCACACCGTCCTCCTCGACGGTTACCCACCCTTCTCGCAGTTCAAGGGGTTCGTCGAGATCACCCGTGGATGCCCGTTCTCCTGCGGATACTGCCAGACGCCGCGTCTCTTCGGGCGGTGCATGCGCCACCGCTCCGTCGACGAGATCGCTCGCTATGCATCGCGCTACCGGGATATCAGGTTCGTCACCCCGAACGCGTTCGCCTACGGCTCGGACGGCATCCATCTCCGGCTTGATCGAGTGGAGCGGCTCCTCCGGAGCCTCGACGGGCGGATCTATTTCGGCACCTTCCCCGGTGAGGTGCGCCCGGAGTGCGTCTCGCGGCAGTCCGTCGAGCTCGTCCTCGACCACTGCGCCAACACCCGCCTGCACTTCGGGGCCCAATCGGGGAGCGATGCGGTGCTCCGCCGTCTGCACCGGGGGCATACCGTGGAGGACGTCGTCCGTGCCATCGATCTCTGCCGTGAGCACGGGCTCTTCCCGATCGTCGATTTCATTCTCGGGCTGCCGTTCGAGAGCGACGACGACCAGCGCGCAACGCTCGACCTCGTGAAACTGGTCGCCCGGGAGGGGAAGGCACACATCCACTATTTTATGCCGCTGCCCGGGACCCCGCTCCGAAACAGCCGCCCACGCCGGCTTCTTCCGGAGACGGAAAAGGTTCTTGGCAAACTGGCACTCAGCGGCAGGATAACCGGCTCATGGATGGATCATGAGATAAGGTTTTTTAGACGCACTTCTCACCTATAGTGCATGACGGATGTGCTACTCTTAGCAGATCTGCACGGTAACTACGGAAAGCTTGATGCTTTTCTCAGCTACGACTACGATGCAGTCATCATTGCAGGCGACATCACCAACTTTGGTCCACTTGAGCCTGTAGATTCGGTACTCTCCAACTTTGAAGTACCGTGTTTCGCAATCCCCGGCAACTGTGATCCCCGCGAGATCATCGACGTGCTTGAGCGCTCGGATGCGGTCTGTCTGCACAACTCGTGGATCGCCCTTGGCAAGATAACGCTCGCCGGTCTCGGGGGTTCGAACAAGACCCCCTTCAATACGCCGTTTGAGCTGACGGAAGAAGAGATTGACAGAGAACTCACCCGGATCGCCAACCACATGGACAAAAATGTCCACAACGTCCTGCTCAGCCATGCCCCGCCGTACGAGGCACTGGATTCCGTCAGCGAGGATCACGTCGGGAGCCGGAGCATCAGGAAGCACATGACCCGGTTCGACCTGGTCTGCTGTGCCCACATCCACGAGGCACGGGGTATAACCGAGGTCGACGGCGTCACCGTCGTCAATCCCGGACCCGCCTCAGAAGGCTACGGCGCTATCATCCACTTCGGGAAGGAGCCGAAAGATATCCATATCGACCTTATTGCTGTCTAGACAGCAGCATCTCCAGATACGAGGTGTAGATCGGTGGACCGTCTACACCCAATTCTTTTGCAATCACTCCGATCCGGTCGGCAGCGTCCTCTTTATCGTCTTCTGTCAGTATCTCGATCTCGATGAACGTCCCGAGCCCCTCGACGTCGTCGAGCGTGACCGTCACGTCCCCCATCTCGTAGAACTCCCGCATTTTTGAGACCGTGGCGGCAAGCCGGAAACCGAGACGGGAGAGGATCCCCTCGAGGGTTTCCCCCGAGGCTACCTTCAGGTTGAACTCCTCGCGGGCCTTTGCGCTCCCGACCCGGACCCTTGGCCCTTTGTAGGTCACGGTAAACCCGGTATCGTCGTACCTGACCCGCAACGCCTCGTCGGTCTGCCCGAAATCACGGTGGGGGGCGTTGTAGTAGACATCGCGTTCCCGCTGCCGCCGGGCCATCTGCACTCCCTTTCTGTCGAGCCGGACCCTGACGTCCTCCGGGTCTCTGACCCCAAACTTTGCTTCCACTTCGAGCATGCCAGTCGCACCAGATCGTCTCTCGCGAGCGACGATAAACCCTCACTGCACGGCCCGGGCCGGACCGGAGACCTTCTGCCGGATCAGGTCTCTCTGCTGCCGTGCGGCGGCGAGGAGAGCGTCATCCCCGAGACGCTCTGCAGAGACGATCGCGCGCTCGGTCAGCACCAGGGCCGTATCGTAATCCTCGCGATGGTAGAACCGGACCCCGAGTTCCAGGCTCAGGTCCGCCGCCTTTCCGTGCTCCCGCGCGTGGAAGAAGTGGCAGGCAAGCGAGAGAAGGACGTGCAGCCTGCCGGAGAGGCGGTGCATGGAACGTTCGAAGCAGTCTGCCGCACGGGCGTTAAGCGCAACTCTTGCGTCTGCAGAGAGCCCGTGCCTGCAGTGCTCCTGCAGGAGGGGGTGTGCGAAGGCGTACTCCCCGCCCGGGAGCCTCCGGAATATGCCGCTCTCCTGCATCCTGTCGGTCATCAGCGTCACATCCGCCCCCTGGAGATCGAGCATGCAGGCCATGACCTGCACCGGGAGCGGGGGGTTTAAGACGCAGAGATTCTCCGCCCACGCCCTCCCCGACTCGGGGAGCGTGGCAAAGGCGAGTCCTGCCGGGTCCTCCGCCCCGGCGAGCACGTCCGCGATGGTTGCCCGGGACGGTGCAAGACCCCGGTGGCGCAGGGCGTTGAAGCAGGCCATGAGGCTGAACGGGTCGCCCGAGGTCTCCTCGAGGAGGCCGGCGGCTGCGTCGTCGATGGAGAGATCAAACCGCTTCTCCCCCATCTCCCGGATCTCGTGCCGCTGCATCCCGGAGAGCGGCACTTCCGGTATCCCGGAACCTCGAAGTTCCTCCCGCATCGTTGCGTATCCGGAGCCGCCCCCATCTTCCGTCCGGCAGGTGAAGGCGAGGAGGATGCCGGGCGGGAGGTCGTGCATGACATCCCGGAGGAGGCGGCGATCGAGGCTCGAGGCGAGATGGACATCGTCGAGCAGGACCGCCGCAACACGGCCGGTCCCGACCATCAGTCTCCCGAGTTCCCCGAGCAGCTCCTCGAACGCCTGGTGTACCCGGTCGTACCCTACCCCGGGCGACCGGGCGAAGATACCGATGATCTCTTCGCCGGTCCTCGAGAGCAGACCGACCGGCTCCACCGTGGCGGCATACTTCTCGAAGACGTCGTCGGCATACCGGATCGCCTCTTTCATGCCTTCGGCATCGAGGGTGTCCCCGAATCTTGCGGATGCGGCAGAGCGCTGCAGGTCTTTCAACAGTTCCCGAAATGCAGAGAAGATCATTCCCGGGAGGTCGAAGACCTCACCCCTGAGGACGGGAGACTGCAGCCCGCCGGGGCGTTCCTGCACCTCGTATGCGAGCCGGTTTAAGAGAGAACTCTTTCCGATACCGGGCGGGCCGGAGATCATCACCGCCTGCCCGTGTTCTCCTGCACGCGAGAGAACGGCCGAAAGCCGTTCACGCTCCTCCTGTCTGCCGCAGAACTCCTCCGGGGGAGAGGGGGCATACGATACACCCCAGGCCCGCTGCTGCACCTCAACCATGATCCTGCCCGCCGGGGTGTTCCGGTGGACAGTATAAATACCATTCCATCCAAATAAAGTGGGACAACGAGATGCAGGCATGCGGCGGGCCGGTACGGAAGGCGTACCGGAGCCATAATGCGTCTGCTATCCAGGGTGAATGGAATGGCACTTCAGGAAGGAGATTTTATCAGGCTCAGATACACCGGCCGCGTCGGTGAGAATATCTTCGATACCACGGATGAGGAGAACGCAAAGGAAGAAGGGATCTACAACCCGCGAGCGGAGTACGGTCCGGTCACCGTTCGCCTGGGGAGCCACCACGTCATCATCGGCCTTGAGGACGAACTGATAGGCAAGGATGTCGGCGCCGAGGGAGAGGTCGACGTCCCGCCCGAGAAGGCGTTCGGGGCACACGAGGAAGATGGTGTCCGGTCCGTCCCGGTCACGCAGTTCCGCGAGAAACCCAAGCGTGGAACCCGGATCGAGGTCGAAGGCCGCGAGGGCGTCGTCGTCGACGTCATCGGAAGGCGTGCGGTCGTCGACTTCAACCACCCGCTTGCCGGGAAGACCCTGAACTACTCTTATGCAATCCTCGAGAAGGTCGAGGACCCGGTAGAACAGATCAAGGGTCTCATCAAGCTCTTCTCGGGCCGGACCGACATCGAGATCAGCATCGCCGACGGAGTGGCCGAACTGGCGCTTCCTCCCGCGATCGCATACGACAGGCGCTGGATGGTCTGGCGGGGCACCCTCGTCCGCGAGATATTTGAAAACTATCCCGATATCAACGACGTCGTCATGAAGGAGACGGTCTCCCGCCCGGCGACGCCGGAGACGGCGCCCGAGATTACCGAGATCGAAGAGACGGAAGAGTCCGAGGAGTAATCCCCCTCCCTCTCACGTTTTGCTTTTTTGAAGAGCGTTTCCGCCGGCAGTACCCTTCTTTAGGTACCGGGCCGAATGTATTCTGGAACCAATGGCGACACTACAGGGAATGAGCGGGGTCGATCTTCGGGCACTGGTGGCGGAGGCCGCCGATCGCCTCCCGCTCTGGGTCGGCAAGATCTACCAGTTCGACGCGAAGACCCTCGGTATCAGGCTGAACGGGGAAGACCGGGCAAAGTATCTGTTCCTCGTCGAGACGGGACGGCGTGCCCACTTCACCGCGGAGTTCCCCACACCCCCGAAGAATCCGCCGAGTTTCGCGATGCTGCTCAGGAAGCACCTCGAAGGCGGAAAGGTGCTCGGCATCCGCCAGCTCGGGCTCGAGCGCACCGTGAGCATCGACGTCGGAAAGAGGGACACGACCTATCACCTCATCTTCGAACTCTTCGACGAGGGGAACGCGGTCCTCTGCGACGAAGGGTATACGATAATAAAGCCCCTCTGGCACCACCGGTTCAAGACCCGGGAGGTGGTCCCCGGCGCGGTCTACGCCTTCGAGGGGTCCGACTGCTCGACGCTCCCTCCTGTTGAGTTCCGGACAATGCTTGCCGGGTCCGACCGCGACATCGTCCGGACGCTCGCCGTCGGGTGCATGCTCGGCGGCGCGTATGCCGAAGAAGTCTGCAGGACGGCGGGCGTCGAGAAGAGCGCCGCAGCCGCGGAAGTGAACGCGGAGGCGGTCCGGGAAGCGTTCGATCGCCTGATGACCGATGTTGCGAGACGCAACGAGCCGGTGATAACGCCGTCCGGGTGCTGGCCGGTGGTGCTTGCCGGCGAGGAGGTTCGCGAGCGGTTTGCGACCTTCAGCGAGGCTCTGGATGCATTCTACCCGAAGGTGGCGGGCGAGAAGGAGGAGGCCGGAGCCGAGAAACCTCGCCTCTCCCAGGCGGAGGTGATCCGTCGGCGCCAGGCGGAGGCTATTAAGGGGTTTGAGAAGAAGATCGAGCGGTACGAACGAGTCGTGGAGGTGCTCTACGAGAACTACACCGCAGTCACCGGGATCATAACGACGCTCGACGAAGCAAGCAGAGATCGCTCGTGGCAGGAGATCGAGCAGGTCCTCAAGTCGAACAGCGGGAATGCGGCGGCAAAGATGGTCCGTGCGGTCCACCCTGCCGAGGCGGCGGTGGAACTCGGTCTTGAAGAGGAGCGGGTGAAGGTCTACGTCCACGAGACGATGGAGCAGAACCTCGGCCGCTACTACGATTTCATCAAGAAGTTCAAGAAGAAGAAGACGGGCGCACTCGCGGCGATGGAGCGGATGGTCCCCGAGAAGCCCCGGCATAAACAGAACCTTGCCCTCTTGAAGAAGCGGTGGTACCACCGGTTCCGCTGGTTCACTACCACCGACGGCACTCTCGTCATCGGCGGCCGGGACGCCTCCCAGAACGAGGAACTCGTCAAGAAGTACATGGAGGGGGGTGACCTCTTCGTTCACGCCGACGTCCACGGCGGGAGCGTCGTCATCGTGAAGGGCGCGACCGAACGCCTGGACGAGGCCGTGCAGTTTGCCGCATCCTACTCCAACGCCTGGAAGGCCGGGCACTTCACGGCGGACGTCTACGCCGCCCGCCCCGACCAGGTGAGCAAGACGCCTGAGTCCGGAGAGTACGTGGCGAGGGGCGCTTTCATCGTCCGCGGAGAGCGGCAGTACTTCCGGAACGTCCCCCTCGGCGTGGCGATCGGTCTTGCGATGGCGCCCGAGGTCGCCGTCATCGGCGGCCCCCCCGGTGCCGTCAGCGGGCGGACGAAGGTGAGTGTGGAACTCCGTCCCGGGCAGTTCGAACCGAACGACACCGCAAAGAAGGTAGTCCGGGCACTCAGGGATAAACTCTCGGAAGACGAGTGGAAAGGGCTCAAGAACGCCCTGAACACCGAGGCGGTCGCCGCATTCGTCCCGCCGGGGGGCTCCGATATCGTGGAACCATGAAGGCTGAAGTTCGGGAGATGAAGAAGCGGTTCGGCGAGATACGTCTCTTCCCGGAGACGCTCGACGACATCTGGCACCTCTCCCACCTGGTCGGGCCGGGAGATCTCGTCTTTGCGACGACCTTCCGGAGCGTGGAGGCGGCAACCGACAAACTCCGGCCGGAGAAGGCCGAGAAGCGGCCGGTCCGGCTCGGGATCCGGGTCGAGAAGGTGGAGTTCCACCAGCACACGAACCGCCTCCGCATCGGCGGCACCATCGAAAGCGGGGTGGACGTCACTGCACACCACACCTTAAACGTCGAGATCGGGTTCGAGATCTCGGTCGTCAAACAGTGGCGGCCCGTCGACTGCGAGCGGATCCGGCGGGCTGTCGATGCTTCCGCGTACGGCGTTGTTCACGTCGTGAGCGTCGAGGAGGGGGAAGCGCAGGTCTACCGCCTGCGCCAGTTCGGCCCGGAGTGGGTGACCACTGTTACGGTCGGGAGCAGCAAGGGTGCCGATGCCGGCACCCGGTCGGTGCTCTTCGAGAAGACGCTTGAGGCGCTTGCCGCGGTCACCGGCCCCCTGGTCGTCGCGGGCCCGGGATTCGTGAAGGACGAGTTCGCGAATTACGTGAAAGCCCGTGCTCCCGACCTCGCGGAACGGATGGTCGCGGTCGAGACACGACGCATCGGGCGAGGCGCCGTGCAGGAGGTCATCGGGCAGGGAATCCTCGAGCGGTTGCTCGGCGACCTCCACCTTGCGCGGGAGGTCAGGATGATGGACGAAGTCCTGCACCGGATCGCGACCGAAGGCGCCGTCGCCTACGGCATCGACGAGGTCAGGAAGGCGATTGCCTACGGTGCGGCGGAGACGGTGCTGGTCTCCGACACCCTGCTCCGGGACGAAGAGGCTATGGGTGTCATCGAACAGGCCGAGCAGGTCAACGCAACGGTCGTGGTGATGAGCACCGAGTTCGAGCCGGGAGAGCGCCTCGCGGCCCTCGGCGGTGCTGCGGCGCTCCTGCGGTACAGGATCGAGTGAGGCCGCTCGCCGGAAGTTGCCTACCTTTATAACCGGAGAACACCCTATTATGTAGTAATTCCGTCAATCCGGGGAGTGGCCGGGAGCCTGTTTTCTCCGCCGGGCCACCGTCCCGAAGAGACTTCCCTTTCCGGAATGGCGTAACACTGGTGTCACGATGAGCGAGAATGCGGTAGCAGAAGAGGTTGAGAAGACACGGCCGCGGACCCGTGCCGAGAAACAGGTCGAGCACAGAAATCGGATAAAGCGGACGCTTATAGCCTGTTTCATGGGCATCCTGACCGGAGGACTCTCGTTCTACCTCTCCGGCACCCCGGACCCGGTCACCGGCCTCCAGGCGAACGCCATCATAGGCCTTCTGCTCCTGATGGCGGGCGTCGTCTTCCAGAAGCACATCTTCATGCTCCTTGGGGTCGACTACATGGAACTGACCGGCAAGGACTGGTTCTACCAGAGTTTCATGACGTTCGCGCTCTGGTTCATGACCTGGACGATCCTCTTGACCACTACCGTCCTGTGATCTCCCATGCGTATTGCTGTTGTACACCGTGATCGGTGCCACCCCGCCAAGTGCGGCACCGAGTGCATCCTCTACTGCCCGCGTGTCCGGACCGGCGACGAGACCGTCGTCATCGGCGAAGACCAGAAAGCCGTCATATCCGAGGAACTCTGTGTCGGATGCGGCATCTGCGTGAAGAAGTGCCCGTTCGAGGCCCTCGACATCGTCAACCTTCCCGAACAGCTCGACCGGCCGATCCACCGCTACGGCCAGAACGGTTTCGTCCTCTACGGCCTTCCGATCCCCGTCGAGGGGAAGGTCACCGGCATTCTGGGTCCGAACGGTATCGGCAAGAGCACGTCGGTGAAGATCCTCTCGGGCACGCTCGTCCCGAACCTGGGGAGGACCGACACCGAGGTCTCGTGGAAGGAAGTCCTCGACCTCTACCAGGGAACCGAGCTCTTCGACTACCTCCAGTTGCTCTCGCAGAAGAACGTGAAGGTCGCCGTGAAGCCGCAGTATATCGACCAGATCCCGAAGGTCTTTACCGGGTCGGTGCGCGACCTCCTCGCGACCACCGACGAGCGCGGCAAACTCGACTACTACATCGACCGGTTATCGCTTGCGGCGGTCATCGACCGGCCAATAGCGACCCTCTCCGGCGGCGAGCTGCAGCGGGTGGCGATCACCGCCTGTCTTTCGCGTGACGCCGACTTCTACTTCCTCGATGAGATCACGCCGTACCTCGACGTCTACCAGCGGATGGCCGCCGCGAACCTCATCCGGGAACTCGCCCTGGAGCGGCCGGTCGTGATCGTCGAGCACGACCTTGCCATCCTCGATATGCTTGCCGATACCGTGCACATCGCCTACGGAGAACCGGCGGTCTTCGGCGTCATCACCCACCCGAAAGGCGTCCGGGTGGGGATCAACCAGTACCTGGAGGGCTTCCTCCCGGAGGAGAACGTCAGGTTCAGGACGTATGCGGTGACGTTCGATACCCGGGCCCACGCTTCCGAGTCGGACCGGGAGGTGCTTCTTGCGTTCCCGTCGATGACGAAGCGTTTCGAGCAGTTCTCGCTCACCGTCGACGGCGGGGAGATCCGGAGCGGGGAAGTCCTCGGGGTGCTCGGGGCGAACGGCATCGGGAAGAGCACGTTCGCCCAGCTCCTTGCCGGGGTGCTCGAACCCGACACCGGGTCGATGGATACCCGGGTGCGGATCTCCTACAAGCCGCAGTACCTCAAAGGGGACTCGGAGGCGACCGTCGAGGAGATCCTCCGGCAGACGACGACGAAGTTCGACACCTCGTTCTACCAGCACGAGATCTTAGAGCCCCTCTCGCTCTCGCAGCTCCTCCAGGCGCCGGTGAACACGCTCTCCGGCGGCGAACTCCAGCGGGTGGCCATCGCGGTCTGCCTCTCGCGCGACGCCGACCTCTACATCTTAGACGAGCCGAGCGCTCACCTCGACGTGGAGCAGCGGGTGAAGATCTCCCGGATGATCAGGAAACACGCAGAAGGGCGGGATGCGAGCACGCTCGTGATCGACCACGACATCTACGTCATCGACATGATCAGCGACCGGATCCTGGTCTTCGAGGGCGAGCCGGGTCTGCACGGCAAGGCCGCCGGGCCGTTCGATATGGCGCCGGGCATGAACCGGTTCCTCGAGGCGCTCGGGATCACCTTCCGGCGGGACAAGAGCGGGCGGCCGCGGATCAACAAGCCGGGTTCGTTCCTGGACCGCGAACAGGTCGCCGCCGGGGAATACTACTACGCGGAGATCTCGAAGTCGTGAAGTGGCACGACCACTCTCTTTTGACGAGATGCTGGAACATTAGCGGTGCGAAAAAAGCCCGATACACTGGAGCGTCAGCCCCTCGCACCTAACGGTGCTCGTGCTCCTGCCCTTCGGCCAGTCGCACTCCCCCAATGGCGATATCCCCTGGGAATCCGTGTCCGGGAGCGTCGATGAACCGGACTCAGTTTCCGACAAAACCTTCGTGGGCCCGGGAACCGTGACATCAAGAAAGTCGGAGGTAGATCCCTCCCTGGCCCGCGCTCTCAAACCCCGCTCACCCGGGGATCACCGCGCCGATCCACCCTTCAAAAAAAGCCCATACTCCATCGAGCAGCCCGGCGGGCTCTCCGGGCGTCTCCTCCGGCGCCGGGGCACTGCCGGAGACAGTCCCGGCGACCTCCGGCGTCTGCACCGGGACGGCGGAGAGATCGAGGGTGGCGGAGTCCGTCATCGGCGGGATGTAGCCCACGTTCCCGGGAACGACGAACCAGCACCGTCCGTCTGCATCGATGAAGAGCTTCTTGACAAAGTTCGAGCGAAGGCCGTCCCCCGACATGATATGCAGGGCGACACCCGATGAGTTCCACCCGTATATCCCGTTGTCGGACGCAATAAGCAGCATCCCCTCCGGTGTTGCCGCGACATCGTTGATCGTGACCGGGAACGTGCTCAGGTCCCCGGCGCCGAGGACCGGGGTAACTCCCCCGTCAGGGGTATACCGGAGGACCGTGGTGCGGTTGAAGAGGTACACGCCCCCGAACGGGTCGACCCGCACCTCGGAGATCCCGCGAAGCGGATCGTCGCGGTAGGTGACCTGCTCGAAGCGAACCTCCCCGGTCCTGTTCCCGAGCACCCGGATCCCGTCGTTCTCGGACCCGATGACGAGCGCATCGCTCGCGGCATCGACCGCCATGCTCACAACGGTATGGCACCCGAGACCTTCGGGCCCGAGCGGCTTATACCACGTCCAGTCATCGCCATGGTATCGGTGGAGGCCCGCCCGACCGGTGGCAATCCACATCTCGTCCCCCCACCGTATCATGCAGTTGATGTTGCGGTTCTTGAGGAACTGCAGGTCCGTGATGGTCCGATAGCCCGTCCCGTCTCCGATCTGCAGCCCGCCCGGATACCCTATCCAGAGGTGGCCTTCCGCGTCGAGGGCGACCGCGGTCACCATGGTTTCGAGGGGCGCGAGCCGGCCGTAGACCGTCT
This sequence comes from Methanoculleus oceani, assembly GCF_023702065.1. Taxonomy (NCBI): domain Archaea; kingdom Methanobacteriati; phylum Methanobacteriota; class Methanomicrobia; order Methanomicrobiales; family Methanomicrobiaceae; genus Methanoculleus; species Methanoculleus oceani. Next base: position 271,994 of record NZ_QFDM01000003.1, on the reverse strand, counting down.
CTCCCGGATGCCTCGCATTGACCGAATACCAGGTGCCGTTTGCCGTATGCACGGAGATGCCGCTGTCGGTCGCAAAGATGACGTCCCCGTACCGGCCATTGATCGCCTCCTTCACGCCGGCGGATGCGATGCCTGAATTATAATCGGGTACTTCGATGTAAATCGCTGATGAGAGAGGGAATAAGAGGGATGCCGCGGCCACAAAGAGTATCAGAGCGCGATGCATGTTCCGTCCGCCCTCTTGATGATGAGGCGACCCTTCTTCTCCGGCCAGTAGTACACGGATCGCCCAACCTTTCCGCCGATCTCCTCGTACTCGATCCGGATGCCCTGTTCCTGCAGCAGGTCCTTCACCACGGCAGCGTTTCGCTCGCCGATATTTAAGGAGTCGGCCGAGAACTGAAACATCTTCGCACCCCCGACGACGATTGCGGCGATCGAGAACTTCGTGCTTCCGAACTTCTCCATCTCCTCGAGGAGGACGCTTATGGCGGTATCGGCAAACTTACCGGGCCGGTCGGTGTTCCCGTGGCTTTCGGGGAGCATGATATGGGCGAGCCCCGCAAGAGACCTCCGCTGGTCGTGCAGGATGAGCGCGATGCAGGAGCCGAGCCCGATTGTCCCCATCGGGCACGTCCCGACCCTGAGTTCACCCATACCAAGGATTACTGCCGTCTCTTCACCAAAAAAATTGTTCTCCATGGTATATCCCGAAGGCTGGTTATGGGAGTGGTTCCATCAGGCGTTTCAGCATGAGGAATAACTGTTGCATGAGTTCGGCGTTCGGCAGCAGGTAGATGCCTCCGTAGACGGGCGGCGCCTCGCTCGTGAGCTCGGTGTTGAAGATCAGGACGTCGTTCACGTCGCCGGCCATCTGCGCGATGATGGATTCAAAGGCAGCATGCGCCATATCGATGGCCAGCGCCGGGGGAGACGGCAGCATGACGATATCCAGCAGTTCGGCGGTCGCATCGAGAAACGCGGATATCATGATGTTCCCGATCTCGATTGCGGCGCTCTGGTCCATCTCGTTGATCTCGCGATCGGCATCCGTGGTGCCGAGCATCCGGTTCGTCAGCTGGATGACGGTCTCCCGGGGCATGCTGACGACGATATACCCTCCATCCGCGACCTCTCCCTGGATCTGGAAGACGACCACGGCCGATATCTCGTTGCTGATATAGTTGTGCAGTTCGGCGATATCGACGGCCTGCACCTCCGGCACCGTCATCTCAATCGGGCTCATCAACATCTGCGATAGAGTCGTCGCCGCATGTGCCGCACCGATATTCCCAAACTCTGCCAGCGCGTCTTTCTGAATGGCATCTAGTTCCATGAAAACTCCCTCCTAAATCATTGTATTCACGTCGAGTACCGGGACGACATCGCCGTCTCCGGGGATGGTGATCCCGCTGATCCCCCGACAGTTGCCTGCAATCCTGGAGAGCGGTTTCACCACCACCTCCTGCTGGCCATCCACGGTATCGACGGCAATGCAGCATCTCCTGCCGTTATTCTGCAGCACGACCAGCGTGTCGCTCCTCTGTGCCCGGCCGAACATATCCTCCAGGCGGTGCATGGGGAGGGTCTGGTCCCGGAGCAGGATCGCCTCGCTGTTGCCGATCCGGTGGATTGCCTCCGCCCTCGTCTGCGCCACCTCGACGACGTTGCTGATCGGGATTGCACACCGCATCCCGTTGATATGCACCATCATGACGTCGATGATCGCCATCGTCGGGGGCAGCACCAGCTCGAATTTCGTCCCCGTGCCTACGTTGGTCTCGACCTTGATCGTTCCTTTCAGCGATGCGATCGTCTTTTTGACCACATCGAGCCCGACACCCCTGCCGCTGATGTCGGTGATCGTATCGGCCGTGCTGAACCCGGGCTCGAAGAGCAGGTTGACGAGGTCGTCTTTCGTTGCGATCGCCGCAGCCTCGGGTGTCATGAGACCTTTCTCAATGGCCTTCTTCCGGAGCCTCTCGGAATCGATGCCGGCACCGTCGTCCTCGATCTCGATGATGACGTTGTCCTTATCCCTCCTTGCCGTCAGCCGGAGCGACCCTTTCGGCGGTTTTCCACAGGCTTCACGGATCTCCGGGGTCTCGATGCCGTGGTTCACCGCGTTCCTGATGATGTGGAGGAGCGGGTCGGAGAGCCCGTCCATCATGCTCCTGTCAAGCTCGGTCTCGCCGCCCTCGATGAAGAGTTCGACCTCCTTCCCGTCGTGGTTTGCGACGTCCCGCACGACCCGGGGAAGACGGTTGAAGATGCGCTCGAGCGGCATCATCCGGATTCCCATCATGAGGTTCTGGAGGTCGGAAACCGAACGGCCGACCATGGAGAGCGCCTCGTCGAACTCCTTGATGCCGTGTTTCTTCGCGATCAGTTCCAGCCGTCCGCGGTTGATCACCAGGTCCTCCACCAGGTTCATCATCCGGTCGAGCCGCTGGATATCTACGCGGATGTTCTTGATCTCCCGGGTCTTCTCGTTCTTGGCTCCTCTCTGCGCCTGTGGCGACGGCAGGTCGGCCTGCGGCTCCGGGGCCGGTTCGGATCCCCGGCTTCCCTCGGTCGCCCCCGAGGAAACTGCCGGCCGCGATTGCGAGGAGGAGAGAGCAAGAAGGGAGATCTCGGTGCCGGAAGCGACGGTCCTGAGTGCATCCTCCCCTGCTCCGGTTTCGATGAGGATCTCGAACGGTCCGTCGAATTTCCCATCCTCGAGGAGTTCCTGCGAGGGAGTGGTCGAGAGAATCGTCCCGATCTCCTGGAGATTCTGCAGGAGCAGCATGGCCCGGATATCCTTCATGGTGCTGGACGGGTCGACAGCGACCGTTAACGTGTAGAGCGGACAGCCGTCGGCCTCTCCTGCCGGTTCGGGGGAAGCCGCATCGGAAGACGCTTTCGGCTCAACCGGGGCCTCTTCTTCGGTAAATGCCCGGAGTTCCTGCACCAGGCTCCCAGACTGCTCGCCGGACGGAGTTCCTCCTGCCTCGATGGCATCCAGCATCCCCTCGATCGTGTCGGTGCAGGTGAGCAGAAGGTCCGTGAGGGTTGCGGTCACCTCCCGCTGGCCGCTCCTGATGAGCGAGAAGACGTCTTCCATCGAGTGACAGAGGTGCTCCATCGCATCAAAGCCCATCGATGCGGACATCCCCTTGAGCGTATGTGCCGATCTGAAGATCTCATCGATGGCTGTCTGCTGGTCTTCCCCGTTCTCGAGAGCAAGGAGATTGTTCACGATGTTCTCGTGGTTCTCCCGCGACTCCTCAACGAACAGCTTCCGGTATCCCTCTTCATCAAACATAATTCACCTCAAGCCGACTGACTGCTCTCGCTATCTCATGCGCAAGACTCCCGAGCGGAGCCACCTGGTCGACGCAATTCCTGGCAAGGGCGGATCGCGCCATCCCGTATACGAGACAGTCTTCTTCAGCGCATATCATCGTGGTACCGCCCGCGGTCTTCACCGCGAGAGTTCCCTCGCCGCCGTCGTTCCCCATCCCCGAGAGGAGCACGGAGACGGTACGCGGACCGAAGACGTGCGCTGCGGAGGTGAAGGTCGCATCAACGGCAGGCCGGACCGCATGCATGCGGGGGGCGGTCGAGTGGACGACCCGTCCATGGTTTCTCCCGGCACCCGAAACAACCCGCGAGATGACGGAGTGGAACCCGGCCTTTGAGACCAGAACCGTTCCTGTCTGCAGGGTGTCTCCGTTGGCGGTCTCTTTCACCTGCAGTGGCGAGATCCTGCTCAGCCGCTCGGCGAGCGATGCGGTGAACCCCTCGGGCATATGCTGGGTGACGACGACCGCTGCAGGCAGATCCGGCGGGAGCGCGGAGAGGAGCGCGTCAAGCATCGGCGGTCCTCCGGCCGAAGAGCCTATCAGCACCACTATATCCGCCTCGCTCAGGCGGACCGCGGGGGGTCTTACAATCGTCGGGAGCGCGACAAGGTTTCTGATCTTCTGGACGAGTTCCCTCTCGATGCCCCTGACGTTCGGGACATCCCTCGGTTTGAGCATGAAGTCGTCTGCCCCGAGCCGAAGTGCCCGGTGGGTCATATCGGCCTGCTTTGATGTCAGCGTGCTCAGGACGATCACCTTCGGCTTCGCTCTCACCTCCCTGAGCGCTTCAAGCACCTCAAGACCGCCCATCCGGGGCATCTCGATGTCGAGGGTGACGACGTCGGGCTTCAGCTCAGATATCTTCCCGAGGGCGTCGATGCCGTTGACCGCCGTCCCGACGACCTCTATATCCGGGCTATCTTTGAGCAGATCCCGGAGAATCGTCCGGATAAAGAGCGAGTCGTCGACGATCAGAACCCGTATCATGGTTACGCACTGAGGACGTTTTTGACTTCTTCAAGGACTTTTGGAGCCTGGAACGGTTTGACGATGTAGCCCCTCGCACCGCTCTTGACGGCGAGTTTGACCATCTGCTCCTGGCCGACTGCCGTGCACATGATGACCTTTGCTGCCGGGTCGGCGGCCTTGATGGCCTTGAGTGCCTCGATCCCGTTCACGTTGGGCATGACAACGTCCATCGTGACGAGGTCGGGCTTGAGTTCCCGGTATCTGGCAAGGGCCTCCGCCCCGTCTGCTGCCTCACCGACGATGTCGTGCCCGCCGGAAAAGAGGATGTTCTTCAGCAGCGTTCTCATAAACATTGTATCATCGACGATCAGAATTCTCCCCATCGAACACCACTTACTGTTTATTTGGAAAAAACGTTATATATGCTTTCTTATTTTGAAGAAATAATACATTTAATCCAATGGTGATTTTACTGTTTCTGAGATGTATCTGACACCTTTTGCGGTTAATTGTACTTCCTTTCTTATGTAGAGTACTTCGGCAAGCCCCATGCCGAGGAGCTTCTCGTAGATGGCGTCGAGATCTTTGTGCGAGAGTTTGAGCATGTTCTCGATGGCGCTCGAATCCATCCCGCTGTAGACCAGCATGGCCACCTGCCCGGTCAGGGGGTCGATCTCCTCGCTGACCTCGGTCCCGTGCGTCGCCTCTTTGAGGAAGTTGTAGAGGACCTGGAGCGTCGTCATCGGGCAGAGGACGAAAGTCGTCACGACCTCGTTCTCGCTGAGGTGATCGATCTTCACGACGTCGAGATTCTTCTCCTGGATCTCGCGGGAGGTGAGTTCGATGCCGGTTACATCCTCAAGGGGGATGCAGACCTGGGTATCCTGGCTGACGAACCAGATGCCGGTCTTCATGACGGCGATCGCGCCTTTCTCCCACCGGGCATCCTGGATGAGCACCCCACCGCGGATTGCGGGCGACATGAAGAACGCGTTCAACCGGTAGGCGCTGGCCTGCATGATGATAAACTTCTTTAAGACCGTGAGAACCTTCTCGACCGATGCGATACGGTAGACCGACTCTCCCTCGGCACCCGCGGTGATCACCACCTGGTTCTTCTTCCTCTCGAGATCGACCACGGATTTGTATACGATCTCCCTCTCGAGAGGAGCCTCGATGCGGAAACGATCCTCACCGATGCCCATCGTCGTCGGGACCCACCTGCCTTCGTGCTCGACCTTTACCGGAACCGATTTCATCTCCGCCTCCGTCACTCCTCTATACTGTTATTCCGCAGGATACCATCATCGTTGTGCTTTCATCGCCGCGAGGACATCCTCGAGTTCCACTACAAGGTCTTTTGCCTGGTATTTTTCTCCCTTCAGGTCGCGGACCAGGCTGATGTCCTCCACAAACTTCTTTTTCTTGGTGTCGGACTTGAGTTCGGTGATCAGGTCGTCGTCGACCGCGCCGCCGGACGCAAAGGAGACCATGTCGAAATCTTCTTTCGTCTCCCCTTCGAGTTCCTCAAGGATTCCCTCGTCCCTGACGGGCTCTTCCTCGTCAACCTCTTCTTCCTCCTCGCCCTCGATCGTGATCTCGTCCTTGATCTCGTCGAGGTCCAGGTCGTCGAGCGCGGAGAGTTCCTCATTCAGCGCGCTCATATCCGGCATGCCGTCGTCTCCGGGCAGTTCCGGGATCTCCGCGCCGATCGGTGGAAGGGCAGCGCCGGATTCGCCGGTATCTCCGGCGAGATCCATGTCGGATGTGAGTTCGAGGTCGTCGAGGTCGCTCTGGTGTGTCTTGAGAATCTCCGATATGGCGTCCGCATCTTCCCCGGAGAGGAGAGAGATCTGCTCGGACTCAAACCTTGTCCCGGGACCGGACCCTTCGCCGTCGAGGTCGATGCCCTCGAGCGCGTCGAGGTCAAGATCCGCAAGCGAGGCAAGGGGGTCGGCAGCGCCCCTGCCGGCTTTCGGCGGGACCGGGGTTATGGACGGTTCGGGGACCGTGCCCTCGACCGCCTGGTCGAGCATGGCATCGAGTTCCGCGAACTGGTTCTTCTTCTCACCTTCAGGGGCACTGGCGTGGGCGATCGTCTCCCGAACCGATGCCGCGAAGGTCCGGAGCATGCCGGAGAGGTCGATCCCGGCGAAGGGGCGTTTCCGGACGAGGGCCGGTTTTTCCGCCGTTTTCTCCGGTTTCTTCGTTTCCGAAGCTGCCTGCTGCTTTTTCTTCTCCTTTCGCTCCGCGAGCGCGGACCGCAGCCTCGACGGTTTCAGTTCTGCAACGTCGAGCGCCCCGGTGACGACGAGCGCGAGAAACCCCGCGAGTACGGTGCCTGCGACGATGACCTCAAGGGGGGCGTCGACGAGGATGATCAGGGAGCCTGTACCGACGGTGATCAGGAACAGAAGCGGACGACGTAGGTTATCTCTCACATTACACCTCCATAAATGCTGGAATGGTAAAGAATGCGTTCACGACGATCGGTGCGATGATGTAAATGACGCCGGTTGTCACGGCAAGCAGGCTTGCGAAGAAGTAGTACAGGTATCGGTCGCCGCCCATGACAATCTTTCCTGCAAGCATGTTGGCAACGGTCAGCATTAAGAGGATCGTCACCACGTAGGTCCGCATCGTGTCTTCCGGGAAGTTTACGAAGATGTTCAGGGATGTCCCCATGGAACCGCCGATCGAAGACGTTCCTCCCGAGAGCGCCGCCGAGGTCGCCTCGAAGTGGGCCATCACCTCCGTCACGGCACGGGACATGGCGAGGAGGATCTCGAAGAGGAAGACGAAGATGGCGATCATCGCCCCGTGCATCGGCACGAGCAGGACGACAAACCCCTTCACCATCATGTCGCGCTTCCTCCGGAGCAGCACCTGCTCGAGCATCGACGAACCGACGATCTTTCCTATCTCGTCGGGAGACCCGCCGAGGGCCACCGCGTCCCGGAAGATGTTCATGTACTTGTAGATCAGGTAACTGCCGCTCTCCCCGATGAACTTCCTCCAGCTCCCGGCTTCATCGAGTCCGAGGTTCAGCTTCGACGAGACCGAGTTGATGAACGGCTCCAGGTGGATCAGCGACCTCCTGTCCACCTCCTGGAGCGCATCGCCGGTGGTGATGCCCTTCCCGCCCATGATCGACCCGAGGCTCCGGATGAACGTGGAGAAGTCGTTGTCCCGGTTGATGACATTGGCATCGTCGATGTAGCCGATGACCCCGAGCGGCATCAGGAGCAGACCGACGAGCAGGAAGATGATGCCGGCGTTGGCGCCGACGAGGATGAGCAGCAGTGCGATCATGGCGACGACCAGCGCGACCGGGCGCTCCAGTCTCCTGATGATAGCCTGCTCCTTGGAGCAGGCCCCGGGGAGCCCGTGCGTGCGGGGGTCGTCGGGAACGGCCCGGTACATGATCACGAGGCCGAAGACCGATATTGCGAGGATGATCATGTAGGAGGAGTTCAGCGCCGATTCGATCCCGTCGGGGGCGTAGATGGCCACCGATATCATGATGATGATCGCGACGAGCGCCCCGGAAAGGAGCATCGCGATGTAGGCGTCGCCCCACTTCTTGAGGAGTTCGATCCCCTGCTCGAACGTGTTCCGGTAGATGCTCCGGATACTCGATAACTCCGTGGCGATGAAGTCGTCGTCCGGGACACCGGAGTCGATGGAGTTTGCGTAGCGGTTGAGCATGCTCTGGAGGGTTCTGTTCCGGCACCGCTCGGCGACCGCCCGGAGCCCCCCGGCGTAACTCTGGCCCCACCCCGCGACCAGACGCTGCACCTTTGCGATGTAGCGCGACGGGATGTACTCGAACCGTTCGGAGGTGTATTGGAAGATCTCGGGCCGGGTCACGGCCGACGTGGTGATCGCGGCCATGTAGGTGTACATGAGGAGCAGATCCTGCTCCATCTTCTTGTTCTCGAGGATGGATAGCCGGAGGTCGTCGAGCGATGCAGCCTGCTCCTCAAACGGAATCTTCCCCTGGTTCGCCTCTCGCACCCGGTCGGCTACATCCTCGAACACGTCACACCTCGATGGTGAGCAGTCCCTGTTTCTTGATCTTCGTGGTCATGTGGAAGAGGTCCCAGAACTGGGTGTACCCGGCCTTGTGGAGCCGCTCGAGAATTTTGGCGCGCTTGTCGACTTCGTCGTAGATGTCGGCCCGTCGGTTCTCGGGGATGCCGAGCATCATTGCGATCTTGTTCTCGAGGAGGTAACTGCTCCCTTTCCCGGTGAAGGTGAAGGTGTCGGTCGCAGGGTCCCAGACGAACGCCGCCATGAAGGAGAACCCCTGGGTCTCGGGGTCGTAGCCCACGAGTTCGTTGATGCTGAGCATCCGCCGTACCGTCCCGCCCTGAGGGAGTTTTACGGCGCTCTGGATGATGACCAGGTTTAAGTTGTCGACGTAGGTCTTCGGGATGTTGATCGGGTCTCCGCAGAGACGCTGGATCAATTTTTCGACCGATGCGGCGTGGAACGTGCTCATCACGGGGTGGCCGGTCTGCATGGCGGAGAAGGCGACGGACCCTTCCACTCCACGGATCTCACCGACCAGGATCTGGTTCGGGCGCTGACGGAGGGCGGCTTTCAGGAGGTCGAACATCGTGATCTCCGAGCCTTCTCCTTCACCCTTCCCCTTGGCTTTCGCGACCTCGCGGGTCCAGTTCCTGTGGGGGACCGTCAGTTCCGGGGTATCCTCGATGGTGACGATCTTGTTCTCGGGCGAGAGGAAGGTCGTGAGGGCGTTTAAGGTCGTCGTCTTGCCGCTTGCTGTCTCGCCGGAGACGAACATCGACATCCCGTACTCGAGGCAGATCCAGAGATAGGCGGCCATCATGTAGTTGCACGCCCCGCTCTCGATAACCTGCAGGATGCTCAGGGGGACCTCGTTCACCTTACGGATGGTGAAGTTGCTCCCGTGCTTGCTGATCTCGGTCCCGTAAACGATGTTGATACGCGAGCCGTCGGGGAGGGTCGCGTCCACGATGGGGCTCCTGTAGGTCAGCGGCCGTTTGATCCGCTCGGCGAGTTTGATGACGAAGTTGTCGAGCTCTTTTGAGTCCTGGAACCCGACGACCGACTTTAAGCCCTTGAAGATCTTGTGCTCGATGAAGATCGGTCCGACGCCGTCGCAGGTGATATCTTCGATATACTGGTCGGAGAGGAACGGTTTGAGGGTCCCCATCTCGATCTTGTCGCGGATGATCATGTACTCGAGCGCCTTGTATTCCTGCTGCGAGAGGATGAGCCGCCCGTCGGCGAGCGCGGGGTGCTCTGACGCCTGCGGTTTTGCCGACGCACCGATCTCCGAGGTGAGGAAGGCTTTGATCCGGACCTTGAGGTCTTTTGACGAGGAGCCGGCGAGCAGGGACTCATCGATCACCTCGCCCGGCTTCTGGACGTATACCAGTTGCCGGATGAAGTTTCTGAGCACCTCGATACGCGCCTGCTCGGTCACCGGCTCCTCGTCGAGGGCGTCGATCATATCGATCAGTTTCTCCTCGATCGCCGGAAGGATCTCTTTTACGGAGTGGAGGAACGCCGGCTCGATCGGGATGTACCAGTTCCGGACGTCGTTTGGGTCCGGAAAGATATGGACGAACGTCGTCTCGTTCACCGGGTAGATGATGTTCGGGTTCTCCATCGATTTTAAGTCCCGCTTCAGTTCCGAGAGGAAGAGCGGGATGCCGACGGTGTTGACCGGCAGGATATGGAGGTATTCGAGGAGGTGGGGGCTCGCCTTGACGTAGTCCCGGGCGTTTGCCGGGAGCATACGGTAGAGGGCGCAGGACTCTACGTTGTTGTAGCAGTCGTTCCCTTCATCGATGAACTCGGGCTCGAAGGGGAGGGTCACCGTTGCTTCCAGCGCCGATCCCATTGCTCTCACACCTTCGCGACAGAGACCGGGATGATCTTGATGCCGTACCCGGGGTGGACCTCGAAACTGATGATGTTGCCCGTAGTCTTTCGTGCGCCGCGGACCTTGACGACCTCGAGCATCATCACGTATTTGCCGCCGACGAGCGCCTTCTTCATGAAGAGATGGGCGTCGCAGATCGAGCGGATACGGACAAGGGAATCCTCGACGAAGGCGTAGGTGTGCAGGGTGATCAGGATGGTCTTGCCGTGGTCGACGAGGTTCTTGCAGTTCGTGAAGAACGTGAGGACCGTGTCCTGCTTCGCGTACTCGGTGAAGAGGGTGAGCGAGTCGATGACGATCACGTCCGCTTTGCTCTGCTCTATATAGTGGATCATCCGCTCGAGCGTCCCCTGCATCTTCTCTTTCGTCCACTCGAACCCGACGACGTGCATCGGAAAGACTCTGAGGTAACCCCAGGCGAAGTAGTCGGAGATATCGAGGCTCATCGACTCCATCTGGGAGATGAAACTCTTGCTCGTGTTCTCGGTCGAGAAGAGGTCGACGTTGAACCCCTGCTTCAGGGCACCCCAGACGATCTGCTGGGTGAGCACGCTCTTTCCGGTGTCGTTCTCACCCTCGATGAGGGTGAGCGACTGGAGCGGGAGGCCGTCGGCGATCTTCTTGTCGAGCTCGGAGTTCCCGGTCGAGAGGATCGACTGATCAGGCATCCCATGAATACTGCTGTCTGCGCCTTCGCCCGTGGCCATTTGTTATTCACCCTTGATGTATGCTGAACTGGAGACCCCATTAGGGGTGACGACCTGAATCCACGTGGGGTCGACGTCCTGGTACGTGACGGAGAGGTTGAGGGTCTCGCCCGGGTCGAGCTCGCCGGGGTGGACCTCGTCCGGGGTTATGTTCACCCGGTCCCAGTGGTTCACACCGGCTCCAAAGGGGATGTAGACTGGAACGCCCTCACTCTGGAGGTAGACGTCGATGGACGAGATCTCGACGACCGGCTCGCTTCCGGTGTTCTTCACCTCGACGTAGAGGGTCGGGTCGGCGATCGTCGTGTTCTGGATCGCGATCGCCGTCCGCATCCGGGCTTCCTGGTAGGTGGCGAGGTTGCTCTGCGCTTCGACCATCACTTCCGTGGTGGCGAGGGTGCCGCCGATCAGGACATAGGCGGTGATGACCAGGAGGAGGATGCCTACTCCGGAAGCGACGAGGGGCCCTGCACTCATGGCTAGTCACCCGCGGTGAAGGTGGTCGACCGGGAGAGTCCTGTAGGGAGAACGAACTGGAAGTAGACGATCTCTTCCCTGGCGGGGATCTTCGCGGTCTGTGCCTCGATGCAGAGGGTCTCGCCGGGGTCCCAATTGTTGTTGGTGTCCTCGAGGATCTCGTAAGTCCAGGTTCCGTCGGCGAGCACCGTAGCTCGCGTTAACCGGATGAAGTCGCCCTGCGCCCCGAGGAAGACGTCGGCCTTCTGTATGTCGGCATCGGCGATCCTGCCGGCGCCGATGTTTTTTAACCAGATCCGGGCGGTGTTGCTCCCGCCGCTGGCGTACGTCGTGACGATCTTCACGTCCGTGCTCAACCGTTCGTCCACCTTGTGGGAGGATGACGAGATCGTACCCGAGAGGGTGTAGATCACCGGGAAGACTGCATTAATGAGGACGCCGGCCGATATGATGGCGGCGATAAGGAACATTGCTGTGGTGAAGGTTTCGCTCGACATCCATCATATCCTGTCCAGCAACTCAATCCAGGTATCACCGGCATCCTGTTCCTGTGGTGATGTCTTCTCTGCGCTACGGTCCCCGGGGCGACGGGGGGCGAGCATCAGCACCTCGATCATGTCCCGATCGAGCGTCGCATCGTCGGGGTCGAGGATCCGGTTTAAGACGTAAAGTTCGGAGACGAACTCGTTCGGGCCGATCTCCTGGACGTCGCCCGGGGTCTCGGGGGCCATTCTCATGACATCACGGATCTGGTCGGAGACACCCTCGTTGATGTAGCCCATGGACTGGTAGGCGTCGACCATGATCGCCATGTGCTCGTGCCCGTACTTCCTGCACCCCTGGTGCACCCACTCGAAGAGCCGGTGGACTTTCTGCAGTTTGAGTTTTCCTGCGGGTTTTGCCTGGACGAGAGGGAGCGTGTCGCCCGGTGGGAGCTGAACGCCCGGGAGGACCTGAGCGCCCGGGGAGAACTGAGCCGTCGCGAGGTCGGCCGGGAAGAGACCGCTGTCCGGCCGGTGGCTCTCCTGGCCTGCATTTTTCTGCTGAGCGGTCATACCGGCGGGTGCACCGTCCAGCACGGGCTCTTCGTTGTCCTCATCCTTACTCTCCCCGGCAATATCCTGCTGCCCGGACCTGTTTCCAGAGTAAGATGCGGCGGCGCTGGTGAACGGGTTGTCCAGTTCGTTCATCCGCTCACGGAGATCGATGAGCAGCCGCTTGATCGAAGTCTTGACGAAGTCCAGCTCCTTCTCGAGCGTCTCGAGACGGGCCCCCGGGTCCTCGGAGGACGCGCCGGAGAGTATTTTGTCGATTTGAGCCTGATCTACCCCCACCATAATATTAAATCATATCAATGTCAAGGTTAATAAAAGTTGCTCGTGCCGATACTGGTTTTCCGGACGCCTTCCCGTCTTCTAAACGTTGTGCCAGATTTGTTAGAGATACAGGCCGCTGATATCTACGGTAGTGGCTGGATGGTGCGGCAACATCGTTGCACCGGCCCGCTCCGACCAACTGTAACCGGTGATTCTCTTCTTCAACTGGTAACCTGCAGGAGGTCGTCCTGACTGATTCGGATAGGGCTCGCCTCCGAACATTCATACGCATCAAAGCGATGCCAACCTGACAAACCCTGGCCCGGCAGGGGTAGGGGCGTTAACTGTCGGTGTATGTCTATCTGCAGCGACCGCGCAAGGCAGGCCTCTCGAAACTTCTTTAATGCGGAGAGGATTGCCTGTTCTGCAAGTGCCGGGAAGATATCGCCGGTCGAACCGGCCGCGAGCGTTTCAACGCTCAAAAAAAGGGGTTAGTTGAGTACGTTGTACGTCTCAATGGCGGGCGGAACCGTCTTGTGGATTGGGTAGACGGCGCCGGCAGCCGGCTGCAGGTTCACCGTGAACGGAGTGTTCGGGCCCGGAGTCGCAACGTGAACCTGGAGTTCGAACTGCTCGCCGGGTTCGAGGAGCAGGTTTGCTACCCCCTGTTCGTTGTAAACTTCTAGGACATTCCAGCAGTTGGTCGTATTGGCATTACCGGTCGCATTGTAAGGCACTACGACGTGGTGAGTTTCATCCACGTACGTGACAACCATCTGGTGTACATCGAGCGACGTCCCGCCGGCGGTGTTCGCAACAATGAACCGGACGGAGGTCAGAACGTTACTGGTAGTGTTTCCTTCCCCATAGACGTTGCCGACGATCTCCATGCTGGAGCTTGCCTGCTGCACACCGGTGTGGACGACTTCCTGGCTCTTCTGTGTCGTGAAGAAGCCGGCGCCGAGCACCACGTACGAGAAGACCGCGGCCACGACGATGAACGCGATGAGCACGATCGCCGCCTCAAGCCCGGTGAATGCATTATCATTGAATTGTTTCTTCATCTACATCACCCTCCTCAGTAGACCTCATAGAACTTGCCTGCTGCCAGGCTCGGCGGAGCGTTCCGCTCGAGCGGGTAGGCCGCACCCTGGTCGGGCCGGATCTCGACAACGAACTTGTCGTTAGGACCGATGGTCGGCAGACTGGCGATGGTCACCTTTACGAATTCGAACTTCTCGAGGAGATTGTTTGCCCCGGTCTCTACAATGCCGTCCTTATACCAGATCATGGTGACCGTGGCGTTAGTATAGGTCTTCAGATCATCCTTGGTAGAAACAGCGTAGGTCGTCTTGTTCATGTCGATCGGCGATCCGCCGGCCGCCAGCTGAAGGTAGAACGTAACGTTTGCTACCGAGTTCGCAGCCCCCGCTATGACGACGGGTCCTGACACTTCCAGGTTCGAGCTCGCCTGGGCCACACCGGTGTGGACGACCTCCTGGCTCTTCTGTGTCGTGAAGAAGCCGGCGCCGAGCACCACGTAAGAAAACACCGCAGCCACGACGATGAACGCGATCAGGACGATCGCCGCCTCAAGCCCGGTGAATGCATTTTCGTTTTTCACCAATTTACTCATAAAACGTTTCCTCCTGTTACCGGAGTCCGGATGAGCGCCTCATTCAGACTAATTCGGTTCTTTGGAGTATATGCGTAAACCGGTATAAAAGGTTATTCAATTGAAGGGGGATGTGAGACGTGCCTGTTAGGGTAACAGGTTCGTCTAATCATCCTTTTATCGGCCGCTATCGCTTTCAGGCAAGTATTTGTAGCCGGAGGTGCAACGATACCTATAGCCGAAATACTGTGCGGTAAGCTGCCCATTTGTGGAAATAACGTTTCCCCGCGGGAAAAATTCTGTATTTTTCCGTTGCCGGAGGACGAGGGGCCGGAGGTGCCGCACAGGCGGGTTTCAAGGGAAAGGAACAGGGTATGACGAAGAAACAGGATTTCATCTATGTCGTTCTGGCAATCGCGGTCGTCCTCGTGTTGGCCCTGGTCATCAAGCCGGCAGCGACCGGCGAGCCGGCGGGGTTATGGGGGTCGGAAGAGCCGGCGATAACCCCGGCATGGACGCCATCGATGCCCCCCGCAACCACGGTGCCGACGCCCACCCCGGCGCCCACCTGGAACGGGAAGCCGAAGGAGATCGGGTTCGTCGACCCGGCGACCTACCATATCTCAACCGAAGAGAACCGCCTGAATATGACCGTTCTTTCGGCCGGGACCGCACCCGGCACCACCCGGTGGGTGACCTACGCGACGATCGACGGGCAATGGTCGGGAACCACCGGGATCGTCCGGGTCCCGTCTCCTCTCTGGCGTCTCGACTACTCGGATATCACGACCACGAACGACGAGATCCCGTTCTTCAACTGCCAGGTCATGGACGCCGAAGACCCGAACCGGTTCGTCCGGATCGTCACGCTCAACTTCCGCGACTTTCTGGCGATGAAGGACAGGCCCGAACTCAGGAAGGACCGGTGGGTGAGCACCTTCTACGAGGGTTACCACGATTACTACTTCGTCATCAACACCCGGCGCATCGGCTCCTACCACTTGAAGATCCAGGTGCCCGAGGGGTATGTAAACTGACCGGACGGATGCGGTTGAGGAGTCGCCGGAAGCCGGTGCGGATGGATGCGTGAAAGAATATACGCCCCGGATGTATTACCCGGCAACCCAATGCCGGGCGATGAACTCCCGCACGACCTGCGCCGCCACCGCCGCCGTCTGCCCGGAATCGAACGGAGCCACTTCCACGTAATCGAAACCCGCAGCATGCGGTGCGAGGGTCCGTACGACCTCCCTGATATCGAGCGGCGTCATCCCGAACGGTTCGGGCGTCCCGAGGCCCGGAGTGAGGCAGCAGTCGATCGCGTCGGCGTCGATCGAGAGGTAAACCCTTTTTCCGCCGATATGTTCCCGTATTTCCCGGAGAACGGCGCCGATACCTGACTCACGCACCGTATCGGCGGAGTAGAGCCGGGTCCTCTCCGCGGCAACCTCGAACTGCTCGCGGTCGCCGCTCCGGGCGCCTATGATAACGACGTCGTCCACCCCCTGGTCAAGGACGCGCCGGGTGACGCACCCGTGGCTGTAGGGCGTCCCGTCGAGCTCGTCCCGCAGGTCCAGGTGCGCGTCGCAGACGACGTAGACATCCGGCTGTACGGCCCTGACCGCGCCGACTGTGGCGGTGTGCTCGCCGCCGAGCATCACCGGCACCTTTCCGTCCCGTACGATATCGCCCGCGATGTCGGCCACCTGGTCGACGACCTCCTCCGGCAGCCGGGAGATCACGAGGTCGCCGAGATCCGCGACCGGGATGTCGAAGAAGTCGATCCCGGTCGAAGGATCGTAGGATTCGAAGTTGAACGAGACCTCCCGGATCGCCCGGGGGCCGAACCGTGTTCCCGGTTTGAACGACGTCGTGCCGTCGTAGGGTACGCCGAAGATTGCGTAGCGGGCATCCTCATACGCTGCGTCCGCATCCGCAAAATGGAGGTGGGCGAGCTCGTGCATGCCCGTCTTCGAGAGCCAGAAATGGTCACTCAAGTTTCTTCTTGCCCAGGGATGATATGTACGGGATCTCCTGGCCGGGTTCGAGACTGCCGGCCCGGTCTTCGCCAACGGTGAGCTCGAACATCTCAAAGTCCTTGACGTCCATGAGCTGGAGGGTTGCGCCGGCGATCGAGATTACCTGTGCCATCTTCCGCTCCACGACCGGGACGTAGGTCTTCGCCGAAACCGGCTGGACGATCGAGCGCTTGACGCCGTCGAAGAGGCCGATGCAGTCGATCCGGGACTTTGCCGCCCCGTGCTTCCCGGGCTTGGAGGTAGCGATGGAGACAATCTTGCAAGGCTCATCTTCAACGACGACGTAACGTCCCTCTTTCAGCTTCCCAACTTCTGTCTGTTCCTTCATATTGTCTCACTCGGTAAACGCGTGATTAATGTATCTGGATTACAGTACATAAATACACCGTAGAATGAGGGCAGGCACGAGGAGAATTGATGGAGTTCATCCGGGCATGTGACGATGTGGCGAGGGCTGTTTCCGATGCTATAGCCGGCATGGTCGGAACGCCGGAAGCAGGGGCGTACGTTAAGATGGGTGCGGACGGGACGCCCACCAAAAAGATAGACCTGGTCGCAGAAGATATCGTCGTAGACTACTTCGCGCGCCACCCGTTCTGCCGGCGCCTGATCAGCGAGGAACTCGGGTGCGCCGAGATGGGCGGGGAGAAGGGTACCATCTTCCTCGACCCGGTCGACGGCACCTACAACGCGGTGGTCGGGATCCCCTTCTACGCCCTCTCCATCGCGTATGCAGAAGAGGGGATCGTTCTGGCGGGATACGTCCGGAACCTCGCCACAGGCGAGACGTTCCACGCCATACGGGGGCAGGGGGCCTATCTCAACGGGCATCCTATCCGTGTCTCGGGGGTATCGCTCCTCGAAGAGAGCGCCATGAGCGTCTACGGCCGAAAGTTCGACCCGACCAGGGTTCAGGAGATCGGCAGGAAGATCCGGCGGTGGCGCCTCCTCGGCGCATCGGCGCTCGAGCTCTGCTATGTCGGGTGCGGCCGTATCGACGGCTTCATAGACGTGCGGGGAACGCTCCGCGTCACCGACGCGGCGGCGGGGATGCTGGTGTGCGAGGAGGCCGGCGGGATGGTTTCCGATCTCGAAGGGGACACCCTCACATTCCCCGACGAGGTCTCCGTCGGGCGGAGCCTCGTTGCCACGAACGGCATCGTGCATAACAAGGTCATCGAGTACCTGAGGTGAACCGCACATGAGAATTGTCCTGGTATCGCGTATCGACGATGCGGGTGCGCTCCGCTATACCGCATCGCTCGCCCGGGAACTCGAAGATCTGGGGCACGACATCGCTCTCGAAGAGGGTACGGCAAGGCACTTCGGGAATGAGGGCATCCCGTTTGAGAAGATCGACGGCGATCTGGTCGTGGTCGTCGGCGGCGACGGGTCGGTCCTCCTCACCGTCCACCAGATGAAGAAGCAGGTCCCGGTCCTCGGGATCAACTGGGGCGAGGTGGGGTTCCTCGCGGACCTCGAACCCGACGAAGCACGCGCGTTCTTCGCCGCCCATGAGAGTGGATTCCAGGTCGAACGGCGGTTGCGCGTCAACCTCTCCGTCAACGGGAAACCGCTCGGGGACGCCCTCAACGAGGGGCTCGTCGTCACCGACCGCCCGGCGAAGATGCTCCGGTTCGGCGTCTACGTCGACGGGACACCCGCAGAGCGGTTCCGGGCCGACGGCCTGCTCATATCGACCCCGACCGGGTCGACCGCCTACGCCATGAGCGCAGGAGGACCGATCGTCGACCCGCAGATCGAAGGGTTCCTCCTCGTGCCCCTCGCGCCCTACATGCTCTCGTCTCGTCCTCACCTCATCAGCACCGGGAGGAACCTCGAGATCACCCTTGAGACCGAGAAGCCGGCGCACCTCGTCATCGACGGGCAGAGCACGTTCGAACTGGAGAAAGAGGCAACCATAACTGTTAAGATGTCCGAACAGCCTGCCCTCTTTGTCTATACGGGCAAACCTTTCTTTGAGAAGGTGAACCACAAACTGCGCAACCTCTGACCCTGCCGATACCCCAAACAGAGATTTTATGAGTGACCACGGGGACTAACACCACAGAGGAGTGAGCAGATTATGGAAGACCAGATGCGCACGGAGATCCCCTACGCGGAGATCGCAGAGACGCTCAAGACTGCCCTCGACCTGCGAGGCTCACCTGTCGCGGTCAAACTCGCAAAGAGCCCCGAAGGCATCCCCGAAGGAGTCGGGCCGATCGAGGAGACGGTCCGTCACTGCCAGATGATCAGCAGGGCCCGACTGAACGGCGAGATCTTCTACGCGACCGGCGACAGGCACGTCTGCATGGGAGGCGGCTGGGCCCTCGGGCTGAAAGAACTCACGCAGAGCCTCCGCTCAGGAGAGTTCTACTACAAACTCGGCAAGTTCGAGAGCTGGGCCGCCTGCATGCGGACCATCCGGCAGGTGCCGCACGTCCCGGAGCTCGAGACGTATGCGACGGTCTACGCGCCGCTCGAGAAGACGCCGTTTGACCCGCACGTCGTCGTCATCATCGCCGAGCCCAGGGCGATGCTGAAACTCGCGCAGACCGCGCTCTACCTGCTCGGCGGAAGGATAGAGTCCACGATGTCGGGGATCCAGTCGGTCTGTGCGGACGCGACCGCGCAGCCCTACCTCACCGGCAGGATCAACTACTCCCTCGGGTGCGACGGCTCGCGCCGGTTCTCGGGGATCGAGGATAACGAGCTCGTCATGGGCATCCCCGCCGAGCTCCTCCCGGAGTTTGCCCGGTCCCTCACGATCGTCACCGGTGCGCCCGGGTCGGTGCGGTAAGCCGCCGTCCCTCTCTATTTTTACGGCGTGCTTCCCGTCGCCGGGTCCGTTCCGGGGTAAAAGGCTTATCTCTCCGGCAGGTCAACTATTCAGCAGGTGGTTTTTTGCAGGTATCCATGAAGCTCGAGATGAAGGACCGGCCCGGACAGCTGGTCGCGGCCCTCCAGCCGATCTCGGCCGTCGGGGGAAACATCATCGTGGTTATTCACCAGAGAGAGACCTCAACGGCAGCGGAGACGCTGGACGTCCAGATCGTGCTGGAACTCCCCGAAGGGCGCCTTCCCAGTCTCCTCGAACTTCTCCGGGAGCAGGGCGTCAGCGTCGTGCGCATCGGCGAGGAGCGGCTCCTCTATGAATGCACGCTGATCGTGATCGGGCACCTGATGCACACGGACCTCTCCGACACCGTCGACCGGATCGACAGGACCGGCTCGGCCGAGGTGACGGGCCTCTCCCTCGCCATGCCGGCGATCAACTCTCCCTCTTCCGCCCGCATCACCATCCGTTCGACCACCCGAACGGAGATGAAGAAGGCTATCGGGATCCTGCGCGGCGTCGCTGAACAGAAGGAACTCCTCATCATCGAACCCCTGGAGGGTGCATGATGATGCGGATCGCCATACTCGGGTTCGGTTCGGTCGGCCAGGGCATCGCCCGGGCGATCCTTGCAAAAAACCTCAATATCACCGTCACCGGCCTTGCCGACTCGCGGAGCGGTGTCATCGATGCCGGCGGGATCGATCTTGCGGCGGCGCTTGCCCGGAAGGGGAACGGCGATCCCTGCGGCACCCCGGGCGTCAGCCCGGCAGACGTGGTGGCGAAGGCGGATTACGACGTCCTTGTCGAGGTGACCCCGACGAACGTGGAGACCGCCGAGCCGGCACTGGGCCACATCCGCGGAGCCCTCCGGCGCCATAAGCACGTCGTCACCTCGAACAAAGGTCCTATAGCCCTTGCCTACCCCGAACTCCGGTCTCTTGCGGAGGCAAACGGCGTCGTCCTGAAGTACGAGGCGACGGTCTGCGGCGCGATTCCGCTCATCCATGCGATAAAGGAGGGGCTCGCCGGAAACGCCATCTCCCGGCTCTACGGGGTCTTCAACGGCACCTGCAACTACATCCTCACCCGGATGGCCGCAGAAGGCCTCACCTACGAGCAGGCGCTTGCCGAGGCCCGGGAACTCGGATATGCCGAGGCGGACCCCACCTACGACGTCGAGGGGATCGATGCGGCGATCAAACTGGTCATCCTCGCGAATACCATCCTTAATATGCAGACCACGCTCGACGACGTGGAGAGAACGGGGATCACCCTCCTGACACCCGACGCCCTGCGGCTTGCGGAGGACCAGGACTGCACCATCCGGCTGATCGGCGAGATCGTCCCGAAGGCCGGGGTGCTCCGTGTCTCACCAAGGATCGTCGGGAAGGCGCACCCGCTCGTCGTCGAAGGAACACTCAACGCCGTCACCGTGGAGACCGACCTCGCCGGGGACCTCACGTTCATCGGGAAGGGCGCGGGCTCCATGGAGACCGCCAGCGCCGTGATCGGCGATCTCCTCTACATCCATGACAGGTACGTCCAGGGTTCTTGAACGGAGAAAACAGTATCTCCGGCTGATGCGTCAGGAGACGCTTGAGAGAGGCTCCTTTACGGTGGCCGATATCGCGGAGGCCACCGATACCCCCCGGAGCACCGTCCAGGACTGGGTGAACCGTCTCATCGAGGAGGGGTGCGTCCTTCTCACGGAAGAGCAGCGGGGACGCCACGCGGCCCGCTATGCGGCGAGCAGCGTGATGCCGGAGAGCGCCTGCCGGCGGGTCTTCACCACCATCGACGGAGATCAGGTCGAGATCTACCACGAGTGCATGAGCGGGGGGTGCGCCGCATTCTGCGAGTTTCATCACGCCCGCGCCGGCGGCGCCCTGCAGTCGGTCCGCCGGGACGGGACGCTGCTCCGGGAGCGGGCGAGCCTCGGGCGGCGGGACGTCGCCGTCGGGCTCGACCCCTCGCCGGCGGTCGGGATCGTCGGCGTCTTTCACGACAACGGCTACATCCGCCAGCAGATCCGGTGCATCGGGGGTCCGGCCTACTCGCTCACCGATATGATGTCCCTCGCCGAAGGCGTCTGCGGCGTTACCGTCCACCGTGAAGGGCCGGTGGTCGAGGGGGAGGTGATCACCCGGGCGCTCGCCTACGTCGCCATCGGGATCGACGACACCGATACCGGGACCGAGGGCGCGACGTTCGCCCTCGCCCTCGCCCTCCTCCAGCACCTCGCGAAACTCGACGGCGTCATGCCGATCGGCCACCGGGTGGCGATGTTAAATCCCCGGCTCAAGGAACGGACCGCCGGGAACTCCTGCAGTTACATCGAGCTCGCGGTGGAGCCCGGTCAGGTCTCGCAGATCGAGGAATCCGCCGTACGGTTCGTTGCCGGCGAAGCGGCGTCTCCCGATTGGGGGATCGCCGTCCGGCAGGGGTTCCGGATACCGGGAGACCTCCGGGCGTACGGCAGGAGCGCGCGAGAGGCGGTGCTCACCCGGGGAGCGGCCGAGGCGACCGCCGAACGGTTCGGTGCCCGCCTCCACGGCGGCCGGGGCGTCATCGGGGCGCTCGCGGCTATCTCGCTCGCGGGACTCCCGCACGACGTGCTGCTCGACCCGCAACGTGACGTCTGCACCGACTGGGAGCCGGCGGGGTGAGAGCGCTAGGCGGGTTTGAGATGCCCTGGGTCTGGGTGAGTTTTTCGCTCACGTTGGTCGTCTTTGAGTTCCGCTTATAGGAAGTTCTTTTTTGAAGTATTGTCGCTTCTAGATATACCCGCCATACAGTCTGTCACGCACCGAAACGTCGCAAAACCGTGCACGGATTTCCACTGGATATCGCCACGACTGCCCCCGCCCCTGTGGGGCGGGGGAGGAGGCCGAAGGCCGGGCGGGGTGGGGGTTACAGAGATCCATTATAACGTGGAGACAGGGGAGGGGGATGCTCCCCCTCCCCGTCAGCCCCACCCCCTATGGCGATTTCCCCACGGTCCACTGCATCGGGCTTTTCCTCGCACTTCCCGTTTCGCGAATTGCATTGAGCATGCTCATATGCCCCGTTAGTTCTATCGCCTGCAATGGTTTCTGCCAATCCTCACTCACCACCCCCGCCGGAACCCCATCTCCCTCGCGCTACCTATAAATACCCGGATACGGCAGATACCCCTCATTGAGGCGAAGCGCAGTGAGAAGCGAACTTGAGGAAGAGGTTGGGAGGCTCTCCTCCCTCGCCCGGGAGCGCGGTGCGGAGGCACGGCGGATAGCGGCCCACGACGTCGTCGTTGCGGAATGGGTGCGGTTCAAGTGCCGGTTCGGGTGCAAGGGCTACGGGAAACACATGTCCTGCCCGCCGTATGCCCCCGCCCCCGCAGACACCCGGCGGCTGCTCGCCGAGTACAGCACCGCTATCCTCCTCCGGTTCGAGGGCATCCCCGGACACCCCGACCTCAAACCCGGGGAGATACCGCTCGACTTCCATCCGTTCTTCCGCGACCTCATCCTCTGGGTGAACTCGACGGTGCACCTCCTCGAAAAGACGGCGTTTTACGATGATTTCCCCAAGGCCTTCGGGTTCGGGGGATACCCCTGCATCTACTGCGAGCACCTGCACTGCGTCGCCGAGGAGCACGAGGGAGTCGTCGACGAGAGCATCCGCAGGCTGTGTCGGCACATGGACCTCGTCCGCCCGACGATGGAGGGCGCCGGGATCGACGTCTTTTCCACCGCCCGGAAGGCCGGGTGGGACCTGCACGTCATCCCCTGCAGGGACCTCGAGTACGGGAAGATCGAGCACGGCAACATCACCTCGATAGGGCTCGTCCTCATCGAGTGACCTGCCGGCCTTCAGTCGCGCCGTAAGCCCCGGATGAACTCCTCGGTCATGCGATAAGCGTCGTCGTCCCTGATCTGCACCGGGGGGTGCTTCATAAAATAGGCGGACGGGGATATGAGCGCACCGCCGATGCCCCTATCAAGGGCGACCCGGCAGCATCGGACGGCGTCGATGACGATCCCGGCGGAGTTGGGCGAGTCCTCGACGGAGAGGCGGAGGTCGATGTGCATGGGGACGTCCCCGAAGAGCCTTCCTTCCATCCTGAGGAAACAGACCTTGTTGTCCTTCTGCCAGCAGACGTAATCGCTCGGGCCGATGTGAATGTCGTCGTCGTCGAGGGGTTCTTCGAGGACCGATTGCACCGCTTCTGTCTTCGATGTCCTCTTTGAGGCGAGGCGGTCGCGGTTGAGCATATTCAGAAAATCCGTGTTGCCGCCGGTGTTCAACTGGTAGGTCCGGTCCAGTCTCACCCCCCGCTGCCGGAAGAGGCTGGCGAGGACCCGGTGCGTGATCGTCGCACCGAGCTGGGCCTTGACGTCGTCGCCGATGACCGGAAGACCGCGTTCGCGAAACCTCGCCGCCCAGGCCGGGTCGCTCGCGATGAAGACCGGGATGTTGTTGATGAGACCGACGCCCGCCTCCAGCGCACACCCGGCATAGAACCGTGCGGCTTCCTCCGAGCCCACGGGGAGGTAGTTGAGCAGCATCTCGGCACCCGAGTCCTCGAGCGCCCGGACGACGTCCTCGCGCGACGCTTCCTCCTCGTCGGCGAGTACGAACCTGCACTCCTCCTTGTAGCCCCGCATGTGCTCGGGAAAACCGTCCAGCACCCGCCCCATCCGGACGGTCACGCCGGTTCCCGGCATCTCCGGGCAGAAAGTCGTGGTACAGTTCGGGGGGGAGAATATCGCTTCGGAGACGTCCTTTCCGACTTTCCTCGCATCGATGTCGAACGCTGCGGCCACTTCTATGTCGGATGGCCGGTAGCCGCCGAGGTCCCAGTGCATCAGCCCGGTTGCATCCTCCTCGCTCCTCCCCCGGTAGTATTCGATCCCCTGAAGCAGCGAACTGGCACAGTTCCCGACGCCCACAATTGCGATCCTGATCGAGTCCACGACAGCCCCCCAATAGATCCGGTATGCCGCCTGACGCGCCCTTCTCCCGGCGGATGCGCCTGGCACTGGTTGAGACGACGCAACTCTCTCCAAGTTGCGTTTTCGACTATAATACGGAGCGGGAAATATAAGGGTATGGTTCGATAAGCGCCGGGGGGTTCATGCCCGGCAGCACAAGGTCGGGGTGCCCGGACCCCCATCTCCAGGCCCGCAGGGATGGCGGGGCACCTCACCGTAAGCGTATCTCCGGGGATAAACGCCCCTCATCCGCGAGAGGGTGGTCACTGTAAGAGAAACGACGGAAAAAGAACACACCAAACATGGTGGACCGATGCGCCGACCGGGACTCGAACCCGGGTTTAGGCGTTGGCAACGCCTAGTGATAACCACTACACTATCGGCGCACGCCTGTGCTTTCGCACTGTGTGCCTTACAACATGAGATTTTCAGGCTAATAAGCCTATCGAATCGCGGCCCGGATCGGGTGGTGCCGTCCCCGCAGGCTCTCGTGTCCGGGGGGATTCCGCGAGAATGACTGTCCCGCGGGACGGCGATCGCACCGCCGCCGCGCACCTACCGTCTCCCGTAGTCGAGCGCGCTCCTGATGTTGCGGTTTGCCAGTATCCAGAGCCCCGGCGTCAGGACCAGGATGAAGACGGCCATGGCGTATGCGACTATCTCGGCGGAGAAGAGCAGGAAGTTGAAGATACCGTGCAGCACCATCCCGAGAGCAAGCCCCCGGAGGACGATCCCCGAACGCTCTTCGGGAGCCGCGAACTTGGCCCGGCCGAGGGCGTAGCCCCAGACACCGGCAAAGAGCGCATGCCCGGGGACCGAGAAGATCGCACGGACGACGATCGTGCTGAGGGCGAGCGCCGGCGACGTCACGTATGCCGCAAAGACGTAGAGGACGTTTTCGAGCGATGCGAGTCCGAGAGCGGCGGATGCGGCGTAGACGATACCGTCCATCGGTTCGTCGAACTCGGTGTCCCGGTAGGCGAACCGGCGCACGACAGCGAACTTGCCGTACTCCTCGACGATGGGCGCGACAACAGTGCCCATGATCAGCGGGGATACGATGAAGAGGCCGAAGAATCCCTCGACAAAGGCCACGGGAAACGTGACGAGGACGCCGAGGAGGAAGAGCTTCACGATCAGAGCCGCCGGCTCGGGATTGAATTTATCCCTGCGGTAGAAGTACCACGCCCAGAAGACTCCCGGCCCCAGAGCCAGGGCAAGGATCACCAGCGGCTCGCCGTCAACCATATTGATCGTGGTTCATGGTTTCATAATGGAAGAGTCTTTCCGTCATATGGGGCCCGGCCGGCAAGGAGATCCCGGTCTGGCCCGAGATAGGGGAGCTGTGGTCGGGGAGGGCCGCGTATCGGCACGGGGCTCCCGAGGAGGGCATCTCCTTCCGAAAAAAAAGTTATTCAGGGAGGAGGCGATACTCCGGGGCGAGCCCCTCCAGCACCAGCAGCCCGTAGTACCGGAAGAACGTGACGAACGGTACGGCGATCAGGAGCGCGACCGGGATGGCGATGACGAGGTAGGGGATGAGGAGGACCAGGAGCAGCACATAGTTCGCCTGGACTGCGGCGAGGAGCACGATCCCGATAAGCACGAACGGTATCGCGATGACAACCAGTGCAAGGATGACCAGGATCGCCTGCACGATTCCGGCAATCAGGCCAAGCACGAGCCTGGTGACGACGTAGACGACGATCTGCCAGAAGTTGGCCGATATCAACCCGATAAGCCGCTGCCAGCCCTCGATGACCCCGCAGTCCTCATGGATCATGATCGGGACGACGAAGTCGGTGGTCAGGAGGAAGACGATCCCGAAGAGGAGGGCTGCGACCAGGATGATCGGAATGAACGCAAGGATCATGAGCGGCGCGGCAACACCGACGCCCGGCCCCCCGAAGCCGACGACCATGGCGATGAGCGCCACCATGGCGAGGACCAGGACCAGCGTGAGGACGACCTGGAAGAGGAAGAGCCGCACTCCTTTTCCAAACCGCTCACCGAGAAAACGTCTGATATGGATGTCACCTGTCCGGAGCATATCGACGAAGACGAACTGCATCGCCGCGCCGACGAGCCACCAGAGGAGGGCGAGCACCAGGACGACGAGGATGAGCACCACGACGACTGTCGCGATCCCCGGGAGGGCCCCCTCAAAGCCGGGCGGAAGGTCGCCCTCTCCGAAGTCGTACCCGGAGGTGTTCGGGAAACTCACGCCCCCTCCCACAAAGAGCGCGATCAGGGCCAGGCGGAGCCAGACGCCCCAATTTATGGGCCAGAGCAGGCTTTTGGTGCGCTGGAGGGCACCATCCAGCCTGCTGAATGCATACATCTCTTCAGCCATATCAGTCATGAAGAAAAGGATCTTCCTGCCATTAAAACCTTCTTTGGGCGAACCGGTTCCAGTATCCCGGCCCCGGAACATATGTCAGCGGGTTTTAAGGGAAACCGGTTTTTCAACACCTTAATGTAGTCCGTTCACCACACTATAGAACGAATGATCCCTCTCATGCTTGACCTGACGGGCAGGAGGGTGCTCATCTTCGGCGGAGGCGATGTCGGTGCCCGGAAGGCTGCGTACTTTGAGCATGAGGCGGAAGTGACGGTGATCAGCCGTTCTTTCTCGCCGGGCCTTGAGGGACTCGCGATCCGGCGGCAGGAGGCCGATCTCTCGGCACTCCCGGACGAGGCGCTCCGGAGCCTCCTGCAGGGCGTGTTCCTCGCGGTAGCAGCGACGCCGGACCCGGCACTCAACGACCGTATCGGAAGAGTATGCGCCGGGACCGGCGTCCTCTTCAACAACGCCGCAGGCGAGCCCGGCGACGTCATCGTTCCTTCGGTCGTCCGGGGCAGCCGTTACCTGGTCGCGATCAGCACCCGCGGAAAGAGCCCTGCCGTATCGCGGTACCTCCGCATGAGGCTCGAGGCGGAGTACGCGGATCTCGACCGGATGATCGATCTGCAGGACGAGATACGCTCGATGCTCCGGGAGACCGAACCGGTGCAGGCAGAGCGGTCCCGCATCCTCTGGAGCATCCTCTCGGACGATGAGGTCTGGGAAGCGCTTGCCTCCGACTACGGCCGGGCACGCGGACTGGCGATCGAGAGGTACCTGCATGCCTGAGTCAGTCACGACACCGCTCGCGCTCGCCGGGATGAACCACCACACCGCGGACATCGCCACGCTCGAAGCGTTCCGGTTCCCCGACGAGGCGGCGTTCCTCCGTGAGGCACGGGAGCGGTTCAGGGGCGTTCTCCTGCTCCAGACCTGCAACCGCGTCGAGGTGCTGGTGCAGGGCGATGCACGAAGCCTGGAAGCGTTCCTGCAGGAGCAGGGCAGACGCGATTTCATGGTCATCGAAGGGGAGGCCGTGCCCCGCCACCTCCTGGAGCTGGCCGCGGGCATCGACTCCCTGGTCGTCGGCGAGGACCAGATCCTCGGGCAGCTCAAAACGGCACTCGCGACTGCAGAGGAAGCAGGGGTCTGCAGCAGCGTTATCGGGCTCTGCATCACCAAGGCGGTGCACGTGGGTGTCAGGATCCGGCGGCAGACGCAGATCAACCGGGGGGCGGTCTCCGTCGGTTCTGCGGCCGTGACGCTTGCAGAGAAACTCCTCGGCACCCTGCGCGACCGGCACATCCTGGTCGTCGGGAGCGGTGAGATGGGACTGCTCGTGGCGCAGGCGCTCTCCGCCAGGGATCTCACGGCCATCTACGTCGCCAACAGGACCTACGAGCGCGCGGTGGTGCTTGCGGAGAAGATCGGGGGGCGTGCGGTCAACTTCAGCGACCTCTACCGCTACATCGCGCTCTCCGACGTCGTCATCTCCTGCACAGCCGCACCGCACCCGGTGATCCGCACCGAGGAGATCCGGGAGGTGATGGAGGAGCGCCTCTGGCCGCTCGACCGGCACCCCCGTCACCTGGTCCTCATCGATATCGCCCAGCCCCGCGACGTCGAGGACGGGGTGCGGTCGATCGAAGGCGTGCACCTCTTCACCATCGACGACCTCCGGAGCATCAACGACGCCGCCATGGACTCCCGGAGGTGCGAAGCGGACAGGGCGCGGGAGATCATCGACGAGGAGGTCGGTCACTTCATCCGGCTCCTCCGGCGGACCGCGGCCGACGAGACGCTCGCCCTCCTCTACACCTGGGCGGAGTCGATCCGGGCGCGCGAACGCGACCGTGCGCTCGCCCGCCTGGGAGAGACGGACGACCGCACGGCGGAGATCGTCGACGACCTGACGCGTGCGCTCACCAAAAAGCTCCTCTCCGACGTGACGACGGCCATCCGCGCGAGCGCGGAGTGCGGCGATATGACGACAGCAGAGGCCCTGATGAGGGCGATTACCCGGGGAGAACCATGTTCCCAGAAAGACGAATGAGACGGATGCGGCGGCGGATAGTCCAGCCGCTCCTCCGCGAGACTGAACTTCGAAAGACCGACCTGATTGCGCCGGTCTTCGTGGACGAATCGATCAACGCACCGCTTTCGATCACCTCGATGCCGGGGCAGTTCCGGCACCCGGTGGACGGTGTCACCGGCTACTGCGTGCGCCTGTGGAACGCCGGTATCCGGGCGGTGATCCTCTTCGGGGTCCCGGCTGCAAAAGACGGCGAGGCGACCGAAGCCTACGCGGCAGACGGCGTCGTCCAGCGGGCCGTCCGGAGCATCAAGGAGCGGTTGCCGCAGATGGTCGTCATGACCGACGTCTGCGCCTGCGAGTACACCGACCACGGCCACTGCGGCATTGTTGGAGAAACGGCCGACGGCCCTGACCTCTTGAACGATCCCTCGCTTACGCTGATGGCGCAAATAGCCGTCTCCCACGCAGAGAGCGGTGCCGATATCGTCGCGCCGTCGTGCATGCTCGACGGGATGGTGCGATCGATCCGGGAGGCTCTCGATGCCGCCGGGTACCAGGACGTCCCGATCATGTCCTACTCATCGAAGTTCGCGAGCGCCCTTTACGGGCCGTTCCGCGATGCTGCTGACTCGGGATTCAGTTTCGGCGACCGGACGACCTACCAGATCAACCCGGGCAACGCCCGGGAGGCGGTGATGGAGTCGGAACTCGACGCGGCCGAAGGAGCGGATATCCTGATGGTCAAGCCGGCCGGGCTCTATCTCGACATTCTCACCTCCATCAGAGAGTTCGGCCTGCCGGTGGCGGCCTACCAGGTCAGCGGGGAATACGCGATGATCAAGGCGGCCGCAGAGCGTGGGTGGCTGGATGAGCGGGCCGTCGCCCTCGAGAGCCTCACCGCCATCAAGCGCGCCGGGGCCGACCTGATCATCACCTACTTTGCAGAAGATGCGGCGGGGTGGCTCGATGAAGAGCAGTGATCTCTTCGCCCGCGCAAAAACCCTGATGCCTGGCGGCGTCAGCAGCCCCGTCCGGGCGATCAAGCCGTATCCGTTCTACACGGAACGCGCTGCAGGGTCGCACCTCGCAACCGTCGACGGTGCCGATCTCATCGACTGCTGCCTCGGCTACGGCCCCCTCATCCTCGGCCACGCCCATCCGGACATCCGGGAGGCGATCGAGCGCCAGCTCGAGAAGGGGTGGCTCTACGGCACGCCGACGCCGCTCGAACTCGATCTTGCGGGAGTCATCACCGCCGACCACCCTGCGGTCGATATGGTCCGGTTCGTCTCGTCGGGCTCGGAGGCTACGATGGCCGCGATCCGGCTCGCCCGCGGCTACACGGAAAAACAGGACATCATCAAGGTCGAAGGCGGGTTCCACGGCGCCCACGATGCTGTTCTCGTCAAGGCCGGGTCGGGGGCGACCACCCTCGGGGTTCCCGACTCCGCAGGCGTCCTCGTGGACCTCGTGGCGCATACCCGGCAGGTTCCCTACAACGACCCTGGGGCGCTTGAGACGCTGCTCGCCGAAAACGACGACGTCGCCGCGTTCATCCTCGAGCCGGTCATGGGCAACATCGGCCCGGTGCTCCCCGACGACGGCTACCTCACCGACGTCCGGGAGATCACCGCCGCTTACGACGTCCTCCTCATCCTCGACGAGGTGATCACCGGCTACCGGGTCGGGATCGGCGGCGCGGAGGTGCTTTACGGGGTGAAGCCGGATCTGGCCACGTTCGGCAAGATCATCGGCGGCGGCCTCCCCATCGGGGCGTTCGGGGGGCGGCGCGAGATCATGGAACTGATCGCTCCCGCCGGCCCGGTCTACCAGGCAGGCACGTTCAGCGGCAACCCGGCAAGCCTCGCGGCGGGGTATGCGACCCTCCGCCACCTTCACGAGCACCCGGAGGTCTACCGGCGGCTCGACGACGCCACGCGGGCGATCGGAGAGGTCGCCGCGGATGCGGGCAGAGGAACATTCGTCAGGATAGGATCGCTCTTCAAGCACTTCTTCAGGGACGAGCCGCCGCAGGACTACCGGGAGATCAAGGAATGCGACACGGAGGCGTTTTCGCGGTTCTGGAAGGGGATGCTTGACGCCGGGATCTTCCTCCCGCCGTCGCAGTTCGAGACGAACTTCCTCTCCGCCGCGCACACAGAGCAGGATATCGAACAGATAGCGGAAGCATACGGATCATGTCTCTTCGCATAGGCACACGGGGAAGCGCTCTCGCGCTTGCACAGACGAACAAGGTGGTCGGCATGCTCGCCGACCGGGGTATCGAGGCGGAGATTGTTACGATCACGACGGAGGGCGACACCGCGACCGGAGTCCCGCTCCACGCCATCGGTGGACAGGGAGTCTTCGTGCGGGCGCTCGACGACGCGATCCTCCGCGGCGATATCGACGCCGCGGTGCACAGCATGAAAGACATCCCCGCAGCCCGCCCGGCGGGGCTCACCTGCTGCGCGGTGCTCGAGCGGGACTCGCCGGCGGACTTCCTCGCGCACGAGTGCCCCCTCGATGCGGTCAGCGTTGTCGGGTCGTCGAGCACCCGGCGCCGCGCCCAGCTCCTCCGCGACGCCCCGGCGCTTGAGGTGAAACAGCTCCGGGGGAACGTCGATACGCGGATACGGAAACTTCGCGAGGGGCAGTACGACGCCGTCGTGCTCGCGGAGGCGGGCCTCGAGCGCCTCGGCCTCCGGCTGCCCGGAGAGCCGCTCCCCACGGACCGGTTCGTCCCGTCCCCAAACCAGGGCACCGTCGCGGTCGTCTGCCGGGACGACCCGGCCGTCGCCGGGACCTTCGCGCCCCTCGATCATGCGCCGACTCGCCTCGACGTGGAGATCGAGCGTGCCGTCATGGAGGAGGTCGGCGGCGGGTGCTTCACCCCGCAGGGAATCTACTGCCGGGACGGGAACCTGATCGCCGAGGTGCTCGCGCTCGACGGTTCCCGGTGGGAGCGGATCGAGCGGCACGTCGCGACCGTCGGCGAAGCCCGGGAGTGGGGGCGGGCGCTGCGTGTGCAGGCGGCCGCCCTGATCCGGGAGGCCTATACGGCCCTCGGGGTGAAACCATGACAGGAAAAGCATATCTTGTAGGTTCCGGGCCGGGCGGGCTCGGCCTCATGACGATACGGGCCCGCGAGGTGATCGACGCCGCGGACGTGATCCTCTACGACCAGCTCCCGGGCGAGGAGGTCCTTGCGACGCTCCCGAGGAACGCGGAACGGATCGACTGCGGGAAGTACGGCGGCAGCCACACCCTGGAGCAGCACGAGATCGAGGCGCTGATGGTCGAGCGGGTGAAGGCGGGCAAAACGGTCGTGCGCCTGAAAGGGGGCGACCCGTTCCTCTTCGGCCGCGGCGGCGAGGAGATTGAGACGCTCCGGGAGCACGGCATCAGGGTCGAGGTGGTGCCGGGGGTGACGAGCGCCATCGCCGTCCCGGAGATGGTCGGCATCCCGGTCACCCACCGGCGGTACGCGTCGCAGGTGACCTTCATCACCGGGCACGAGGACCCCACGAAGCCCGAGTCCGCCCTCGACTGGGAGGTCCTCGCCCGCCTGAAGGGGACCCTCGTGATCCTGATGGGGGTAAAGAACCTCCCGGCCATCGCAGAAGCCCTCACGGCGCACGGCAAGGACCCCGCAACCCCGGTGGCGATCATCGAGCGGGGTCTCCGGCCGGACCAGCGCGTGACGGTCGGGACGCTTGCCGACATCGCCGAAAAAGCCCGCGCCGCAGGCGTCTGCCCCCCGGCGGTGATCGTCATCGGCGGGGTGGTGGAGCTCTACGAGGGGTGAGGGGTGAAACGGATTCCATATCCTCCTCTTTTTTGCACAGTTTGAACGCTCAGTGAACAATGGATTTTTGCGCACCATCGCCACTCGGAAATGCTTCGTGTTCTCTTCTGCTTCTGCCCTTCGGCCAGTCGCATATCACCACGCACTGCCCCCGCCCCAAGGGGCGGGGAACGACTGCCGGGAGCGTAGCGGACGGCAGGAGTTTGAGCACCGAAGGTGCGGAGGAGGCCGGAGGCCGGGCGGGGTGCGACGGACGGGACGTCCGGAGCTTGAGAAGACCGTAGGTCTTCGGGTGGGGTTTACAGATATGCCCTATAAGGGGGAGACAGGGGAGGGGGGATGCTCCCCCCTCCCCACCTAACGGTGGTCGAGCTCCGTTCCTGGCGGAACGCCGCACTCCCCGTCAGCCCCTCCCCGCGTGGCGATACGCGACGTTCCGGCAGGAACGGAGCTGGAGCACCGAAGGTGCGATATCCACTGGGAAGCCGTGCACGAGTCTGGGCGGCCGCGAACAGGACGGGCGCAAGAAGAGACGTAAAAGCCATCACGACGCAACCCGAATGTCCGGACAAACCACCCCCATTCACCATGCAGGAAAACCTCCTTCTGCACCACACCCCGACAGCCGGAATACTCTTTTCTTTCCACGCGCGTATTCTCATACGAGGATTACCATGCGGAGTGAGACGGTTAAGAAAGGCTACCAGCGTGCTCCGAACCGGGCACTGCTCAGGTCGCTCGGCGTGACTGACCGTGAGATGGATCAGCCCTTCATCGGGATAGCAAACGCATACAACACGATCGTCCCCGGGCACACCCACCTCCGGTCCCTCTCGCAGAAGGTGCAGGAGGGCGTCGCGGCCGCGGGCGGCGTGGCGTTCGAGTTCGGGACCATCGGCATCTGCGACGGAATCGCGATGGGCCACGAGGGGATGCGCTACTCCCTTCCCTCGCGGGAGAACATCGCCGACGCCGTCGAGCTGATGGTCGAGGCGCACCGGTTCGACGGTCTCGTCTGTGTCGGCACCTGCGACAAGATCGTCCCCGGCATGCTCATGGCGGCGGTGCGGTGCAACGTCCCGACGATCGTCGTCACCGGCGGCCCGATGCTCCCCGGCTACGCGGCGGGCAGGGAACTCTCCCTGATCGACGTCTTCGAGGGCGTGGGCCGCGTCGCCGCCGGCACGATGAGCGAGGAGGAACTCGGGGAGCTCGAGTGCGCGGCGATGCCCGGGTGCGGCAGCTGCCAGGGGCTCTACACCGCAAACACCATGGCGTGCGTGACCGAGGCGCTGGGCCTCTCCCTTCCGGGTTGCGCGGCAATCCCCGCCGTCGACGCCGCAAAACTCCGCATAGCCCGTGAGAGCGGGGAGCGGGCGGTCGATCTGGTCCGGGAGGGTGTCCGCCCGCGGGATATCGTCACCGAAGCAAGCCTCGCGAACGCAATCCGGGTGGACATGGCGCTCGGCGGGTCGTCGAACACGGTGCTCCACCTGATGGCCGTCGCCGGGGAGGCGGGTGTCCCCCTCGACCTTGAAACCTTCAACGCCGTCGCCGGGGCGACACCCCACGTCTGCCACATGCAGCCCGGCGGACCGCACTCCATGCTCGCCCTCCACCGGGCGGGAGGAATCCCCGCGGTCTTGAAGATGCTCGAGCGCTACCTCGAAGACGCCCCGACGGTCTCGGGCCGGTCGGTCCTCGAGATCGCGAAGAACGCCCGGGTCGCCGACCCGGACGTGATCCGGACGGCCGACGCCCCGGTCAGCCCCGCCGGCGGTCTGAAGATCGTGCGCGGGTCGCTCGCCCCCGACGGCGCCGTCGTCAAGTGCGCCGCCGTCCCGGAGGCGATGTGGCGGCACCAGGGGCCGGCACGGGTCTTTGACGGGGAAGATGCCGCGATGGAGGCGATCCTCCACCGCGAGATCGCGGAGGGCGATGTGATCGTGATCCGCTACGAGGGGCCGCGGGGAGGCCCCGGGATGCCGGAGATGCTCTCGCCGACCTCGGCGCTGATGGGCCTCGGCTACGCCCGGGTCGCCCTGGTGACGGACGGACGCTTCTCGGGCGGCACCCGGGGCCCGTGCATCGGGCACGTCGCCCCCGAGGCCGCGGTCGGCGGGCCGATCGGCCTCGTGGAGGACGGCGACGAGATCGCGGTCGACCTCTACGCAAAAAGCCTCGACCTCCTGGTCGATGCAGCGACCCTGGAAGAACGGCGCCGGGCCTGGAAGCCGCCGGCCCGCCGGCTTACGGGCGTGCTCGCCCGGTACGTGCGTACCGTCGAGCAGGCGAACCTCGGCGCCGTCCAGAGATAACCTCTTTTTTTGCCGGGAACCCATCGCAGTCACGAACGGTTCCGCAACTCCCCCCTCAAGGGAGCGCATACTCCTCTGCCGGTATTGCGACCCCGGCAGAGGATAGTTATTTAAACAACCTGGCTCTGTTAAGGGGTTTAGTCTTCTTCTCGCGGTATATCCGGTATCCTGCACCCCCGATCCGGGCATTCATGTACAGGGTTGTTCCAGCGTGTCAGGCCTCGTCCGGGGCCGGAACACCGTTTGTTTTCCCGGCTCATCTCCCCACAATACCCTGGCGTATACATTTTTAAATCCCGGGAGTAATCCCTCTTCGAGGCGCACTCGTCCGAGACGGTCGCCCATATCAGCCTTACGGAGTATACGGATGATAGAGAAATTTCTTGATGGTAACAAGCGATTTCTGGAAGAAGATTTCGCAAAAGATCCCGAACATTACGCTCCGCTTGCGTCAAGCCAGCACCCGGAGGTTCTCTGGATAGGATGCTCCGACTCAAGAGTGAATCCCGAGCGCATCACCGGCGCGAAAGCCGGGCAACTCTTCGTACAGCGGAACATCGGCAACATCGTCCCGATTCACGACTGGAACTTCGCGACCGTGCTCGAGTACGCAGTCAAGCACCTCAAGGTCGGGGATATCGTCATCTGCGGACACTCCGACTGCGGCGCCATAAAGGCGCTGGACCACGAGAGCAAGGACGCGTATGTCCCGCTCTGGCTGAATAACGCGATGGAGGCGAAAAACCGGGTCGATGCCAGAATCCCGGCGCCGAAGAATCCCGAAGAAGAGAAGAACCGGCTGCGTCTCATCGAGATCGAGAACGTCGCCCTGCAGCTTGAGCACCTCCGAACCTACCCGCCGGTCATGGCTGCGGAAAAAGAGGGACGGGTCAAACTTCACGGCCTGTACTTCGACCTTGCGACCGGAGAGTTGACGAAGATATTCTAGGACTCTTCAAGCGCATAATCAATCTCTTCTTTTATCAGATCGAGCGAGACCCTCCCGATCGACGTAAGCCTTCCGTTGACGAGAACGATCGGGATAGGAGGGTGGCGTTCCTCGATGATCTCCCTGATGTGGTCGGGCACCTCTTCGTCGATCAGCGTCGTCTTCACCTCGACCTTCTCGCCGTAGCCGGCGAGAAGTTCGTCGCGCAGAGCGCTGATGGCGTCCATCAGGCTATTGGACGGGTAGCAGGTCTCAAGGCCGCAGGATCTCGTCTCGTCGCAGGGAAACGGGCCGCATTCGGATTCCGCAAACCCGACAATCTCAACAGTCACTTCTGCCATGCATCATCGGTGGGGGACGGATGCTATATTATCCTTCGTCTCGGGGAGCAAGCAGCGCGCGTAACGCCGCCCGGACGTCGTCCTCAACCCCGCCGATCTTCTCCACGTCTCTCGCCCGGTCGAGGTCGCCGATCAGCACCGGCACGGCGGGACGGATGCCCAGGTTTCCCATGAATGCGTCGACCACCCCCGTTACGCAGACAAACGGCTCGGTTCCCCGCCGTCCCGCGACGGCGACGAGCAGGCCCCGGGCGCGCACCTCTCTCCCCAGTATCTTCTCCCGGGCGTGAAGCCACTGACAGCGGTCTATCACCGCCTTCAGCCCCGCGGGGACGGTGCCGGTGTAGACCGGGGTGCAGACGACGAGAACGGAAGCGGATTCCAGAGCCCGGATGATCTCCGGCATATCGTCGTCGACCGGGCAGTAGCCCTGGTCGTAGCAGACGTAGCAGCCGATGCATGAGCGGATCTCCATCTCCTGCAAAAAGAAGACCCGGGAGGAGAGGCCGGCCCGGGCGGCCTCGTCGTCGCACCACGACGCAACCTTCGCGGAGTTTCCGAACCGGCGTGGGCTCCCCTGCAGGATGACGACGTCGGCCGTGCCGGTGCCCGGGAGCGGGCGGGTGAAGACCCGCGGCCGGGTGTAGAGATGGGGGCGGGACGCCACGTCGTGCGCGAGCCGGGCGAAGACAATCTCGGCCGCCGCCCGGGTGTCGAAGAGGGAGCCCTGGCGTGCACTCTCGTAGGTGTTGATCGCGTAGGTGTAGACCGTCTCGGCGCCGCGGAGGACCTCGACGGTATACCGGATCATGCCCGGATAGATGCTCCCGAGGTCGTCGAGGACGAGCCTGAGAGTGAACGTCCCTTCTGGCGTCTCGATGGACTGGATCTTTTCTGCCGCGCTCTCGCTCATCGCATCTCACCTCACGCCCTGCCGCCTTCAATATTTCGGGTATCCGGGGGCCTGCGGTTTCGGGTTTCCGGCAGGGTTGCAGGGGCAGGCGTTCGATCAGTCATTACCGTTAATAAGGAATCTGATCCACATGATATGGTAATTCATGAAGGCGGTTCTGGGTCTTGAAGACGGAACATTTGTTGTAGGGGATGGTTTTGGCGTTGAGGGGGCATGTTCCGGCGAACTCGTCTTCACGACGCAGATGACCGGTTACATGGAGGCATTGACTGACCCCAGTTATGCCGGACAGATTTTGATGTTTACGTACCCCCTCATCGGGAACTACGGTGTTGATCAGCAGAATTTTGAGAGTCCGCTGGTTCACGCGCGCGGCTGTATCGCGCGTGAGATCGCCGCGATACCCACGACGCAACCCTCGGTTGCGGAATTTTTCGAAGAGAACGGTCTTTTTGGGATGTCGGGCGTCGACACCCGCAGCCTGACGATAAAGACCCGGACGGTCGGCACCCTCCGGGCATCCCTCATCGTCGGCAGCGATGACGGCGAAGAAGCGGTGCGGCGCGCCCGGGCTGTCTCCCCGATCAGCGAGGTCGACCTCATCGGGAGCGTCTCCTGCACTGAGCCCTACCGGGTCAGCGGCCCCGGAAAACGGATCGCCATCATCGACCTCGGGGTGAAGCGGCATATCCTTGAAAGTCTCAACTACCGTGGTGCCGACATCCACGTATTTCCGCACACAGCCGCACCGGACGAGGTGATGGCCGCAAAGCCCGACGCACTCTTCATCACCAACGGCCCCGGCGACCCGAGGAGGGCAACGCACGCCGTCCGGTGCGTCCGGGATCTGGCCGGGGAGTTGCCGGTCATCGGCATCTGCATGGGCATCCAGGTGGCCGCTCTCGCGCTCGGCGCCGAGACCTACAAGATGAAGTTCGGTCACCGGGGGACGAACCAGCCGGTGCGTTACCGGGACGGGAGCATCTACATCACCACGCAGAACCATGGGTTCGCGGTGGACGAGGAGACCCTGCCCGAGGGATGCGTCGTCTCTTACCGGAACGTGAACGACGGCACGGTCGAAGGGTTCGAGAACCCCGATCTCAACATCACCTGCGTCCAGTTCCACCCGGAGGCGCACGGCGGACCCCGGGATACGGAGATACACTTCTTTGACCGCATATACAGGGAGATTCCATAATGCCGAAGAAATCTCACATCAAGAAAGTTCTCATCATCGGTTCCGGCCCGATCCAGATCGGGCAGGCGGCCGAATTCGACTTTTCAGGGTCGCAGGCCTGCCGCGCGCTCCGGGAAGAGGGTGTCGAGGTCGTCCTCGTAAACTCGAACCCTGCGACGATCCAGACCGACCCCGATACGGCGGACGTCATCTACATCGAACCCCTGAAGGCCGAGATCATAGCGAAGATCATCAAAAAGGAGAAGCCCGACGGGATCCTGAGCGGCATGGGCGGCCAGACCGGCCTCAATATGACGGCGGAACTCGCGGAGATGGGTGCGCTCGAGGGCGTGGAGATCCTCGGCACACCGCTTGAGGCGATCTACCGGGGAGAGGACCGGGAACAGTTCCGGGACCTGATGAACGCCATCGGCGAGCCCGTCCCCCGGAGCATGATCCTCGAGAACATGAACCAGATCGACGAGGCGATCCGCGAGGTCGGTCTCCCGGCGATCATCAGGCCGGCATATACCCTGGGCGGCTCCGGCGGCGGTGTGGCGCACACACCCGAAGAGATGCGGCGGATCATCGAGATCGGGCTCTCCCGCTCCCGGATCCACCAGGTTCTGGTGGAAGAGAGCGTCGCCGGGTGGAAGGAGATCGAGTTCGAGGTGATGCGCGACGCGTCCGATACCTGCATCATCGTCTGCGGCATGGAGAACGTCGACCCGATGGGCATCCATACCGGCGAGAGCGTCGTCGTCGCGCCCATCCTCACCCTGCGGGACGACGAGTTCCAGACGCTCCGGACCGCCGCGATAAGGATCATCCGGGCGCTCGACGTCCAGGGCGGCTGCAACATCCAGTTCGCCTACAAAGAAGGCGACTACCGGATCATCGAGGTGAACCCCCGTGTCTCGCGATCGTCCGCGCTCGCGTCCAAGGCGACCGGCTACCCGATCGCCCGGGTGGCGGCAAAGATCGCCATTGGCCTCCGGCTCGACGAGATCATGAACACCGTGACCGGCGTCACCCCGGCATCGTTCGAACCTGCCGTCGACTACGTTGTGGTGAAGGTGCCGCGGTGGCCGTTTGACAAGTTCAAGTCCGCGGACCGGACGCTCACCACGGCGATGAAGAGCACCGGCGAGGTGATGGCGATCGGGCGGACGGTCGAGGAGGCGTTCAAGAAGGCGCTCCGGTCGCTCGACAACGATATGCAGCGGCACACGAGCCCAAGCGAGATCCGGATGATCCTTACGTCCCCGACGGACGAACGGTTCGGGTGCCTCTTCGATGCCTTCCGGGAGGGGTTCACGGTCGGAGAGGTTGCAGACCTCACCGCCATCACGCCGTTCTTTTTAGAGAAGATCAAGAACGTCGTGGATCTCGAACGAAAACTCCAGATCGCTTTTGCGCCGGGGGACGTCAGGGTCGCGAAGCGCTACGGCTTCTCGGACGAAGAACTGCAGGCGCTGACGAAAAAGACCGCCGACGAGATCGGACCCCTCACCGGAACGGTGACCTACAAGATGGTGGATACCTGCGCCGCCGAGTTCCCGGCCACCACGCCCTACTTCTACTCCACCTGGGAGGACGGGTGCGAGCTGACCCGGAACGGTGCCAGAAAGGTGCTGATCCTCGGCTCCGGGCCGATCCGGATCGGGCAGGGGATCGAGTTCGACTACTGCACCGTCCACGCGGTGATGGCGCTCCGCGAGGAAGAGGGGATCGAGGTCCATATCGTCAACAACAACCCCGAGACCGTTTCGACCGACGCCGACACCTCCGATAGGCTCTTCTTCGAGCCGATGCAACTTGAGGACGTCGTAAACATCCTCAAGAAGGACGACTACTACGGCGTCATGGTCCAGTTCGGCGGCCAGAACTCGGTGAACCTGGCCGTGCCGCTGGAAGCGGAGATCCGGCGCCTCGGCCTCAAAACAAAGATCCTCGGCACGTCGCCCGACGCCATGGACGTGGCGGAAGACCGTGACCGGTTCAGCCAGCTCCTCACCCGGCTCGGCATCCCGAGCCCCGCGAACAGTTCCGCCTACTCCGAGGAGGAGGCGCGGACGATGGCCGGGAAGATCGGCTACCCGGTGCTGGTCAGGCCGTCCTACGTCCTCGGCGGACGGGCGATGGAACTCGTCCACGACGAGGCCGAACTCGAGAGTTATATCAAAGAGGCCGTCCGGGTGAGCAGGAAGCACCCGGTGCTGATCGACTCGTTCCTCCAGGGTGCCGTCGAGATCGACGTCGACGCGGTCTGTGACGGGACGGATGTCCTGATCGGCGGCATCATGGAGCATATCGAGTGGGCCGGCGTCCACTCCGGCGACTCGGCCTGCGTCATCCCGTCGCAGTCCCTCTCGGCCTCGGTGATCGCGCGGGTGCGTGACTACACGAAGAACCTCGCCCTCAGCCTCGGTGTCGTCGGGCTGATCAACATCCAGTATGCCGTCCAGAACGACGTGGTCTATGTGCTCGAGGCGAACCCGCGTGCGAGCCGGACCGTGCCGTTCGTCGCGAAGGCGACGGGCATCGCTCTCGCGAAGCTCGCGGCGAAGGTGATGGTCGGCAGGAAACTCGCCGACATGGATGTCGCCGAGCGGGAGATCGAGCACGTAGCGGTGAAGGAGGTGCTCCTGCCCTTCAACAAACTCCCCGGCGTGGACACCGTGCTCGGGCCGGAGATGAAGAGCACCGGCGAGGTGATGGGGATCGACTACGACTTCGGCCGTGCCTACTACAAGGCATGCACCGCCGCGGACAACACCCTGCCGACGACCGGGAACGTCTTCATCTCAGTGACGGACGAGCAGAAGGAAGAACTCCTGCCCGTCGCGCGGAAACTCAGGGAACTCGGCCTCTCGCTCTACGGAACGAGCGGGACCGTCGACTTCCTCACCCAGAACGGCGTCGAGGCAAACCTTGTGCGCAAGGTCCAGGAAGGCTCCCCGAACGTCATCGATGCCATGCGTTCAGGCGGCATCCGGCTGATCATCAACACCCCGGCGGACAAGGCGTCCCGGCAGGACCACATCCAGATCATGCGGGCCGCCGTCGATTACGGCATCCCCTACATCACCACGCTCCAGGCGGCCCGGGCCGCGGCGATGGCGATCGATGCCATCAAGCGCGAGGAGATCACCCTCGAGCCGCTCGGGCACTACATCGGCTCGGCGTAATCCTCCGGGCGCCCCGCACAACCTTTTTTGTCCGATGGTTATCCTCTCGCCGCTCCGGGCCAACCCGTAGAGGATGCGGCATCCACGCTGCCCGGACTGAACGCGGTGATGAACGCCCGGAGCGCCGTGAAGCGGATACCCACGGGGTAATCTTGATTGATGTCGTGAAAAAAGAGAGGGATTATGCTGTCCCAAGCCAGGCATCGACCGTGTCGCGGTTGGCGTCGACCCATTTCCGCGCGGCCTCCTCTTCAGGCATGCCGCCCTCGATATCGGTCATGACCGAGGCGATATCCTCGGCGGTCCACTCGAACCGGGTCAGGATGCCGTGGGCCTCCGGATCGTCGGTTGCGAGATCCTGCCGCGCGAGGGTCACGATGTCCTCGGCTCCGCCGTAGACGCCTTTCGGGTCTTCGAGGAACTTGAGGTCGTAGCGGCCGAACTTCCAGTGCGGCGACCACCCGGTCACCACGACCCACTCCTCGTTGTTGATGGCGGTCCGCAGCTCCGTCGCCATGCCGGCACTGCTGCTTGCAACCAGCTCGTAGTTGAGGCCGTATTCATCAATGGCCTGCTCGGTCCGGGTCATGATGCCCGCGCCGGGCTCGATACCGACAATCCTGCCGCCGAACTGATCGGCGACGTCGTTCATCTCCTCGATCGAGTCGATGGTCACGTAGGCGGGTACGACGAGTCCGATGCGTGCCGCTCCGGGAATGTTTTCGTTGACGTAATCTATCTGGTCGCCGTACTGCTCCCAGTAATGTTCATGGGTGTGAGGGAGCCATCCGGTCGTCGTAAAGTCTACATCACCGCGGGCAAGCGCCTGAAAGAGCGGTCCTGCGTCGACCGCGACCAGGGTGACGTCGTATCCTGCCTCTTCAAAGACCTGCTTCATCACGTTGGTGCTCGCTATGGCGCAGTCCCAGGTGACGTATCCGATGCTGATCTCTTTTGCAGGCTCGGTTGTCTGCGTGCCGGTGCAGCCGGCGGAGAAGAGGAAGAGCACCAGGACAAAGCCCGTCAATGCGAGCAGGGATCCTTTCTTTTGAATCATATCTTCACCATGTAGTTTTCTCACCGCCGGAGGGCGGCAAGCTGGCATTCAGAACCCGGCTACGTGGGGTTCCGGGCTCTCACGAACTGTCCGGAACGACGATTCGCCGATGGTCCGGACATAGAGCAGAGGTGGCGGTACGTGCCACTCCTGGCGTGTTTGCACCCCAGGGCAAAAAGGCCAGATTTTGACCAGTTCAACTATGGTCCTAACCTTATATAGGTTTTACGGGTTCTGTTTGACGAACGGAGCCATTTTGAAACCTGATTTGAACGAATGTCCGGCCAGGAAACCATTCTCGAAGCGCCGACTGTCCGTCATCCGTTCGATCAATATGACAGATGATGCGGGGGGATGAG
This sequence comes from Methanoculleus oceani, assembly GCF_023702065.1. Classification (NCBI taxonomy): domain Archaea; kingdom Methanobacteriati; phylum Methanobacteriota; class Methanomicrobia; order Methanomicrobiales; family Methanomicrobiaceae; genus Methanoculleus; species Methanoculleus oceani. Next base: position 229,276 of record NZ_QFDM01000003.1, on the reverse strand, counting down.
CAGGCCGCTCGTTCCTCTTGAAGAAAATATCGGGACGGGTCACCGCCCCTCGTGCTGCGGCGCAAGGCTCTGGGTGATCCGATCCAGAATGATCGCGATGATCACGATGGCAAGCCCTGCCTCGAACCCCATGCCGATATCCACCCGCTGGATACCCACGAGCACCTGGTAGCCGAGCCCTCCTGCCCCGATCATCGATGCGATGACGGTCATGGAGAGGGCGAGCATGATGCACTGGTTCACCCCTGCCATGATGGTGGGGAGCGCGACCGGAAGCTGCACCTTGAAGAGTTTCTGGCGGGGCGTGGTGCCGAAAGCATCCGCAACCTCGATCAACTCCCGGGGCACCTGCCGGATGCCGAGATTCGTGAGGCGGAGCGCCGGGGGCATCGCGAAGACAACCGTCGCGATGATGCCCGGGACGCTCCCGAGGCCGAAGAAGATCACCGCCGGGATGAGGTAGACGAACGAGGGCATGGTCTGCATGAGGTCGAGGACCGGCCGGAGGGCGGCATTCAGCGGGTCACTGCCTGCAGCCGCGATCCCGACCGGGATCGATATCGCGAGCGCAAGGACCGTCGAGACGATGACGAGTGCCAGGGTGAGCATCGCGAGATCCCAGAGCCCGAGGTTCCAGACCAGCAGCAGGCCGAGCGCGGTGAGGACCGCCAGCCTTGTACCGCGCCGGGTGACGAACCAGACAAGCACGCTTGAGAGGAGGATCAGGACAGGTGCCGGTATGAAGAGAAGGAGATCCTGAAACCCGCCCACGAGGAACCGCAGCCCTTCGCTGACGCCGTCAAGCAGCCAGCCGAAGTACTCATCGATCAGGTCTACGAGCGCCTCGACGCCTTCTCCAACGGGGAGTTTAGGCAGTTGCATGAATCTCATCCCCCTTTCGTGCCAGAGCGGCGAGTATGGCGCCGCGTGATATGACTCCCCTGAGCCTGCCCGTGTCGTCCGCCACTGCCACAGGGTAGGGGCTCTCGACGATCAGCGAGATGATGTCGGAAAGCGATGCATCAGGGGCCACAACGGGAATGTCGGTGATGAGGATATCCGTCATCTGTTTGCCCTTCTTGACGGCATCGGCGGCGTCGTCGAGCGTCACCCGCCCGCGGAGCAGGCGCTGGCGGGTAACCACGAATATCCCGGGAATATCATGCTCCTCCATGAGGTGCAGGGCCACCCTCGGCCCTGCGGTGCACTGGGCAACCGGCTCGGGGCGGCGCATCACGTCGCTTGCCGAGAGAACCCTGGTGAGGTCTACGTCGGCGACGAACTTCTCGACGTAGGCGTTCTCCGGGTTCGTCAGGATCTCCTCCGGTGTTCCGATCTGCACTATCGCACCGTCCTTCATCAGGGCGATGCGGTCGCCGAGTTTCAGGGCCTCATCGAGGTCGTGGGTGACGAAGATGATCGTCTTGCCGAGCCGCTGCTGGAGGTCCAGCAGTTCGTCCTGCATGTCTCTCCTGATGAGCGGGTCGAGAGCGCTGAACGCCTCGTCCATCAGGAGTATATCCGGGTCGCTGGTGAGCGCCCGGGCAAGCCCGACCCGCTGCTTCATGCCGCCGGAGAGTTCGCCGGGCATGCTCGCCCCGTAGCCGCCGAGCCCCACCATCTGGAGCACTTCTTCGGCTTTCCGGTGGCGTTCGTCTGCCGGGACGCCCTGGATCTCAAGGCCGAAGGCAACGTTGTCGAGAACCGTCCGATGCGGGAGGAGGGCAAAACTCTGGAAGATCATGCCCAGTTTGCGCCGCCGGGTCGCCCGGAGTTCATCCTGCCCCATCCCGACGATATTCTCGCCGTTGATCCGTATTTCCCCCTCGGTTGGGTCGATAAGCCGGTTGATGCAGCGTAGAAGCGTTGATTTCCCGCTCCCCGAGAGCCCCATCAGGACGAATGTTTCGCCCGGCATAACCTCGAACGAGACGTTATTGAGGGCCAGCGTCGAGCCGGTCTCGTCGTAGATCTCCTGTTTGGAGCGGCCCGACCTATGAAGTTCCAGCGCCTTCTCGGGATTCTGCCCGAATACCTTTGTCAGGCTCCTGACACTGATTATTGGTTGTAACGATGTTGTGTTCTCTATGGGTAACTTCTCAAAAATAACGGAACCCTCCTGCTTCACGATTTCTATTTAATCTGCCTTATAATTTCGGGTTTTGGAAAAAGGCCTGTATTAATTGGAATTTTAGTTTTTCCGAAATTTTGCGATGCATTTAAGGATAGATTAGAGTCATGTCCATTATCCTGCGATTTAATGGCAGTTTGCCGCTTATCCTTCGTATAAGGTCCATTCTTCCGGATCCCGATCCGCCGGGCGCACAGAAGGGCTCCACGGCCGCAGGTGCCGTCACGCAGGGTGCCTCCACACCTCCGCACCCCGGCTCTCAGGCATCACCCTGCATCCGGAAATACCGGGAACTGTTCGGGTTCCTGCCGGTGCGCCCGTCCATACCATTTCTTTTATTGGGTGAAAGGTCATATCAATGTAGATTACTCCAGACTGTCTGTTAGACAGAAACCAGGAACGCGGAGATCAGTAACCATGGAAAAGGGAAAAGTCGTCCTAGCATTTTCGGGGGGTCTCGACACCTCCATCTGTATCCCCCTCCTGCGCGAGCACTACGGGTTCGACGAGATCGTCACCGTTGCAGTCGACGTGGGCCAGCCCGAGGAGGAGATAACCCGGGCAACCGAGAAGGGCCGGATGCTTGCAGACAACCATTACACCATCGATGCCAGGGAGAAGTTTGTAGCGGACTGCATCTTCCCCTCGATCAAGGCGAACGGGTCGTACGAGGGCTACCCAATGGGCACGGCGCTCGCCCGGCCGCTGATCGCCGAAGAGATCGTGAAGGTCGCAGAGAAGGAAGGCGCGTCGAAGATCGCACACGGGTGCACCGGCAAAGGAAACGACCAGCTCCGGTTCGACTTCATCTTCCGGTCCGCCGGCTACGACATCATTGCGCCGATGCGGGAGATGAACCTGACCCGCGAGTGGGAGATCTGCTACGCGCAGGAGCACAACGTCCCGGTGACCGTGGCAAAGGACAAGCCCTACAGCATCGACGAGAACTTCTGGAGCCGGAGCATCGAGGGCGGCAACCTCGAGGACCCGGCCTTCCACCCGCCGGAGGAGATCTATGCCTGGACGGTCTCGCCGAAGGATGCCCCCGACGCCATGGAGGAGGTCCGGATCGAGTTCGAGAAGGGTGTCCCTGTCGCCCTCAACGAGAAGAGACTCCCCGGCATCGCCCTGATCCAGGAGTTGAACCGGATCGCCGGACGGAACGGGGTGGGCCGCAACGATATGATCGAGGACCGGATCCTCGGTCTGAAGGCCCGTGAGAACTACGAGCACCCGGCCGCAACCGTCCTCCTTGTCGCGCACCGCGACCTCGAGCACCTCGTCCTGACCCGCTCGGAACTCGCGTTCAAGCATATCGTCGACGATAAGTGGTCCGAGCTCGCCTACATGGGACTCGTGCACGAACCGCTCTTCTACGCGCTGAATGCGTTCATCGACACGACGCAGGAGCGGGTGAGCGGCACCGTGGATATCGGCCTCTATAAGGGCAGCGTGAAGGTGCTCGGCCGGAGCTCGGATGCCGCGCTCTACTCGGACGATCTCGTCTCCTTCGACTCGACGACGATCGACCAGAACCACGCCGTCGGGTTCTCGAATTACTTCGGATTGCAGGCGCGCCTGCTCAAAAATCTCAAGAAGTGTTGAGGGGGTGCTCAGGGCACCTTCTTCCCTGCCTCTTTTCCCGGCGTGCATTCGAAGACGTCGGTGATCTTGATGACGATGAGCGATTTCGCCGGGTATTTATGGCTCTTCGTCCTCACCTGGTCGCGGAACTTCTCGTAATCGGGGCCGGACGTCTTGATCTCTGTATCGCCCTTCACCTGGAAGCAGCGCTTGGTCTCCTGATCGTAGAAATAGAGGGCCACGACAGGGTTCTCTTTGAGGTTTTCAAGCGTCTTTACCATGTAATTGTCCATGATCCAGACGGTATCGTCGCCGACGAGCTGGATCGATGCCATCGGCGCCACGTTCGGGACGCCGCTCTTCGACGCAGTGGCCATCGGCATGACTTTGGTTTTAGTAAATATGTCCTTAATCTCACCTGAAAGCGCAACCATACGGTTCACCTCTCCCTGGAAGCGGAACGGGCGCGACGGAACGCCGCAACCAGTCCGGTAATGAGGTTATCCGTGCTATCGATATATAAGGGCTCTGCCGGAACCGGCCGAACCGACCGTTCGGCGATGACTGCTTCCGGCACTACTCCTTAACAGCACGCCTCAGCCATCAAACCCCGTCCGAATCAACAAACCCTGTCCGGAAGCTGGCATGCGGTCCCGGGAGCCGGCAGAAGAACTTCCCACGGGGTTTCGCCCCTCCTCCGGGTCCCGGTCACCGTATGACTGCATGGAAAGGTATAAAGTGGGAGACGCGGAAAAGACTACTATGTGTGCCCGCTTTTTGGAGCGCTTTTTCAAACCTACACCGCATATCGTCGAAAGCCCGCCTCCGCCGTCGCTCTCCCACGGACCGGGTGCGGGTGTTCCCGAGTACCGGGTGAAGCCCTATTTTATCGTGGCGTCTGTCGAGATGGGCAATACCACAACAAAGTGCATCCTGACCGGCACGAACCTTGAAACGGGCAGGTCCTATGTCATCAACAAGACCGTGACCATGAGCCGCGACGTCCGGCCGCCCAAACCGGGCGAGACGGTCTTCGGGGCAACCCTGGACGGAACGGAATTGACGCGGGAGTCGGTCACGGAACTGGTGCGCGACACCCTGGTCCAGTGCCACAACGAGGCTCACCTGAGCATCAAGGACGATCTCGACTTCGTCGTCAGGAGCACCGGCGTGGTGGCGGCGATGGACTCTCCCGACCAGGTCGGGGACTTCGTCATCGCTCTGGCGAACGGCTGCCTCGCCGCCGGGGTTCCCCCGAGGAAGATGACGCCGCCGATGTCGATCGACAACCTCCCGCCGAAACTCCGGCAGTTCTCGTTTGCCGACCGGGTGGTCTTCGTCGGTGCGGTGGCTGGCGTCGTGCCGCCGGTCGGGTGTACGGGCGTCGAGATGGTGGCAAACGAGATGGAAGGGGAACTTGCAATGGCGGGCATCAAAGAGGGCGCCAAGTGGACGCCGGTCGACTTCCGCAACCCCTGCATATCCATCGACTTCGGCACCACGCTCGACGGGCGGGTCACGAGCGATGTTGCACCCGATGAACCGAATCCGTTTGCGCAGACGACCGGGAACTTCTGCGGGCTTGCGGGTGCCATACCGGATGCGATCGTCCGGGGCACCGGGCTCGTGAAGAACCGGACGGGGACGGCCCTCGACCTCTTCGGCGACCACAGCATTAAAGGCGCGTTCGGGGGCAGGAAGCGTTCCGTCGTCGAGGGTTACGCCGACCGGTGCCACGAACACATCGATATCCGGATCGTCCCCCCCGACCGGACGAGGTTCGGGCGGGTCCCGGTCTGCGCCGAGGTGGCCGACAGGTCGGGTGTTGCCCTTATCGGGTGCGACTCGGGCGTCAACGGCAGCGAGATGCCGGATCTCGAGGCAATCGGGCACGAGATCTACGAGAAGCACGGCATGGGCATGTTGACCGAGGTCGTCGACCGGGTCTGTGCGAGGATGGCGCTCCGGCTCATCGACGTCGCCGTCGAGAGAGGGATGGTCCCGCCGAACTCGTCGATCGGGTTCACCGGGCGGGCGGCAATCTCGGGGAGGAAGCCCGAGTATATCCTCGAGGGCATCGCCGACCGGAACCTCTACGAGACCCCGAACGACCACCTGGTCTTCGTGGACGACGGCCTTGCCCGGGGAGCGGCACTGATGGGGCGGTGCATGAATTCCCTCGGGAAGCCGAAGGCCCCGCTTGGCGGCGTGCGGGGAGGGCCATGTATTATGTCCCGTCGGATCAAAATAGGAAAGTAGGATATGATAACCGATGGCTGAAGAAGAACTCTACGATATGCTTGTTCCCCCGGGCGTGCCACGCAGGATGATCTACGACGTCGTCGAGAAGTACGACGTGGAGGTGGTGCGGCGGTCGCAGAAGATGTCGTTTGCGAACATGGACGGAGACGCGAGAGAACTGATTGCGTTCCGCGGGAAGAGAGAGGTCGTCGAAGAGGTGCAGAAGTACCTTTTCGAGCAGCTCAAAGAGTTCATCGCGGAATAGATACACTTTTTTCTTATTTGCGCGCCGGGAACTCCCGCGTGAGGCATGACCCGGGCTGCACGGTGAAAACCGGGACAGTGCCTAGAAGAATGAACTGAACCCAGTTTTCTTCGACTCACCCGTACACTGGACCGTGGGGGTATCGCCATGGGGGAGGGGCTGACGGGGAGGGGGCGCGTCCCCTCCCCTGTCTCCAACTCATAATGGATACCTGGCCCCCACCCCGCCCGCGCTTCGCGCTCCTCCCCCGCTCCCACGGGGGCGGGGGCAGTGCGTGGCGATATCCCCTGGAAAGCCGTGCATGGGGATAGGCGGTGTTCCAGTAAGAGCAGATTTTGAGCACCGAAGGTTCGAGTTGCGTAGGGCCCTGAAAAATCCGTGCATGGGCCCCCTGCCAGGGGATACTGTGACGCCCTGGTCGGGAAGAGCCATAATCGATTTCACCCGTTGAACTCGCGGGTGGAACGGCCGCAGAGATGGTTTAATCCGCCGCTGGCATCCCGCCGGCGATCAGCCGCACGAGCAGCGCCTTCTGCGCGTGGAGCCGGTTCTCGGCCTGGTCCCAGACGATGCTCTGCGGCCCTTCCAGCACCTCGTCGGTGATCTCCTCTCCCCGGTGGGCGGGGAGGCAGTGCATCACGAGGGCATCGGGGGATGCCCGCGCAAGAAGGCGGGAGTCTACCGTGTAGTCCTTGAGGGCCCGCAGGCGCTCTGCACGCTCCTGCTCGTCGCCCATCGAGACCCAGATGTCGGTGTAGAGGACGTCCGCGTCCCGGACCGCCTCCTCCGGGTCCGTGACGACGCTGACCCTGCCGCCTGCCGCCCGCGCCTGGCCGACGACCTCGTTCCCGGGCCGGTAACGCGAGGGGCTTGCGACCGCAATCTCCATCCCGGTCAGGGCCGAGGAGAGGATCCACGAGTTGCAGACGTTGTTGCCGTCCCCGACCCACGCGAGTTTGAGACCCTGGAGGTCGCCGAACCGCTCGCTGAGGGTCATGATGTCGGCCAGCACCTGGCAGGGATGCAGGCGGTCGGATAGCCCGTTGACGACCGGGACCGTCGAATAACGGGCAAACTCCTCGACGGCGGCATGATTGTAGGCGCGGATCATCACCGCGTCGACGTAGCGGGCAAGCACCCGTGCCGTATCCCGGATCTCTTCCCCCCGCCCGAGCTGCATATCCTGGGGGTTTAAGAAGAGCGCATGGCCGCCGAGGTCGCTCATCCCCACCTCGAACGAGACCCGGGTGCGGGTGGACGCCTTCTCAAAGATCATCCCGAGGCTCTTTCCCCTGAGGTACTCGTGTGCGGTCCCTGCACACTTCAGCCGCTTTAAGTGCATTGCGTCGGCAACGATGCTCTCAAGTTCATACTCGTCGATATCGATGATCGAGAGAAAATCCTTCTTCATGCAATCTCCTTCATGTGCTGGCATCGCTTCTCGAGGATCTTCCGGGTGCCGATGTCCCTGCGGTGGAAGACGCTTCCTGAGACGGAAGATGCCGCCTTCTCGGCTATCATTTCGGCCTCCTCGAGCGTCTCGCCCCTCCCGACGAACGCGAGCGTCCGCGACGTCTGGGTGTAGAGCTTTCCGCCCCTCTCTTCGACGTTTGCGTAATAGAGCAGGGCGTCGCCGTAGTCGCCGAGGGTGAGCGGCTCGTGGGCCGCCGGAGCCTCCGGGTAGCCCTCGGGGACGAGGTATTTGCAGACCGTCGCTCTGTTCGCGAACCGGACGTGCGACGGCGAGAGGTCCCCCTTGATGATATGGCGGACGATCCCGGCGAAGTCAGACTCCAGGAGGGAGAGGACGTTCATAGCCTCAGGGTCTCCGAAGCGGGCGTTAAACTCGATGACCCTGGGCCCCTCGCAGGTATTCATGAACTGGCCGTAGAGGATGCCACGGTACGGCGTTCCCTCGGCTCGCATGGCCGCGACCATATCCTCCATGATCCGGAGCGCTCTCTCGTAGTCCGACCGGGTGACGAAGGGGAGCATGTGGTCCGGCAGAGAGTACGATCCCATGCCGCCGGTGTTCGGCCCCACATCCCCCTCGTATGCACGTTTGTGGTCCTGCACGAGCGGCATGGGCACCAGGTGCTCGCCGTCGACGAACGCCTGGAGCGTGAACTCCTCCCCGATGAGCCGCTCTTCCAGCACGACATCTCCTCCGATCTCTCGGGCGTACTCGACCGCCCCTGCCACGTCGACGTGCTCGCCCATGATCCGCACGCCCTTCCCGCCGGTGAGCCCGATGGGCTTGACGGCGAGGTCGCCGTCATAGGTCTCGATGAACCGCCGTGCTTCTTCCGGGTCGTGGCAGACCCGGTATTCCGGGCACCCCGCGATCCCGTGCCGTTCCATCAGCCGGCGACAGAACGCCTTGTCCGTTTCAAGCCGGGCTGCGGCCCGTGTCGGCCCCACGCAGGGTATCCCCGCCGCCTCGAGGTGATCGACGATGCCTGCCTCAAGGGGAGCCTCCGGCCCGATGACCGCAGCGTCAACTCCGCAATCGGTGGCAAATGGTACTATCTTCTGAATATTGGTCTCTTTCTCGAGGAGCATCTGCTCCACGAGCCGGGCTATCCCGGGATTCTTGCGTGCCATGACAGAAAATATTCTCATGTCACTGTTGCAGGAAAGCGCCCTGGTGATTGCATGCTCCCTGCCGCCACCGCCTACAACGAGTACTTTCATATCCATCTATTTGCCCGCCCTTAAAAAATGTTTATCCGTCCAGCAGCTCGCTGACCCGCACAAGTGCAAGAAGAGACGCGCCTTTTTCTGCAAGCGCCTCATGAGCGCCCGCTTCACGGTCAACGACGGTCACTACCCGGTCGACGTGCGCGCCTGCAGCACGCAGCGCCGCAAGACCGTAAAGGGCGCTTCCCCCGGACGTGGTCACGTCCTCGACCAGCAGCACGTTCCTGCCGCTCACGTCGCCGATGATCGTCCCGGCTTTACCGTGGTCCTTCTCCGTTTTCCTGACAATCGCGTACGGCCGGCCGCTCGCGAGCGAGACGGCGACGGCGATCGGTACGGCGCCGACCGCCACCCCGGCCACCATATCGAACTCCCAGCCTTCGGCGATGGCTTTCCCGATCTCCGCAAGGATGGCAGGGTTCGTTGTTGCGGCCTTGATGTCGATGTAGTAGGGACTCAGGGCTCCCGATGCGAGAACGAAGTCCCCGAACTCGATAGCCCCGCTCTCAAGTAACAATGTCGCGATTGGGTTTACCATGGTACCTCTTTAACTCCGATGTAATAGCCGATAATGTTCACCACCCGGTGAAGGAGGGGTGTCATGACGATGATCCAGACCGCAATGGGTAAGGTAATATTCTCAAACAACCATTGGGGATAAATCAGGAGGATAAGCAGGAAGGAACCGATAACCAGATCATACTGATCGGCCAGGAACCAGGACTCGCCCCGTCCTTTACCCAGCCTCCGCTTCAGGAAACTCTTGACGAGATCGCCGAGGAGCGCACCTGTTGAAAGCAGGGTTACGGAGAGGAACGTCTGATGGGGAAGTGCGGTCAGGTTGAACGAGGAGGCGACCCAGATCTCGACGAGACCCACCAGTATCCCACAGAGAACTCCCCCTAAGAATCCCCGGTATGTCTTTCCGTCGCCAAAGACCCTTCTCCCGTCGGAAAACGTTCTCCCAAGGTCGATGGGCGTCCCGCCCCCGAAGAGTGCGGCCGCTGAGTTCGGCACGTATGCCGGAATCATGATCCACAGTGCCGCGAGCCCGGAGAAGATCCAGTATCCGATGTCCGCATCGATAAGCGTCAATACTCAGTACAATCAGTAAATATAAAGATTAAAGTGTCGAAATATGAGATACGAATGAAAGGTGGGCACGGTGAGAGAATGCTGATAAAAAAGACAAGGAGCCTCTGCCCAACATGCGGTCGCGTACTCGACGCCGATATCGTTGAGGAAGAGGGGAAGGTCTGGCTGGTCCGTACCTGCCCCGAACACGGCACGTACCGGGCCCTCTACTGGTCGGACGCAGAGATGTACCGGAGATTCGACGCCTACGAACGCATCGGGGAGGGGGTATCGAACCCGCAGAAGATCGCTTCCCCGGCAGGGTGCCCGAACGACTGCGGTGTCTGCCAGAACCACCGGTCGACGACGTTGCTCGCGAACATCGACCTGACGAACCGGTGTAACCTCAATTGCGACTTCTGCTTTGCAAACGCCCGTGCATGCGGTTACGTCTACGAGCCGACCTTCGACCAGATCGTCGGGATGCTGCGCATGCTGCGCGAGGAAAAGCCCGTTCCGGTGCCGGCCGTCCAGTTCTCGGGCGGTGAACCGACGATGCGCGATGATCTTCCCGAACTCATCAGAAAAGCGAAAGAACTCGGGCTGTCCCAGGTGCAGGTCGCGACGAACGGTATCCGGATCGCTCAGGAGCCCGACTACGCCAGACAACTGAAGGAAGCGGGTCTCTCCACTGTTTACCTGCACTTCGACGGCGTGACACGCGAGACCAACTCAAAACTCGCGAGCGACCGGCGGGCTATAGAGAACTGCGAGAAGATCGGCATGGGGGTGGTGCTGGTGCCCACGGTCATCAAGGGCAGGAACGACCACGAGGTGGGCGCCATCATCAGGTACGCCGCAGAGCACATCAAGACTATCCGGGGCGTCAACTTCCAACCGGTGTCGTTCACCGGGGCTGCAAGCGAGGATGACGTCAGGAAAGAGCGGATCACCATCCCGGAACTCGCGGAGCGGATCGAGGAGCAGACTGACGGCGTGATCAAGAAGGACTACTTCTACCCCGTGCCCTGCGTCGTCCCGATCTCCGAGCTCGTTGAGGCATACACGGGCAAACCCCAGGTCACGTTCACCACACACCAGCACTGCGGCGCAGCGACCTACGTCTTCGTCACCGAAGAGGGGATGGTCCCGGTCAACAAGATGATCGACGTCGACGCCTTCTTCGAGTCGGTTGAGAAGATGGGGGTGAAACTTGCGAAAGGCGGGTCGCTCAACAAATATATGACCCTCGTCGAAGGGGTCAAGGACCTCTACGGTTCCACGAGGAAGGCAGAGCAGAAGAATACCGGGGAGTTCATAAAGTTGATAGGAAAGGCTCTCGTGATGCAGAACTTCGAGGCCCTGCGCGAGTTCCACTGGAACGCCCTCTTCATCGGGACGATGCACTTCATGGACAAATACAACTACGACCTCTCCCGGGTGCAGCGGTGCTGCATCCACTACGCGACACCCGACGGCCGCCTGGTCCCGTTCTGCACCTACAACAGCGGTCCGGTCTACCGGGAGCAGGTCTGGAAAGCCTTCGCGCAGCCCCAGAAGGACGAGTGACTGTCCGCCGGATGTGGTGGTGGAGAGAGTTAACCGTTTTCTCTCCGGATGTTTTTCTTGAATACTATTAAGGGAACGGCAGTTCGTACCCGTCCCCGTTGCCCAGGACGAGAGCGGCGATGGCGAGATCCTGTATGGCAAGTCCGGTGGAGTCGAAGATCGTGATGGCGTCGGGAGACGACCGCGTCTTCTTCCCGGTAACGACCTCCCCGAGGGTTCCTGCAATCCGGCCGGGATCGTAGAGACCTGTGCTGGTCGGGACGTTCACCTCGCCAGAGTGGATCGCCTGGCCGGGGTCGTCGACGAAGACCTCGGCTTTGAGCAGGATCGCGGGATCCAGTTCCTGTTTGCCGGGCGCATCCGCGCCGATCGCGTTGATGTGCGTCCCTTCATGAACCCAGTCGGCCATCACGAGCGGTTCTGTCGACGGCGTCGTCGTGGCCAGCACGTCGCAATCGCAGGCGCGCTCAATCGGGACGCTCCGGGCGTTATAGTCGGAGTAACGCGCCGCAAAAGCCTCAGCACTCTTCTCGGTCCTGCTCCAGACCCGGATCTCCTCGATCGTGAGCGCGGCAGCCGTCGCCTCGACCAGCGCCTCTGCCTGCCGCCCGGCCCCTACGACTCCGAGGGTGATGGACTGTCGGGGCGCGAGATACTTCGCCGCCACGGCACCTGCTGCCCCGGTACGCATCGCAGTAAGTTCGGTGGCATTGATGATCGCCCGGGGCGCGCCCGTCTCCACATCGATGATCACGGTGAGCGCCATGACGGTAGGAAGGCCTCTCGCTCGGTTATGCGGGTGGACATTGACAATCTTTACCCCGGCAATCCCGAGCGCCGGGAGGTATGCAGGCATCGTCCGGAAGTCTCCGCTCTCATCGAACGTCACGTAGACCTTCGGCGGCATCTGGACGCTCCCCCTGCCGTGCTCGGCAAAGGCCGCCTCAATCGCCGGGTTCACCCCGGCATACGGCGGGTATCCGGAATGAACCGGGTAATACTTCATAGGGCGGTCACCCCGGGATGGCGGGGTGACCTTGCCGGGAGTTCTGGAAGGAGGGGCGCCGACCATGTCCCCGGTGCGGTATGGATTTGCATAGAATTATCTCCGACGGGCGGGGATATCAATTGTTGGGGGCATAGGAGACCGAACAGGAAACGCCTGTCCTGGGAGCGCGGGATCGCCTGCCCCTGCCCATCGGTCGAGCCGTTGCCGTGAAGGCAGACCTCGAACTCGCACACTCTGCACAACCGGTTCGCCGGGAGAACGGGGAGTTGAGGTCCCCCTCCTTTCAGGCGGCCCCGTCCTGCATGCCCCGTATCGAGAGCCGGATCAGGCCGAGGTTGGCCTCCGGCTTTGCGAGTATGCAGAGGGAGAGATCCCCGTAGGGCGCGATGATGAGCTTGCCTGCCGGTGTCTCGAGGATCATCTGGGAGAGATCTCCCATCTCCATATCGGCGGTGATACGGATGCCGGCGCGGAGCAGGTCTTCGGCGACTGCAGCCACCTGCTCGAAGTCCGCGGAGCCCAGCGACTGAAGGGCAAACCCCTCGTGGAAGACCGAGACGGCAATGACACCCGGCTGCCGCGCGATCAGGTCAAGATAGCCCGTATCCTCCGAACGGGTGCGGGCGGCGGGCTTTGCACCGCCTTCACTGATCAGGCACCCCGTCTCACGAGAGACCTCCCGGGCCGCCTCGGTCTCTTCGGCGGTGTACGCAATAAGTTCGTAATCAAGCGAGGGCCGGTCAAGCAGATGCCTGTAGGCTTCGTCTCCACTGAGCAGCAGGCCTTTGCCGGTGTCCTCGAACGCGGATGCGTATGGGCTCCCGCTCTGGACCAGGACAAACCCCGTCCCCCTGGGCTCGTCGATACGCACCGCTCCCGTGAAGTGAGGACTGATCGAAGCAAGGGCCGAAAGAGGCCCCTGCAGTCGTCCAAGTGAGACGCCGTCGGGTAGCATCGTCTCACAAAGCAGCAGTTATCCGATCCCTGTTCTTCTTCAGTTCGTACCGGATTCGCCCGACGTTGACGTTCGCGTTCGCCACGATGGCGATCAACTCGTCCTCCGAGAGTGGAGAGAGCAGAATGGGCCCGTTCTCCAGTTCGATGAGCATCTGGCTCATCTCTCCCTTCCCGAGTTCGTTGCTCATTGCCTCAGACGTACCCATCCCTGTCGATGCCATGGCACCCAGGGCCTCGACGTCCACGTCCCCGGCAACAACACTCTCGATCACAAAGCCGTCCCGTCCCGCCACGACCGCGGCGGTAACCCCGTCAAGTTTCAGGAATTCTCCCAGGATCTGTTTTAGCATAACTCCATCGCCTCACGTTCTTCTGACACACTCGATCTTCAGAGGCATCTTCCCGATCGCGTGCGTTGCGCACGAGATGCAGGGGTCATAGGCCCTGATGATCATCTCGATGCGGTTTGCCGCCGCTTCGGTCAACGCTCCGTTCTCCACCACCCGGCGTGCCATATCCTCCACGCCCCGGTCCATCGCGTAGTTGTTCTGGCAGGTCGCCACGATAAGGTTGCACCGTTCGATGATTCCCGCTTCGTTGACGGTATAGTCGTGGATCAGGGTTCCCCGGGGCGCCTCGACGATCCCGACACCCCGACGGTTTACGACCGCTCCCACCGGCGTCCGGATGTCCGGGGCGGTGATGCCGGGGTCCGAGAGCAACTGAACGGCCCGCTCGCACGAGGCGATGAACTCGATGTAGCGTGCCAGGTGGTAGGCGAGTGCAGCCTGGGTGCCGGTGCCGAACCGCTCCCGGTACTCCGCGAGAGCAGCATCCGCATGCTCCGTGCCCATCTTCTCCACGATGTTAAGCCGGGCGAGCGGCCCGACCCGGTAGTAGTCTCCGCCTTTGAACCGGGCGAACTTCAGGTACGACCAGTCCTCCGAGTACTCCTCGATGAAATTCGTGTATTCCGGCCCTGAGAACGAACCGACTCTGCCTCCGTCCGGGCCGAGCATCGCAGCAGACCCGTCGTAGGTCGAGTAGACTCCCTGGTTGGTCATCCCCACGAATCCGGTCCTGACAGCCCCGATCTCCGTATCGACGCCGTCGAGGAGGTTGCGTGCGAGGTCCCATCCCTCACGGGCGATTCCGAGCGCCTCGTCCGCCATGACAGCCAGTTCTGCCCTCTTTCCTTCCGTGAGCGGCGCCGACATACCCCCGGGGAGCGCGTTTGCCGGGTGGATGGGTTTGCCGCCGACCGCTTCCGTCAGGCGCTGGCCGAACTTCCGGACCGCGATCGCCTTCTTTGCTATCTCGGGCGATTGACGGGCAAGTCCGATGACGTTCCTGCTCTCCGCGGGGCAATCGTGGCCCAGGATGAAGTCGGGCGCCGCGAGCATGAAGAAATGGAGGGCGTGGGAATGAACGAACTGGCCGACGTTGAGGAGCTCCCGGAGTTTCTTTCCGGTCGCGGGCGGTTCAACGCCGAAGATCTGGTCGGTTGCCTTCGCCGCCGCCAGGTGGTGCGCCGAAGGGCATATCCCGCAGATGCGGGGCGTGATCCGGGGTGCTTCCTCGATTGCGGCGCCGATGAGGAATTTCTCAAATCCCCTGAGTTCCACGACCTGGAAGTGGGCCGAGTCGACCTCACCCCGGTCATTGAGGAAGATCCTGACGCCGGCATGACCCTCGATCCTGGTCACCGGGCTGATCGTGATCTCTTTCATTTGCTCCTCTCCTTTACCAGATCCCGGATCTTTGACGTCTCTTTATCCTCCATGATCAGGCTCCCGATGGTGAAGGCGTACATTGTGTGGGCGACGTCGTAGAATTCCTTCTCCACCTCTTTCTGCGGCTTATCGGTGAGATCTGAAATTCTCCGCACCATCATGCCGTGGATATCCCGGCAGGGCTCACGGAGGATATCGAGCGACGGGCCGTTGCACCCGTGGCACGGAATGTTGTTTTTGGGACAGGTCGCGGCGCACCTGCCGAAGGTGACGCTCCCGAGACAGAGGTAGCCCTGCCCGAGCAGGCAGTGCTCACGGTCGGGAACACCCTCGTGCCGCCGCTTGAGTGTCCAGTTCTCGACCGGGCCCATGATCCTGTCGCATTCCGAACAGACGGATTTGCGCGAGAGTTCAAGGGTGTCTCCCGCGACCATTGCCGGGATGATCTTCTTTAAGAACGCCTCTTTGGGCGGGCAGCCCGTAACATAGTAATCGACTTTCACGAGGTCGCCCACCGCGAACGCCCGGTAAAGGAACGGCGGCACGTCCGTCGGGATAACCCCATCGGGCTTTACCGTCTCCACCTCCCGGTAGACACAGGAGAAGAGATCAACGTTTGAGTTCAGCATCGAGAGACCCGATATGCCGCCGTAGCAGGCACAGGTCCCGAGCGCCACGAGCGTCTTTGCCCGCTTCCGGATCTTCTCGAGGCGTTCGCGGTTCTCTTCATTTCGGACGGCCCCGGTAACGAACGCGATATCGATGCCCTCGGGAGGTTCCTTGACATCCATGATCACCGGGGAGTAGACGATCTCCGCTTCCGCGACGACGTCAAGGAGCATCTCGTGGAGATCGAGCACCGCAATCGTGCATCCCGAACACCCTGCCAGTTCCTCAATAGCAATCTTCATCGTTTTCGCCTCATTTCAGAACCAGTTTCTTCAGGCAGGCGTTCGGGCCGGTGTGGACGATCTCCAGTTTGGCTTTTCTGCCGGTGATCTCCTCGATCGCGCCGACGACGTAGCCGAAGAGCGTCTGGCAGAGCGGGCCGCCCTGATCGAGACCGTTTCGCCGGAGCGTCTGGCGGACGATGCAGTCGTGGAAGACGAGGTAGATGAAGGTCTCGCCGTTCTCCTCGATGATGAACGTCTCCTTATCCTCGGGTTTCCAGACCTCGAAGGAGTACTGGCCGCGGAGCAGGTCGGAGAGTTCGTGAAGCGCTCCCTCCACATCCTCGCGCTTCTGGAAGTACTTGGCGACCTCGTGGCCGAACTTCTTCCCGGCCCGGTAGGTGACTGCGTTTGCCCCCCTGCCTGCGATCTCCTCGAGCGACCTGATCACGAGACCGTTGAGTTTCATCACGCCGTGAAGCGTCTGTTCCATCTCTTTTGGCTTCGGCGAACACTCCAGGGGGATCTCCTCGGAGCGATAGACGAGATCGGAGTGAAAGGCCTCATGCAATTCATCGATATATCCCGCGCTCATCAGACCACCTTCCGAAGCATTTCACAGACCTTGATGTCGATATAGTGTCTCCGGGCAGCGTAGATACCCCGGTGCTCGAGTGCCTGGGCCGGGCAGATCTCATGACAGGACAGGCATCCCATGCAGTTATTCGGCCTGACTGCGACACTCACGTTGTCCTGGAGTTCGTACACATGCATCGGGCAGTCTTTGACGCAGAGACCGCATCCGACGCACGCGTCCTTATCCACATGTATATCCATTAACGAGCCCTCTGAATGTGATTAACACTTCCTGCTATTAAAAATATATAGTTTGTTCGCTGCGAGGATCTATCTCTTGAGTGGAAATTTTGGATTTTGTTCGATTTTATTGTACCTGCTGCTTACAGGGAGATTTATAGGGTTCCGATGAAAAATAACCCGTACCCTTTGCACGTGGTGGAAAAAGGAGGGAAAAATAATTTTTTTAGGTGAACGTTATCCTTGAAGCATCGTGAACCCGGAAGCAGCAGGGGATAGCGGGCGTCGGGGAATTCGGCCCGACGCCTGCACGGATCTCCGCCTGCTGCTCTTCATGCGCCGTCATGTAACTATGTGAAGGCAAAAGAAAGGCGGTAGTAAGCGTGATAAGCCTGGCCGGCCTCAGGTATCACGCTTTCGCCCGGAAGAGAGCGCGAGCCAGCCGATCGACAAAGCCTTCCCGGGGAGCCTGTGTCTCCTCCTCGACGTACTCGATGCCGGCTACATCGGCAGAGATGCGCTTGAAGGCCCGGGATGCCCTGGAAGTCGGGTATTTCACCACGATCGGCGACCTTCCGGCAGATGCGCGCCGGATGTTGGGGTCTTCCGGTATGACACCAAGCACCCGGACACCGAGGAGCTTCTCCATCTGTGCGCGGTTGAACTCGTCACCGCTACCGGCGACCCGGTTGATGATCGCCCCTTCGATGTGTCCGCCGACGGTCTCGGTCAGGATCTTCGTCTTTAAGGAGTCGACGATCGAGGAGATCTCGGGGTTTACGACAAGGATCACCCCGTCGGCAATAGTCAGCGGGATGACGCCGTCCCTGCTGATCCCCGCAGGAGCATCCAGGATCAGGATGTCGAACTCGCTCACGAGGTCTGCCATGATATCCTTGAGCCGATCCGGGTTCGATTGCTGGAAGCCCTGCAGAGAGAGTCCGCACGGGACAACCTTCACGCCGAACGGTCCATCGTAGACGGCGTCCCTGACGCGGGCTTTGCCTGCCAGCACCTCGTGCAGGGTCACCGGCAGGTTCTCAAGCCCCAGAATGAGCCCGAGATTCGCCATTCCGACGTCGGCATCCAGAATGCATGTCTTCTTCCCGTACTGGGCAAGCATCGGCCCCAGATTTGCTGTGACCGTCGTTTTGCCGGTACCGCCTTTACCGGACGCAATCGTGTATACTTTTACCATGTAATCACTCGCTGTTTTGATCTCTCCGGCCTTACACCCAGTGCTGCAGGGTGTCCCGGATGTCCTGTTCGAGTGTGCTCATCTGTTCGGCAGAGAGATGCTCCGAAGGGTGGGCGATGCCGACCACTGTCTCCCCGCGGTAGGGGACACCGAGGAGTTCAACTCCGGTCTCGTCATGCAGTCTTCCCTGCGTGTAGAGATGACTGTACCGTGCGGCCTCGTCATCGCCGCCCGGCTTCGTCGAACCGATCAGGAGGCCGTCCGTGGTCGCGAGCGTAAAGGACGCAAGACTATATTTCTTGCTGATTGCGCCGAGAGTTTCCTCCAGGCTTCCCATACTCCGGGGATCGATCACACCGGAAGACCTCGCGGGCTTGACGGAGGACGGTTGCGCAACGTTCACCGGTCCCCCCGGGGTCGCCGCAATGTGGGGGGCAACACCAGGCCGCTGTCCCGGGAGTGCTTCGTAGATCTTCGAAAGGAAATACAAAATGCCGGCAAAACCGGCTATCACCGTCACCGTGATGATAACGAGGAGAATCTGGATGATGCCTGTCGAGTCCATTCTGTTATCAACTCCTGCATGGTTACGTGTCTTTGTCCTGGATGAGATGATCGAGATGAATTCGCCGGAGCATATCCTTGCAGTTCACCCTGAAACTGCTGACGAGTTGCTCAACGTCCATCTCCTCCATGTTCTGTACGAGTGTGTCAACCTCGTCACTCTCTGACTGAGACGCCGGAGGCGTCTTCTGCACGGGTTTCACTCCCGGCATGGGAATGCGATGCACTTCTGCGGTCGGCTCCGGACGGTGCTTCGGCAAGGATGCCCCGCCGGCCTTCTTCGTCCCTCCCGAAGCAGCCTTGCCTGAAGACGGTCTTCCCTGTCTTCCGGCATCGAGCTCTCCGGTCGCAAACGGGCGGTTGAATTCCAGGGCGAGTTGTACCTGATCGGGCGTCAGAAGGTTCAATTCTGCCGCCGCTTCATCTTCTTCGCCCTTTAGCACCGCGTCCAGTACGTGCTGCCCTTTTATGTCCCCATATTCGGCAAGCACTACCAGACCTTCGTTCAGCACCAGAGTGACCCTCTGGCTGCCAAGGACGATCGTGCAGATCCCGGTGAACTGTTCTGAGCCCATCTCCTCTATCAGGGCACGAGGTGTCGTGGACTTGAGAAGACGATGGAACCGACCGCGCGGCAGTTGCATTCAGACAACTTTAGTTCAGTGGTATGAAATAAACCTTGCCATTTATATCTTCAAAAAGGAGCCTGATATACGCAGATTGGGGTGCTCTAACTACGCACCATTAAAAAATATCTCCTGATCCCCCGATCCACTCCTGCAGGATCTTCTGGATCTCCTGCCCGGCAACCCGGATCCCTTCTTCGACCGCCGGGTCTATCTCCCGGCTGAAAGCCTGGATCTCGCCCACTTCAATCCCGACGGTCACAATCTCTGCAGCGTACCCGAGTTCGCGGGCTATCGTTACCACCTCGCCAATCCCGACATCGTGGAGGGCATATGCCGGAAGGTCCCAGGATGGCGGTGCTTCAAACGTGAGGACGTCGCCGATACGGTCGCCGATACCCACCATGGCATCGACGATCACCACCTTCTCATACCCTTCCATCAGCGGGATCAGGCCAAAGCCCCCGGTGCCGCCGTCGATCGCATCGACGCCGGCGAATCTCCCTTTAAAGAGCCGCATCACCAGAATCCCCGCCCCGTCGTTTCCCATGAGGGGGTTCCCGCACCCGATGATACAGACCCGGTTCTTCTGCATGATGCTTCCCTATCGATTATATCCGGCAAGGTACAAAATGGTACTGAAAATCTTTTGACAGTGGTTAGTCCCGGGAGCGGGACGTGAGGCGCATGATCCATATCGTACCAAAACCGACCGATACGCCGGACGACAACTCGACCGGCGCAGTTATGCGGGAGCTGGAGAGAGCCGATGCCCGATACGGGGTCCTCGACCTCGGTGCAATCGATCCCCTCGATTCCGGGCTTGAGAACGAACTCGTATGGGTCTGCGGAATCCGGCAGGACGGGCATCAGTTCGAGACCTTAAACGTGCTCTCGCTCCGGAACCGGGTGATCAACACACCCGCGAGCATCGTTGCCTGTGCATCCAAGGTGATGACGTCCGCTCTCCTCCTGCACAATGGAGTACGGACGCCGGAGACGGCCTACATGCGTTCGGAGGAGCAGGCGCGGGATTTTCTCCTGCGGCACGGGAAGGTCGTCTATAAGCCGCTCTACGGGTATGACGGAAACGGTATCCGGCTCGTGACGGAGCCGGACGATCTCGGGCCGGGACCCTGGTACCTGCAGGAGTACGTGCAAAACGACCGGGACTTTCGTGTCTTCGTCCTCGGCGGAGAGGCCGTCGGCGCGATAGCCCGGGTATCCGATACTCTGATGCACAACATCCACCAGGGCGGGATCGGGATGGCGGTTCCGATCGACGAGGAGATGCGCGCCATTGCCGAGGCGTCGGCGTCGGCGCTCGAGATCGACTACTGCGGCGTCGATCTCCTCCGGGACCGGGAAGGCTACACGGTCCTTGAGGTGAACGGAACACCGAACTGGCACTGCATGGCGGCACCTATCCCGAAGTTGCTCGCTCTATACCTCATCGAGAGCGAGCGCGAGATGCGTGCCTGAGGAGAGGATTGGAGGGCATCCGGCCCCCGATACCGTATTAACGAACGTTCGTCACTGGAGATACTCGATCTCTTTTAAGGTCTTCTCTGCAAGTTCCTTCATCCGGGCGGAGATCCGACCCGATGATGAGAACTCCACATCTTTCATGGCGTTCGCAAGTTCCGTTCCGAGCACGAATATTGCGTATTTATGTTCCATTTTGCTTTTATGCACCTGAGAAGGGTCTATCTTCAACGCATAATACTGCGAAAATTTCAACTCCGGGTTCTGCAACTCAAAAAAGTCTTTAATCTCAGTGAGAATCCCATGTAAGGCTATTAACTCTTCCTTGTGCATATTCTCTCCCAGAGATAAAAATAGTGAATATAAATATATATAAATTTGCACCCGGGATAACCATCAACCTATCTTTATAAGCCTGATCGACATGGGGCGTTTGATGATCCCTTTAAAGTCCCGGGCAGCTACGAACTCGAGGTCCCTTCCCCCGATCTGATCGAGAAGTTTCTGGTCGATGATGCGATCGACGACAAGCCCTTCAACATCGCCGTTCAGGTTCTGGAGCGCGCCCTCGACGTCGGTAGCGTTCGATTCCAGGAGGACGGTATAGTCCGGGGAGAGGAACCGCGCAATCTTTTTGTCCCGGACGTCGGCCATGTGCTCGCCGAGCGTCGAGGGCGGCTTTGGGCTCTCCTCCCTCCCGTATCTCTGCTGTTGTGAAGGCCGTTCGTCTTCACCGGCAGGAACCCGCACATCGGCGGAGCCGGCGTATGCAGGCAACCGTTCCCCTCCTTCCTCGTCGGAGACCGGGGCGGTGATCACCTCCGCGGGCACTTTGTTCCGGAGCGCCTTGACGATCTCCTTGCGGCTCATCTCCTCGACGCTCTTTCCCCGCGGGCTGTATGCCACGAAGTCGATCTCGGCGACCTGCAGGAGTTCGCGGAGGATCAGTTCCCCGCCCCGGTCTCCGTCGAGCAGGGTCGTCGCGGTCTTCTGCGAGCAGAGGTCGATGATGATACGCGGGACGTTGGTTCCCTCGACCGCAACCGCGTTCTTGATCCCGTAGCGCAGCAGGTTGATGACGTCGGCCCGCCCCTCGACGATGATGATGGCGTCGGAGGCCATGACGTTCGGGCCCGCATGCACCCTCTCTTCGCCGAGGTACTCGAGTTTTTCTATCCTGATGACTTCCCTGACCTCGTCGAGCAGGTCGTCGCTGTTGATGGCGCCCTCATCGAAGTCCTCGAGGAGAAGTTCTTTCGCGCGTTCAACAATCCTGCGCCGCTTGGTGACGCGGATATCCTCGATGCGGTCGACCTTCACGTGGGCCGTGCACGGTCCGACCCGGTCGATCGTCTCGAGCGACGATGCAAGGAGCGCGGTCTCCGCCCGGTCGAGCGAGGATGAGATGAGTATCTCGCCTTTTGTCTCTCCTCGCTTCGTGGTGATCTGAACGTCGATCCTGCCGACGCGGCCGGTTCGCTGTAAATCGCGCAGGTCGAGGTCTTCGCCGAGCAAACCCTCGGTCTGGCCGAAGATAGCGCCCACCACGTCGGGCTTATCGACCACCCCCTCTATCTGCAGAGTAAGATGAATGAGGTACTTTGTAGTTTCTGGTGAGTACATGGAGTGTTGCCTCCTTCAATGTAAATCTGATCGCCGTATGCCACGCGGGTATCTATGCGCGCGGGCATAGGGGTCAATTATATATCTAGGGTGCAATTACTTAAAGCAGATGGCGACTTAAACGTAAGATTTTTTAAAAGGGAAATCCAAAAACCGAGCCGCATCAGGGCTGTATTTGAATATATCTCACGGTATAGTTCTCTCGTGATAAAAACCGTTTCGTTCCGGTAATCCTGCTTCTTTCGTCCGCACGGGATCAGGTGTCGGCAGCGTTCAGGCGTGCGACGACGCAGGCTTTCGATAACCCGGCGATCGCCACGGTCTTCGAGGAAGACGTGTGCCCGGCGACGATGCTCACGTCGGCGCGGGGTATGCGAAACGTCTCCGCGAGGAGGTCGACGATGGCGCGATTCGCCTTCCCGCCGACGGCAGGGGCTGCCACCTGGCATCGAATACTCTTCCGCCATTCGTTGTAACCGGCCGGAAACGAGGGCCGCTTTGCACCTGCCGTAACATCAAGCGCTATCATCACCCCGTGTGCGGCTTCGACGACGGCATCGGCATAGGGTTCCATAAGAAAAGACCTCGTAAAGGGATGTCGCCCGGCACTAACGATCGATGCTCACAGGCGGCTGATGCCGTTCCTCACCCGATCGTACCCATATGCCAGGCGTGCCTGTCGCGCACCTGGGTTGTCCCGCGGATCATGTCCAGGCGTCTCGCCAGATGATCACCCGGGGACCTAAAGATGCGCTTTATCGGCCCTGTATTATTTATTTTTCGGGGATAAATATCCTTGCCCGGGATACCACGCCGGGTGCGCCTCCAGGTAATCGCCGCAGGCGTAGGCCCGCGCCCCCCCGACGATCACCACTTCCGGGAAGACTGCATCGAGCCCCTCGAACGGCGACCAGCCGCACTTTGCGTGAAGACTTGAGGCGTCGATGCGGGTGATTTCGTCCGGGTAGAGGGCGAAGTCCGCCCGGTCGCCCGGCTCGAACCCTGTGCGCGGAATGCCGAGGATGGCGGCAGGCCTCCACGACGTCTTCTCGATCACCGAGGCGAGGGTGATCCGCTTTTTCCTGACTGCCGCCATCAGGAGCGGCACCATCGTCTCGACCCCGGGGATGCCGGAGGGAGCGATCTCGAACGGCACGGCCTTCTCTGGAACCGTATGCGGGGCGTGGTCCGAGGCGACGACGTCGATCGTATCCCAGCAGGACCACAGATCGCGCCGGGTCCCTTCGTCACGGAGGGGGGGATTCACCCGGGCCCTGGTGTCGTCCAGATCGAACATCCCGTGCGAGAGGAAGAGGTGGTGCGGCGTCGCCTCCACCGTGCCGCGGGCGGCCCCGACCGAGGCGGCGGTGCTGAGGTGGCAGAAGTGGAGCCTTATTCCGGCCGGGGCGAGGGCTGATACCGCCTGGACGGCTCGCGCCTCCCCCACACCGGATCGTGCACTGTCGTGTTCGGCGAGGGTTGCCGGCGCCGGACCGATGACCTCCTCGGCGTGCACCGTGGCAAGCCCCCCGAGGGCATGGATGCGGGCAAAGAGTTCCTTGAGGGTCTCCGCATCGAGTCCCTCGCCGTAGCTCGACGGTGCTGCGAAGGTCTCCCCGAACGCCATCGCGCCGGCATCCCGCATCCCGGCAAGATCGGCATCCGGGAGAACGCCTGCGTTCACCGCAAACCCGCATATTGCCTGCTCCTCCGCCTCGCGGACACGGGCCCGGAGGAGTCCGGGCGTGGTGATGGGGGGGACGGTGTTCGGCTGGTCGACGACCACCGTCACCCCGCCGGCGACCGCGCTCATGGTGCCCGTCCGCCAGTCCTCCTTCTCTGCCTGCACGCCTCCCCGCATGTGGACGTGCATATCGACTGCTCCCGGAAGACAGGTGAGCCTGCTGCAGTCGATCGTCTCATCGGCACGCACCGGTGCCCCGACGTGCCGGACGATACCCCCGGCGACGACGATGTCGGCGCGCCGTCCTGTGGGAAGCATCACGTTCCGGAGCACGAGATCGGCGGTCACCTGCAGCACGCCTCCAGGTCGTCCCGGGTCGCGTAGTACACCTCGACCATGTACGCTGGGTGGTAACGCGTCTTCGATTCGCGGAGACCGGGCACGCCCATGTCGCACTCCCGGTTGACGTAGCGGTAGCGGTCCCGGAGCCCCGCCGCCGTCTCGGTCGTGATCACCTTGTAGATGCTCGGGTAGGTCTCGGGGAGCGCTTTTTCGAAGTGGACGACTGCCATATCCGCGTTGACCCGCCCGACAATCGATATCGCACCTATCGTGCCGCCGATCCTGATTATCCACCCCTCAAGCCCGATAGCGAAGAAATGGTTCACGGCGAAGAGTATGGCTTCTTTTTCGGCCGCGAGGATGGGTTCGGAGTCGCAGTCCCGCCACTCGCACCAGACGACCAGGAACTCCCAGACCTCGTCGATGTTGTCTTCCGTGATCTCCTCGACCGTATACGCATACTCCCGCCCAAACCGGTTAACCTGGCGTCGGATGGTGGCATAGCCCTTCCCGGCAAGGTCGGCGAGGGCTTCGGTCCGGTAGATGTAGTCGAAGAAGTCCTGGTTTTCGTGCAGGGGAAGGGCCGGGTAGAGCTCACGGATCAACGCTTCATTCACCGGGTCGAGGACCCACAGTGGTTTGTCGCCGCCCTCCCTCGTTGCGAGATCGATGACGTCCCCGATCAGGTCCGGGTTTGTAGGGCCGATAGGGGGCCGAAACGACGTTACGCCGTTGATGGTGCTTGAGAGGACGATGGAGCCGTCCACTTCCGCAAAGCGGTAGTCCGCATAGTGGTTCCAGCAGACCATATTTGCAAACGTATTGTCGCTGTGCACCTGGGGGAACTGCCGGTAGTGCTCTGAGAAGAGGTCTCGATCGTCCAGACTCACGGGTTTGAAGTCGGCAAATCTCAGCATGTCTCACCAATCTTTCGGATACCACCGCATGGGTATGTGCCCCTCCATTCTCCGGAACCCAAGCGCAGTATAGAACGCCTCGGTCCCGGGTTCGGCGACAAGGGCGACCCAGGCGACACCTGCAGAATTACAGTAATCCAGCAGCGCTGATAAGATCATCGTTCCGACGCCCCGGCCCCGGTATTCTGGACGGACGACCAGGTCCTGGATGTAGGCGTCCGAGACCCCGTCCGAGATCACCCTGCCCATGCCGACCGCTTTGCCGGTCGCAGGGTCGATGGCGACGGCAAACGCGAAACTTCCGGCGATGAGGGCGCCGAGGCTGGCAGGGTTCCATTTCTCGTTCCACCAGCCCCCCGCCCGGTAGAGGTCGGCGATCGTCTCTACGTCCCAGACATCCACCAGGCGCACCTCGACACCTGCTTCCTCTGCCATCGTAGACTGCCTCTCCATAAGACTGCTCACGGTGTTATCGTATATGACAGGCACGGGTCGCCCGGGGCGGCGTAAAAAGTTGTGTCGCTAGCAGACACGCGGGACCGGGTCGCCGATCGGCGGCTCGATGAACCGTTCTCCGCCGATTGCGGTCCGCATAATCACGTGGGAGCCTTCGACGACTTCACCGACGATCGCCGCGTCCCGCCCGTAGGGATGGTTCCGGAGCGCAGCGAGAACGGCCTCGGCATCGCCCGGTGCGACGCCCATGATGACTTTGCCCTCGTTCGCCACCTCGAGGGGGTCGAGGCCGAGCATGCCGGCGGCGCTCCGGACGCTCGGCCGGAAGGGGAGGGCCTCTTCCTTGATGACGACCCCGACACCGCTCTTTCGCGCCATCTCGTTGATGGCGTTTGCAAACCCGCCTCTCGTCGGGTCTTTCATGGCGTGGATATCGCCGGCGGCGAGCGCCCGCTCGACGAGCGGCCAGAGGGGGGCGACGTCGGACTTGATCTGGCCGCCGAAGTCGAACCCCTCGCGGTGAGCCATGATGGCGATGCCATGGTCGCCGATGGTGCCGCTGACGATGATTTTGTCCCCGATCTTCAGGCCGTTGTCACGAACCACCCGCTCGGCGACGCCGATGCCGGCGGTGTTGACGACGATGGTGTCAAGCGCGCTCCGCTCGAGGACTTTGGTGTCTCCCGTGACGAGGTTTGCCCCGCATTCGCCGAGGGCGGCGTCCATCGATGCGACGATCCGCTCGAGGTCGGCGACTTCGAAGCCTTCGGGGATGACCATGCCGCACGAGAGGGCGATCGGCCGCCCACCCATCATCGCGAGGTCGTTGATGGTCCCGCAGACGGCGATACGCCCGATATCCCCGCCGGGGAAGAAGATCGGCGACACGACGTGATTGTCGGTCGTGAATACGATGTTCTGGCCGTTCAAGGGGATGACCGCGCCGTCGTCCAGCGACTCGAGCCCTATCCCGCCGGCGTTGTTGTGTTCGAGGTTGGTGATGACGCGCAGAAGCTCGCCCATCACCTCGCCGCCGGCACCGTGCATGAGGTTGACTTTCATTCTTCGTCCACTTCTATCTCGATGTTTGTGACTACGATCTCCATTCCTGCGACGATTTGCGGGAGTTTCCCGCACTGCGGACAGACGAACCGCTCGTCCCCCTCGTAGCCGCAGGAGCAGCGGGTGCGCGTCTCGATGTCCCGGCACGAGAGCCGGGCGTTCGAAAAGAGCGGGTCGTCCTCGATGATGATGTTGAAGAGGAACTCCACCTGCTCGGGGTTCACCATCGCCATCTTACCGACGTCAATGGAGACGCATTTGATCTCTTTTGCGTTGTTTTCGAGCGCGGCGCGGCGTGCGGTCGTGTAGATGTCATACGCGATGCTGTACTCGTGCATCACTCCTCCATCGCCGCGGCGTGAACCTGCCTGAAGATCTCGCGGGTTTCGAGCCCTTCCTCTCTGCTGAGGCGCTGGATGGCGAATCCGACATGGACGAGCACGAACTCCCCGACTTTCACGTCCACGAGGTCGAGCCTGACCTCCTGCTGCAGGTCTCCGAAGTCGACGACGCCGATGTTGCCCTCTTTTATCTCGAGTACCTCAGCGGGCATTGCAATACACATGACTTCTCTTCCTCTCCTGTTGTTTTGTCCGGTTGTCAAAAAAGGTTGACCATACTGCACGAAGGACCCGGGAACAGCCGCCTCAGCCGGCGTGAACCCACGGGTTTCCGTATCCTGGTACTATAACTCGGTCTGGATGCGTAAAAAAGGTATGTTCGTCCCCGGTTCCGGTTCCCGTAGGGCCCGGAGGGCGGGGACAGCGGGGTGCGCAAAACCTGTTTCCCGCCACTAGACCGTCTTATGAAAAGTTGCCTCCACCTCGGCCCGGGGGAGGTCCCTGCCCCGGACCCGCATCTGCCACCGGTGCGTCCGGACCGAGACCGGGACGAGCGGTGCGAAGAGCTCCGCCGCCTCGGCTTCGGTGAAGTAGTGGGTGGTGATGCCGTCGCCCCTCCGGAAGGTCTGCGGCTCCGTCTCCTCCCCCTTCCCGGCGCGCATGTCCTCAACGGAGAAACCCCGGAAGAAAGCCGACCCTCCGGGCCTGAGCACCCGGCAGACCTCGGATGCCGCGGCCTGCCGGCCCGGTCCGGGCAGGTGGCCGATGATGTGGACCAGGAAGACCGCATCGAACGTTCCTCGGGAAAACGGCAGGCACCGGATATCGGCCACGGTGAGAGAGGCCGCCGCCGTCCCCGGGTGCCGCCGGGCGAGCGCGACGGCATGGGGAGATATGTCGGCCGCGGTCACATTCCAGGGCCGCCTGATGAGGGCTGCGAGGGTTTTGCCGTTCCCGCAGCCGAGTTCCAGGACGGCGGCGCCAGGGGGAAGGTCCGGGAGCGGCGCCGGCGCTCCTCCCCAGAGGTCGCCCCGCCTCCGGTAGTCCTCGTCCCAGGGGGATGCATGGGCAGTCACTGATCAGAGGTCGGTGCCGCCAGAGGATAATTATTCGTGCCGACCGGGCAGGTCTTTTTGCCGCACGAACCGGAGCGACGCCGAGTTCATGCAGTAACGCCTGTGGGTCGGCGGCGGCCCGTCGTCAAAGACGTGGCCCAGGTGGGCGTCGCACCGCCTGCAGAGCACCTCGGTCCGGCTCATGAAGAACCGGGTGTCGAGATCCGTCCTGATGTTTAAGTCCGATACGGGCTTTGTGAAACTCGGCCAGCCGGTGCCCGACTCAAACTTCGTCTTCGAGGAGAAGAGGTGGTTGCCGCAGCAGACGCAGACATACAGGCCGTCCTCCTTACAGTCCCAGTACTTCCCGGTGAAGGCCGGCTCCGTGCCCTCATGCCGGGCAACGGAGAACTGCTCCGGCGTCAGCTGGCGCCGCCACTCCTCGTCGGATTTGACGACCCTTCGAACCTCTTCCACCTCTCCTGTTACGGCGTTGCAGACCTTCACGGTCCCGATGGTTTCTACGGCATCCCTGCTCACCAGTACTCCTCCCGGCTGGCCTCTTATCCGGAGGGCATATAAATCGTTCCCCCGGCCTCTGCCCGGGTGGCGGGCCGGCAGTCGGGGACATGCCGTACCCTGCTCCGGCACCGCCTCCGGCCCGGGTACACTTTCGGATCTGTTATATATCTTCCGGTCGATGAACCAGCATGCAGGATGTCTCTCTGGGAAAGAGCCTTGTGATTCTTCTCCTCCTCGGCTGCCTCATCGGCTCTGTTGCCACGGCAGGCTGCACGGGGACCTCCGGGGCGCCGGCGACTCCGACGCCGGAGATGACGTCGCCCCCTCACACTACCTACTCGCCCGCTGGGCCGCAGCCGTCGTTCACGACCACCGTTACCGTACCGGAGAAGCATTTGCGCACCGACGGTTCCTGTTACTGGATTGTGACGGGGACGGTGACCAACAGCGGTGATGCGCCAGCGAGAAACGCCGTCATCCGATTCATGCTCATCGATGACGAAAGCAATATGATTCGGGCGACCGAGACCATTCTCGCCCCCCGGTTCCAGGTGGGTGAGACGAAGATATTTACCATCAATCCGTTCCCCGGGGACTGCGGCCGGGAGTACCGCGCCGAGATCGCCGTCACGCACGACATCCCGTAAGGTTTACGGGCGAGCGTATTCGGGAACGGACTCAACGATCGTTACGAGGAGGGATAGTATGAAGATACTTGGGATCAACGGAAGTCCCCGCGCCTCAAGGAGCCAGACGCTCCGGCTTGTTCAAGCCGTCCTTGACGGGGCAGAGAGTGTCGGGGCCGAAGTGGAGCTCGTGGATCTCTGCAAGCTCCAGATCGAGTACTGCAACGGATGCCTGATCTGCTGCGAGCGGGGCGAGTGTGTCAAGAAAGACGACTTTGCCGAATTGTACCGGAAGATGCTCGCAAGCGACGGGATCGTCCTCGGGTCGCCCAACTACATCGACTCCGTCACCGCCCAGACAAAGACCATGTTCGACCGTATGGCGGACACCATCCACTGCCAGATGTTCATCGGGAAGTACGGGTGCGCCGTCGCGACGGCGGGCGGGTCCGGGGCGGATGAGGTCGTGGCCTACCTGAATAGGGTCCTCCAGACCCTGGGCGCGAACACCGTGGGTGGTGTCGGCGTGGTCCTCGGGGGAGACCCGGAGACGATCGTGCCTGCGGAAGGGAGGGCCTACGAACTCGGCCGGAAACTTGCAAAGGCCATTGAGAAGAAAGAGACCTACCCGGAGCAGGAAAAACTTCACGCCGCGATGCTCGAGCGGATGCGGGCCCTGGTCACGGCGAACAAGGACCGCTGGCATCACGAGTACGATTACTGGGAAGCAGCCGGGCGGATGCCCTAGGGCTTCCCCGTCCCCTTTGCGCGGATCTCATCGATGATCCGCTGCAGCCCCTCTCGAGCCTCCGGCCGCACCTCTCCGGCTGCCAGGTTGAGTTCGGGGACCACTGCATTGCCCATATCAACCAGGGCCCGTTCGGCCCGCTTTCTGACCACGAGCGCGTCGTCCTGGAGTGCCAGGATGAGGGGGGCGACGGCCTCCCCCCCTCCTATCCGGGAGATCGCCCTGACGGCATTTGCCCGCACCTCAATCGACGGGTTGGAGAGCGCCCCTGCAAGTACCGGCAGCGCATCGGCGCCGACCTGTTCCACCTCGGCCCACCTGTTCAGGGCCATGAGGTAGAGCGTCAGTTCCTCGCCGCTCTCCGGCTTCCAGCCCACTGCTTCCAGCGCTTCGGCGACCCCCGCCCTGAGCCTCTCGCCCCCGGAACGGAGCGCGCCGACCAGGTGGCCCCGCGCCGTGCCTCCGGGGTCCTTCAGGGCCTCGAGTGCAGCATGCCGGACCCGGTCGTCCACGTCGCTGAGCGCCAGAATCAACAGCTCGATGGCACGAAGATCACCGATGTAGCCGAGCGACCGGGCGGCGGCAACCTTGACCGCTTCGTCCCTGTCCCGCAGTGCCAGGGCCAGCGGCTCTATCGCCTGCCCGCTCCCCATGTAGCCCAGCGCCTCCGCCACGGCTGCCCGGACCCCGCTTTCGGGTTCCCGACGAAGAGATTCGCTAAGGGCTTGGATAGCCCGCTTATCTCCGATATTGCCCAGGTTCCGGGCAGCAACGAGCCGGACAAACCGATCGGTGTCGTTTAAGGCATCCATGAGCGGTAAGACTGCCGTCTCCCGCATCTCGCCGAGGACTCCGGCGGCGGCCAGCTGTATCTCCTTGTCCTCGTTCTTGAGCGCCATGAGCAGTCCTTCGGCGGCAGGCTGCCCCATCCCGATAAGCCGGGTGGCTGCAGACGCCTGCACCTCCACCGAACTGTCCTTGAGCGCAGCGATGAGCGTATCGATCTCTTCCCGGCCGGACTGCTCGAAGGCTCTCCGCCCCTCCTCTCTGGCCGGACTCTTCTTCGTGGCGACTTCTTTCTCTTCCCGGGCCTTGTTGCCGAAGGTGCTCTGCCATACACCCGCCGCGCGCCGCCTCATGAGCGCGGCAGCTGCCTTTTCCCGGACCTCCCGGTCCTCGTCGCGCAGGGCGTATGCCAGTGCCTCGTCCGCCTTTCCCGGCTCAATCCCTCCGAGCGCATCTATCGCTGCAAGGCGCCCTTCTTTTCCTCCCTCCCGCAGCACCGTCGAGAGCGGTTCGACTGCGTGGTTCCCGAATCTCCCGAGAGTCCGGGCCGCAACCACGCCGACCTCCCTGGCAGGGTCCTCGAGGTGCCTGATGAGAAGCGGTATCGACCGGGGGTTCCCGACGAGCCCGATTGCTCTCGCCGCCGTCAACCGGACCACCGGTACCGGGTCGTCCAGTGCCGCTTCCAGCGGCTCAAGGGCATCGGGCCCGGACGCCGCAACCGCCGCGGCTGCAACGGACCGGACCCCGGAGTACCCGTCGCCGAAGAGGCGCATGAGCGGGCCGATGGCGCGTGCATCCCCGATCCGTCCGAGCGCGGCGGCAGCGGCAGTGCGGACGTCCTGCCCGGCATCATTGGTGAGCAGGATCAGCGGATCGACACCGCTCTCATCTCTGATCTCGCCGATTGCCTCCGCAGCGGCGATACGGACCCCGTTGTGCGGGTCGGAGAGCGCCATGACGAGGAACTCGACAGCCGGACCCCCCATGCTCCGTAACGCTGCAATCGCCGCAGCCCGGATCACTTCGTCGTCACTCTGCAGGGCGTTGAGGTACCGCTCGAGCGTTCCCCTCTCCGGGGTCTTCCAGGGGGGTTCCGGTGGCCCGACGGTGGCATCCGGCTCCGGCAGGACCGCCATGTCCTGCTTTGCGGGAGCAGGTACTTCCTCTCCGGCAGGCTTCTCGTCATCGGTCGCCTGCCCGTCGTCACCGCACGGAACGATCTCATCAAGCGAAACCGGTGTCTTCGGCGTGAGCGGACTCTTTGTCCCGGTCCATGTCTCTTCGGCCTTTCCGTCTGCCTCCAGGAGTTCCTCGAGGTCGCCGGCGTCGGCAGGATGCCGGGCGGGGGGTTCCGGCACGGCGGCCTTTCCGCCGGCGACGGGTTGCACCGCCTCCGTCCGTGCCGCCGGCGGAGGTTCGCGTCGGGGAGGCTGGTTGCGCGCCCGGGCTGTCGGCCCGAAGTGGTCTTCGATCTGCTTCCGGGCGGCAAGCCCTTCCCTGAGCTCCCGGTCGTAACCCGAAGCGGCTTCCTGCACCGGTTTCGCCCGGGAAGTCTCCTCGTGACGCGACCTGATATACTCCAGCGCAATCTCCGCCTGTTCGCGGAGCCCGGGGCTCTCCGATCGTGCTGCTGCGTTCAGGGCATCGAATGCAGGCTGCCCGAGTTGCCGCAGCGCTTCGCTTGCACCGGTGCGGACCCCCGAATACTCGACCTCCAGGGCCCGGATGAGCGGAGGGATGGCCGGTCTCCCCATCCGGACAAGTTCGTTCCACTGTTCCCGTGCAATGAGGTAACCCGCTCTCTCGAGGTCGCTCTGCGGAACCCAGTCCAGCCGGTCGAGCGCCCAGGCCGCTTCCATCCGCACCGGATGGCAGGGATCGTTGAGCGCTTCGACCAGTGCGGGTTTTGCCTGATCGTGTCCCATCTCCCCCAGCGCCTCGGCGGCACGTACGCGGACGTCCGCCTGCGGGTCCTTCACCGCCCTGATGAGCGCCGGGATAGCCCGTGCGTCACGAATCTTCCCGAGCGTTCGTGCCGACTCGCTCCGTATCCGCGGCTCTTTGCTGCCAAGGGCCTTGAGGAGGACCGGGACGGCTGCCCCCTGGAGTTTCGCAAGTTCCGCCCAGTCTTCCAGGAGGAAGTAAAACCGTACCTTCTCCGTCAGGTCGTCCGGCGCCCATCCCAGTGCGGCGAGCGCGCCGGCAGCCTCTTTCCGGATCGAACGGTCTCTGTCACGGAGCGCTTCGGAGAGGGGCGGGACTGCCTTCCTGCCCATCCCCCGGAGAGCGATCACCGCAGCACACCGGATCGCCGGCTCTTCGTGGTGCAGTGCGGGCAGCAGCGCATCGAAGATCCCATCGCCTGTCCGTGCGATTGCACGGGCCATGGATGCCTGCAGGGCAGGGCTTGCCCGGCAGATCACGGCGAGGAGCAGGGGGACGGATGAAAAACCGACGGAAGCAAGGGCCTCCGTCATCCTGACCCGTGATGCGGGGCCGGCGTTCTCCAGCGCACCAAGAAGTTCCGGAACAGCGGAGACCCCGATGGCAGAGAGGTTCCGCGCTGCATCGGCGCGGCTACCGGGCTCTTCACCATCCAGGTCCCCGATCAGGCCGGGATAGTCCTTCGACTGCCAGAACCCCTCGATATTCGTCCGAAACTTATCAAAGAATGCCATGCCCCTTATCCATAGAACGCATACCCGGGGTGCTGTTTGGCCGGATCTCTACGTATTCAGATTATATTCTCTATCGGTAATCAATAAATCTTCCATTTCGTGTCCGACCGCACGCGCCGGTCGCAAACCCGATCGGTCCGCCCGGTTCGGGCCTTCTCGCGCCCCGATCCTGCCGATGCGAATCTTTATCGGTACGAGACCGGTATACGAAGACCCTATGGTTCAGCTTGATATCACCAGGCTGCCGGGCATCGTGAAGGAACTCGCGCCGGATACGGAAGAACTCGTTGCCCGGATCTACTCCTGGTATGTCGAACCCGGACACCTCGTCCTCCCCGACGCTATGCGGGAGTGGGTGCGGGAGAAGTACGGCGATATCGAGACGCAGCAGATCGTCAGGGTGACCAATAACCAGACCGGCGAGAGCACGCTGTTCAACTCTGTTCGAGCACGCCGCCCGGTGCTGACGCCCCGTGCCGAGGAGACGCGGAACCTCAAGGCGCTTGCGGAGGGGGGGCCGTTCGCAGACCCCCTCGAGGAGACGCCGGCCGACACGTTCGGGAGGATCGACGGCGACCACTGGATCACGGCAAGCAACATCGCCAAGTACGATTACCTCCATGCCGTCATCATCGCGAAAGAGAACAACCCCTACGTCACCGCAGAGCCGGAGATCGCCGATATGATCAGCGTGGCCATCCGCTGGTGCCAGGATGCGCACCGCGCAGATCCCCGGGCTGTCTACCCTTTCCTCATCTGGAACTTCCTCTGGCGTGCGGGGGCGAGCGTCGTGCACAACCATGCCCAGGTCCTGCTCACACACTGCCCGTATACCGCTCCGGCACGGATTGAGAGGACCCGGGAAGAGTACCGGTGCCGTTACGGGAGCGAATATTACGACGACCTCTTTTCGGCCCATACGGCTATCGGTCTCGGGCTCGTCTACAGAAACGCCCGGGTCATGGCGCACCTCACCCCGAGAAAAGAGCACGAAGTCGCGATCGTCACGGAGTCGCCGCACGACCTCGTCCCGGCACTCGCAAAAGTGCTCGAGTGTTACCAGAACATCGGGGTGCAGAGTTATAACGCGGCGGTGTATATGCCGCCGCTCGACGAACCGGGCTATTACGTTGCGTGGGTGGTGGACCGGGGCGACCTCCATTCACGGACCTCGGATATCGGGGGGATGGAACTCTACGCGGGAACGCCCGTCGTCTCATCCGACCCGTTCCGCCTGATGGAGCACCTCATAGCCGTCATGCTGCCGTGAGCCCTCTGTCAGCAGAGGAGCGTATCGTGCTTCGCGATCTTGGCGTACGCATCCTCCATCCGCTCTGCAACGCGGCTCCACGGGAACTCTCTCTTCACTTTTTCGAGCCCCTCCCGGCCCATGGAGAGCGCTTTTTCGGGGGAATCCGCCACCCGGGAGAGTCCTTCGCCGATCGAGTCCGGGTGCGGCTGCACCTTGACTCCGTCGGTCCCGTGCTCGATGTTCTCGGAGAGCCCCCCGACATCGGAAGCGACGACGCACCGCCCGGCGCTCCATGCCTCGAGGAGCACAAGCCCGAACGGCTCGTTTCTGCTCGGGATGGCGACGATATCGCTTGCGTTGAGGAGCTCCACGTACTCCGCATCGGCCAGTCGCCCGAGGAAACGGACGGGGAGCGACCGGGCCCGGGTCTCGAGGCCGTGGCGCATCTGCCCGTCCCCGATGAAGGCGAACTGACCGTCCGCGTGCTCCCGCAGAAGGTGGGGGGCTGCATCCACCAGCATGTCGGGGCCCTTCTGCCACGCAAGTCTCCCGACAAAGAGTATCAGCGGGGAGTCCGGGTCAAAGCCGTAGTGCCGTTTCACCGCCCCAGGATCGACGTCTGCCTGGTAGTGACCGGGCACGATGCCGTTTGCGACGACGTCGATCTTCCAGTCCGGGATGTCGTAGAGGTTCATGGCCTCCCGGCGGAGGGTCGAGGAGACCGCCGTTATGTGTTTGGCAATCGACGCGCCGTAGCGTTCAATCGCTGATATCTCGGAAAACGGCCATCCGCCGCTGAAACTGTTTCCGTTTCTCCCAAACTCCGTCGAGTGGTAGGTGAAGATGGTCTCCCGCTCCTGGAGCCGGCGGAGCACGTCGACCACATGCCAGTCGTGGAAGTGCAGGAGGTCAAACGACGGCGTATCGAACTCGGCAAACCGGTCGATCATCCCTCTGCTCATATCGGAGCAGTACCGGACGATGTTCTCTCCCCCCGCCGGCCGGCAGTAGTGGTATCGGACCCCGTTAATCTCAGCGTCTCCTCCCTCTCCCCGGGTAAAAAAGTGCACTTCATGGTGCCGTGCCAGCGTCTCGGCGAGGTTTGTCGCCGCATTCGCGAGCCCGCCGACCCGTTCGGCATACAGGGACTCCCAGCAGAAAAATGCTATTTTTAGACGTTCCATACGATTCCTCATCATAATCTGTCCGGGCCTCGCCGATTCATGCACGGGGCCCGGGCTTCGAGACTAGAACGGCTGAAATCGCGTTCTCTCGCGTCATACAGCCGGCATATTCTCCCGCAGGCGTCCCGGCTGGTAAAAAGATCAGATCGATCGGCCTGCAGTCGCCGCGCTTCATACCCCCTGAATGTTGATATACCTTTCCCGGTTCCTCAGGAAATGTCTGAAATGAAGTGTTTCCGGGCACCTGCGGGGGAATGCGGCAGGCGCCCGGTCAGGGGGAGGAGCGCATCTCGTTGAGGCGCTTCTCGAGGCGGTCGCTGTGCGAGCCCATCCAGTAGAGTTTCCTGCATGTCGGGCACCACGAGAATTCCTTCCCGCGGGCCGACCGCGGAGCGTAGCGTGCCTCGCGGATCTCCCGCACGGTGGCCGGCCGGAGGCGTGTGTTGCAGAGCGAACAGCGGCTCATCCGGATGCGGGGCTCGATGACCCCGAGGTCGGCAACCTGCCGGATCTGGGCCATGATCTCTTCGGATGCGATGTAGATCGCCTGCGCCCCGCCCCGCCGTGCGAGTTCGCGGTCCCGGGTCAGGAGGAGCCGGTCATCCCGGGTGGCGATCTCGAGGAGGAGCGTATCTTCCCGGGAGCTCCCCGGGGAGAGGCTGTTTGCACTCATCGTGTCGTAGCCCATGAACCGGAGGTAGCGGGTGAGTGTCCCGAGCATCCTGTCGGTCAGGAACCTCCGGCGTTCACCTGATCTCCGAGACATACTCGATGCGCCCGCCGCACTCCGTGCAGGTATGGTCTTTGAGCCCCGTTACCCGGACCGCGTACCCCGACCGCTCGATGACGGGGCTGCCGCAGGTCGGGCAGTAGGTGTTCTCGTAGGGGTGGTCTCCGACGTTGCCGAGATACGGGTAGTGGATCCCGAGTTCTTTTGCACGCTCGTAGATCTTCTCGAGTTTACCGATATCGGTCGGTCTCGTCTCCCGCATCTTGTAGTCGGGGTGGAACCGGGTGAAGTGCATCGGGGTGTCGGGCCCGAGGTTCTCGAGCACCCACCGGATGAGCGCCTCCATCTCTTCCATCGAGTCGTTCTGCCCTGGAATGACCAGCGTGACCGTCTCGACGTGCATCCCGAGTTCCTTTGCGAGCGCCGTCGCGTCGAGGACCGGCTGCAGCCGCCCCCCGCAGACCTTCCGGTAAAAGGTGTCGGAGAACGATTTTATATCGACACGGAAGGCGTTGAGCATTCCCGCGAGCTCGTTGAGCCCTTCCTCGGTGATGTAGCCGTTCGTGACGTAAACGGTCCCGAGATTCTTTTTGCGCGCGAGCGTCCCCATCGCAAGCGGGTACTCGTGCCAGATGGCGGGCTCGTTGTAGGTCCAGGCGATGCTTGCGGAACCCGACCCGATCGCCCGTTCCACGCCCTGCTCCGGGGTGAGGTCCCGGAGCGCCTCCATCTCCAGCGTCTGCTGGGAGATGTGCCAGTTCTGGCAGTGTTCGCAGTGGAAGTTGCACCCGATGGTCCCGAGCGAGTAGGAGAGCGTTCCGGGCAGGAAGTGGTAGAGCGGCTTCTTCTCGATGGGATCGACAGCTTCGGCGATTATTTTGCCGAAGGTGGCGGCATACAGCGTACCGCCGCGGTTGATGCGAACCCCGCAGACCCCCTGTTTCCCCTCCCGTATGGTGCACCGGTGAGCGCAGAGCGAGCAGCGGATGGTGTTGTCCTCCAGTTTCTGGTAGAGTCGCGCCTCGTGCATATGATCACCGGGTGAGGGGAACCATGATATTTATGACTGTGGTGCGGATGCGCTACCGCTCATTCCGTTTCCCGTCTTCTTCATCGTACTCGACGACCAGCGCTCCGCGATACCCGCAGCGCTTGCACCGGTAGATACAGCCGGTATAACCTCCGGTAACCGCCCAGACATCCGCGGAACCGCATACAGGGCAGTGCAGCAGCTTCACAACAGGTATATGAGTGATATTGGGGATAATACTAGGGTGAAATGAAGAAGATCGTGATATCCCTGGGCGGCTCGGTTCTGGTCCCTTCGCTTGAATCGAACAATATAAGCCGATACGTCTCTGTTCTGAAAAATATTGCCGAAAGCTGTCGTATTTTCATCGTCGTCGGCGGCGGCGGGGAGGCACGCAGGTATATCGGGGTTGCCCGCGACCTCGGTGCCGGCGAGGCGACGGCGGACGAACTCGGTATCATGGTGACGCGACTGAACGCGAGTCTTCTCATCGCCGGACTCGGGGATGCGGCCTACCCGCGCGTTGCGGAGAACTACACGGAGGCACGCGAGTTCGCACAGACCAAAAAGATCGTCGTCATGGGCGGCATCACCCCGGCGCAGACGACCGATGCGGTCTCGGCGGTCCTCGCCGAGAGCGTGGGTGCCGACCTCCTCATCAACGCCACGTCAGTCAACGGGATCTACAGCGCCGACCCGAAGAAGGATGCCGGCGCGGTGAAGCACGAGCGCCTCACGCCGCAGGAGCTCCTCGATATCATCACCGGAAGCAGGATGAATGCGGGTGCGAACATCGTGCTCGACATCGTGGCCGGGAAGGTGATCGAGCGGTCCGGGATCCCGCTTCTGGTGCTCGACGGCCGCGACCCGGAGAATCTCTACCGCGCGATCGTGGAGGGCGCCTGCACCGGCACGATCGTGAGCAAAGAATCCTCGAACCCCCTGCTGCCCTGATCCTCTCCCCCATCGGCAACTATTTTTGCCCGGCTTTCCAACGTATGGTGGTACGGGGGCAGTAGGGTAGCCTGGTCCATCCTAGAGCGTTTGGGACGCTTTGACGGCAGTTCGAATCTGCCCTGCCCCATCAGTCATGAACCGCGAGACTGCCTGCGAGGTGTACCGCCGTCTTCTTCTGCAGTATCCCGTCGTCGACGACAGGCGCCACTTCATCGACTTCTCTAACCCGTATGAAGCGCTGATCCTCACCATCCTCTCCGCGCAGACGACGGATCGCGCCGTCAACGCCGTTAGCGACACCCTCTTCTCCCGCTACCCGACGCCGGAGGCGCTCGCCCGCGCGGAGCCCGAGGAGGTGGAGCCGCTCATCAGGACCATCGGGTTCCACCACGCGAAGGCCCGCTACATCGTCGGGACGGCGAGGAAGCTCGTCGCCGACTTCGACGGCGAGGTCCCGCGGACGATGGAGGAACTGCGGTCGTTCCCCGGCGTCGGGAGGAAGACGGCAAACATCGTCCTCTCCCACGCGTTCGATATCAACGTCGGCATCGCGGTCGATACCCACGTCCGCCGGGTCTCGAAGAGGCTGGGGTTCACCGACAGCACGAACCCCGACATCATCGAGCGCGATCTGGTGGCCCTCTTCCCCGAGGAGGTTTGGCGGGACATCAACTACCTCCTGATCCGTCACGGGCGGGCCGTCTGCACGGCGCAGAACCCGAAGCACGAGGAGTGTTTCGTCGCGGACCTCTGCCGGTGCTACCGGGAGCTACAGGGCACAAAGGAGAAGGGCAGGGAGTAGGCCGGGCTATTCCGGCTCGCTGTTGCGCGGGGTGCAACAGGTTGCATGCTCGATCCGTCGCGCTCTGAACTGTTGTTCTCCGGAATCTCGCAAATCCCATCCACGGATTCTTCAGGGCTCTGCTCTTACTGGACCACCGCCCGGTACACTGGACCGTGGGGGTATCGCCATTGGGGGAGGGGCTGACGGGGAGGGGGGTGCAGCCCCCCTCCCCTGTCTCCACTATACACGGAGACTCCTGTAACCCCCACCCCACCCGGCCTCCGGCCTCCTCCCCCGCACCTTCGGTGCTCATGCTCCGGCCCCATGGCCCGTCGCACCCCGTCCCAGGGGCGGGGGCAGTGCGTGGCGATATCAGGTGGGAATCCGTGGATGAGATTATGCAACTGCTGGATTTACAGGATCATATGAACCAGCCAGACTTTGTCCTGCGATGTTCAATCACCACATGGTCCGATTAAAAAGAGTTGCGAGCGGCCGGGCATAGAACCCGGCCATTCGCCCCCCCTCAAAAAACCCCGCTGATCAGAGCATGGCCGATGAGATAACAGACCCCGGCCACGACCGCCGCCGCCGGTATGGTCAGGATCCACGCGATGAGGATCTCGCGGACCACTCCCCACTTGACCGCCGAGTAGCCGCGCGTTGCGCCGACGCCCATGATCGCGCCGGTTGTCGCGTGGGTCGTCGAGACCGGGACGCCGAAGGCGGTCATCAGAGAAAGGACGCCTCCCGCGGCGGTCGATGCGGCAAACCCCTGGTAGGGCCGGATCCTGGTGATCCGGTTGGCCATCTTGTCGATTACGCGCCATCCTCCAAAGAGTGTCCCGAGCGATATGGCGAGCGAAGATGCGAGGATCACCCAGAGCGGGACGGAGAACTCGGCGATCAGCCCCCCGGCAAGGAGCATGGCGGTGATGATGCCCATCGCGTTCTGGGCATCGTTGCTGCCGTGGCCGATGGCCTGAAACGATCCCGAAAAGATCTGGAGGTTTTTGAAAAGGCGCGATAAGCGCCGCGGAGGATGGTTGCGGAAGATGTGTGCGACGAGGGTGCCGAGGGCGAACGCGGAAATGAGCCCGAGCATGGGGGAGATGACGATGAAGATCAGGACCGCGAGAATTCCGCTGATCTTCAAAAACCCGGTTGCAATGGCGAGCGGGATGACCACCGTCACCCCGATGAGCCCCCCGAGGATGAGGTTCCACGACCTGAACTCGCCCCTCTGGTGCGCAACTACGCCCGTGACGATC
Source organism: Methanoculleus oceani (assembly GCF_023702065.1). Taxonomy (NCBI): domain Archaea; kingdom Methanobacteriati; phylum Methanobacteriota; class Methanomicrobia; order Methanomicrobiales; family Methanomicrobiaceae; genus Methanoculleus; species Methanoculleus oceani. Next base: position 188,383 of record NZ_QFDM01000003.1, on the reverse strand, counting down.
GCGCCGAGGACTGCCCCGGCAAGCCCGTAAAGAAGAACCTGATCGATGAGCGCAAGCGACGGCCAGAGGACGGCCCCTGTCCCGGCGGCTGCAATGCCGGCACCGAGAAGCCCGCCGATCAGGGCATGACTGCTGGATACGGGGATCCCGAGGAACGAGGTCGCGAGGACCCAGAGCACCGCACCGACCATGGCCATGAGGATCAGCGCCGGCGTGAGGGATACGGGGTCCACGATCCCTCTCCCGATGGTCGCCGCAATCGCCGTGGTGAAGAGAAGGGGACCGAGGAGGTTGAAGACCCCCGCGAGGAGCACCGCCTGCAGGGGGGTCAAGGCCTTGGTCGCGATGATGGTGGCGATCGAGTTCGCGGCATCGTTCAAGCCGTTTGCAAAATTAAAGAGCAGCGCGAGAAGAATGCCGAGGATGATGATCGGGTCCATAGCGGTCAGGAGTGTCTGATGGCTATATCGCTCAGGACGTTTGCGACGTCTTCACACTTATCGGTCGCCATCTCCAGGTTCTGGTAAATATCCTTGAGTTTGATGATGGTGACCGCATCCTGTGTCTTGAAGAGGTCCATGATGGCATGGCCGAGGACGTTGTCCGCGACGTTCTCCAGGCGGTTCACCTCGATGCACCTCTCTTCGATCAGGCCCGGGTTCTTGATCGACCGGATGCCGTTTACGGCCTTCTCGATCTCGACGACGCTCAGCTGGATCAGCTTTGCAAGCTCGATCATCGAGTCGTCGGTCTCGGTGATGCCGTAACTGTACATCTGCTGCGCAGTGCCGTCTATGTAATCCAGGATGTCGTCCAGCGCCGATGCAAGGCGGGAGATCTCTTCCGGTTCGAGCGGCGTGATGAACGTCCGGTTCAACTGCTCGTAGATCTCGTGCGTGATCTCGTCTCCCCGGTGCTCGATCTGCTTCATCCGGTGACACTGCTCTTTCACGTTCTCGAAGTTCTCGACGAACTCGACGAGCAGATCGGCTGCGGAGACGACCTCCCGGGTCAGCCTGTCGAAGAGATCGAAAAAAACCTTATCCTGAGGGACTACCCACTCCTTGATGCCCACGGTGATCGCTATAAGATTTTTCTGTCAGGGGCTATATAGCGATCGGTTATACCGCCTTTTCCGGGTGGCGGGATACGGTGAAACAGGGTAGACGGGAGCGCGAGGCCTCGCGGGGGGCGTATCTGGCGATACACGGGAGCGATATGCACAAACCGTCCGGATCGGCTGCAGGCCGCTCCCGCGCCGCCGCCCAGCGCCGCTGTGCTCACCCGGCAGAGGGTTCCGGGGCCGCACGGTCGCCCGCCCTCACTTGGAGACCTTCACGAGGTTGTTGCGGATGAACTCGAGATCCGCCTCCTTTGCCGCGATCTCGTAGAGCATCGTCCCGGGGCCTGAGCAGAGTTTCGTAAACGGCAGCAGGATCCTCTGCTTCCTGACCTGGAGGCCGACGAGCATGGGAGACGCCAGGAGCATCCGGATGTCTCTGAAGACAAAGTCCGGGGGCATCTCGTAGTACTCTTTGCAGTGCTTTCGCACGTAGTCGTTTACCTGATCGGGAGTTACGTTCAGGAGGAGCACTTTTCCGCCGAGGTTGTTTACGCAACGCGATGGCATCACCCTATTGTTCGCCCCAATGCGAATAAACTTTGCGTTGATCCCGGCATCCTGATGCAGGGGGATCTCGATGCCGTCTTCTTCCTGGTTGCGGCGGTCCTGCTGGCCGTCCTCGGGACCGGATTCCCGGCCTGCTGCTGAAGCGCCCGTGAGGGGAGAGCCTGCACGGCCGTCGGTCGGCAGATGGCCGATACGGGATCGGTGGAGTGAGGCGACCCCGGGACCGGATTCCCGCCCTGACGTCGGCGATCTTTTCTCACCGGTTCACTTAATGTCTGCAGCAACCAACTCTTCTTCAAGTGATACGCGAACCGGCAGTCAAAAAATTCCTCTACTGGTGCGACCAGTGCAACGTCCCCCTCATCGGGCGCACCTGCGCCTGCAAGACGAGAGTCCGGGAGATCGAGCTTCTGCAGCCGCACGACGTCCGGCCTGCCCTCGCCGCCGACATGGCCCTCATCCGGCGCCTTCTTGCCGAACGGTTCGGCGATATTCCCCTGCCCCACGTCGTGCTCCTGAACAAGACCGGCGGCGTCGACCGGACCGATCTCGTGATCGTGCACGGCGACCGGTTCGGCTGGCTCTCGTTCGACCCCATCACCCGGAAGTTCAGCCTCGATATCGCCCCCGAGGCGCTCCCGCACATCCTGCCGCATGCAACCCGGGGGATCGTCGATCTCGAGACCGAGCCCGCCGTGAGCGCCCATAAGGGTCGTATCGGCGGGAAGCGGTTCCCCCTGGCGACCCCCGTGCCCGACGGGACGGTCATCGTATCCTACAGGAACCGGTTCGGCACCGGCATCGTCAGGGACGGGCAGGTCCGGGTGAAGGAACTCGTCCCCGTCGAGCCCCGCACCCGGCCCGACCCGGACTGGGACGTGGTGATCGAGAAGAACCGCTACCACTTGAAGAACCTCGAGCGGAACGCGATCCGCACAATCAAGAAGCACATGAACGACCGGCCGTGCGTGAACGTCTCGTTCTCCGGCGGCAAGGACAGCACCGCCGTCCTCCACCTTGCACGAAAGGCGGGGGTAGAGAAGGCGTTCTTCATCGACACCGGGATTGAACTCCCCGAGACCGTGGAGTTCGTGGCGTCCCAGGGCGTTGAGATCGTGCGGAAAGGCGGGGACTTCTTCCAGGCGGTCGAGAAGGCGGGGCCGCCGGGGAAGGACCACCGCTGGTGCTGCAAACTCTTGAAACTCCACCCCTTGAAGATTTACCTCGCCGGGCTCGGCTCCTGCGTCACCATCCAGGGGAACCGCTGGTACGAGTCCTGGAACCGTGCCGACCTCGACGAGACGAGCCAGAACCCGGCAAACCCCCTGCAACTGAACATCTCGCCGATCAGGAACTGGCGGGCGCTCGAGGTCTTTCTCTACCTCTGGTGGCAGGAGGCCCCCATGAACCCGCTCTACGAGAAGGGCCTCGAACGGATAGGCTGTTACACCTGCCCGGCGGTGCTCGAGAGCGAGTACGAGGGGCTCCGGGAGATGCACCCGGAACTGACGGATCGCTGGGACGAATTCCTTATCAGGTGGGCGGGAAAGACAGGGATGCCGGACGCCTACCACCGGTGGGGACTCTGGCGGTGGCGGGCGCTGCCCCCGAAGATGCGCGAGGTCTGCAGGGACCGGGGCATCCCCTTGAACGATGACTTCACCCTCCGGGAGGACCCGGAGAGCCGGGCTACCCCGGAGAGCCGGACTACCCCGGAGAGCCGGACTACCCCGGAGAGCCGGGCTACCCCGGAGAGCCGGGCTACCCCGGAGAGCCGGACTACCCCGGAGAGCCGGGCTACCCCGGAGAGCCGGACTACCCCGGAAAGCCGGGCTACCCCGGAGAGCCGGACTACCCCGGAAAGCCGGGCTACCCCGGAGAGCCGGACTACCCCGGAAAGCCGGGCTACCCCGGTCCAGAAGAGCGTGGAGGTGGCTACAACGAAGACTCTGGAAACGCCTGAGCCGGCGACGCCGGCAGAGAACGAGTTTACCCCGGACGAGATCCGGGGAGACTTCCCGATCCTCGGCGACATCGTCTACCTGGACAATGCGGCGACGAGTTTCTCGCCGGAACCGGTGGTGGAGGCGCTCGTCGAGTTCGAACACCGCTACCGGGCCAACGTCGGCCGGGGCGTTCACCGCCTGACCCGGATCGCGACGCAGCGCTACTGGCACGCCCACGAGAAGGTGGCCCGGTTCATCGGCGGGGAGGCGGGGGTGACGGTCTTTACGAAGAACGCCACGGACGCGATCAACATGGTCGCGCAGGGCCTCTCCTGGAAGCCGGGGGACCGCGTGGTGACCACCATCCTCGAGCACCACTCAAACCTCCTCCCCTGGAGAGCGCTTGCAAAACAGGGCGTCGCGCTCGACGTGATCGGGATCGACGCCGACTACTCGCTCGACCTTGCCGCGCTCGAGGAGACCCTGGCCGGAGGCGCCGTCCGGCTCGTCACCGTCACCCACGCCTCGAACGTCCTCGGCGTGACGACGCCTGTTGAAGAGATCGCGCGGCTTTGCCGGGAGCATGGCGCGCTCTTCCTCGTGGACGGAGCCCAGTCGCTGCCGCACATGCCGGTCGACGTCTCAAGTCTCGGCTGCGACTTCCTCTGCTTCGCGGGGCACAAGATGTTTGGGCCGACCGGGACCGGTGTCCTCTGGATGCGGGATCTTCTCCTCGAATCACCGACCCTCGGCGGCGGCATGGTCGCGAGCGTGACGGCTGAGGGGTATGAGCCGGCGGAGGGCTACCAGCGCTACGAGGCCGGGACGCCGAACATCGGCGGCGGGATCGCGCTCGGGGTCGCCGTGGATTACCTCTCGGCGATCGGGATGGAGCGGGTCCACCGGCACGAGGAGCGCCTGACCGCCCGGCTGATCGAGGGGCTCTCCGCAATAGATGGGGTCACGGTCTATGCCGGGAGAAGGCCGGGAGCCCGGATCGGGGTCGTCTCGTTCACCCTCGACGGCGTCCACCCGCAGGAGGCCGCACAGATGCTCGACGAGGATGCGGACATCCTGGTGCGGTCGGGACACCACTGCTGCCAGCCGCTGATGGAGCACCTGAACCTCCCGGAGGGGACGGTTCGGGCGAGTATGGCAGCCTTCACGACCGAGCACGAGATCGACCTCCTCATTGCGGCCGTCGGCGAGATCAGCCGGGGCCGGTGAGGCCGGGACTACTCCGCTATCCTTCCCGCGTGCGTATAGACCGCCATCTCCGGGGTTCCCGCGTACCCGACGATGCAGAGCCCGGTCTCCTCCGCGATCTCCACGGCGAGGGCCGTCGGGGGTCCGGTGGAGACCAGCACCGGGATGTTCGCCACAAGGCATTTGCGGACCATCTCGGAGGTGACCGTCCCGGTGCCGACGGCGAACGTCCTGGAGAAGTCAAGGGCTTCGCGCAAGCCCCGGCCGATCACCCGGTCGAGGGCGTTGTGCCGGTCGAGGTCTTCTGCACAGGCGACGATGCGGCCTCCCGTGGCAAGAGCGACCGCATCGAGCATGCCGGGCGCTCTGAGAGCGGCGACGGCGGCCTCGATCTCCGGGACGGATACCGTGAGGTCGGAGTCGATCGCGGGCAGTTTCTGCGTATCGATGTAGGAGACGGCCCCGCCGCACCCGGAGAGGATGGTCTTTTTTACGCTGACCCGCTTGAAGATGTTCTTCGTGAGGACGCTTATCCGGTTCTCCTCGATCCTGACCGACTCGATCTCGCCGGCATTCCTGATGATCTCTTCGGTGTAGAGGTAGCCGGTGATGAAGTCTTCAAACCCGCCGGGGCTCAAGGCAACGGTCGTCAGGTGCCGGCCGTTGACGAAGACCGCAACCGGCGCCTCCTCGGCGGCAGCCCGGGTGACCTGCCCGCCGCCGATACGGATACAGGCGATTTTCTTAAACATGGTTCCTCACTTCACGTATGCCGCACGCGCCGCCGGATCACCCCGGGGCGGGATCGATTCTCTGTAGAGATCATGCACGGGAGAGGACTAGACGATACCGGTGGCTGCCCCTGGTCTTCCGCCCAGACACACTGCCGGGCGAACCCCATGTAAAAGCGTTGAATGGATGCACAAAAAGGACTTTTACGGCTGCCCGACAGCGGGAGAGAAGTTTGGGGCTCTCCCGCCGCCGGGTATTGCCAGGCACACACGTTTGCGCCCCGGCACGGGCGCAAGTGAGGTTTTTTTGGGACTCAAGATGGTTGTTCAGTGGTCGTTACACGCCCGGCCGATCCGGCCGGGCGCAACGGTGTGTGTTTGGCGGTGCTCGGACTCTGCTCCTGACGGAGCATCGCCCTCGAAAATTGCTGCGCAATTTTCTCGAACTCCGCCTGCCCCTTCGGGGCACGCGTCGCTTACTCGAACACGTTGAAGATCTGGTCGCTGCCGGTCGCGGAGAGCCGCTCCCGCTCCGCCTTCTCCTCGACGAGCGCGAGGATCGGAAGGTTCATATCCACACCCGGGGTGTGGCCGAACATCCTCTCCATATCCGTCTGCAGGGAGTGCATGTAGAGCGAGTTCGCGATCTCCATCGGGCAGTTCTCCTCGCACTGGCCGCAGTTGACACAGGAGTCGGAGATGTGCGCGAACCGGATCAGGTGGAACATGAACGGCACAGGAAGTTCTCCCGGCGGCACCAGGTAGGTCTTCTTCGTGCTGCAGTCGACGCAGTAGCAGATCGGGCAGTTCTCGATGCAGGCGTAGCACTTGATGCACCGGGACGTGTCCTCCATGATCTTCTCCAGGCGTTCCTTCCCTTCGCCGAGCCCCTCGAAGTAGCGTGCCCGCCACTTGTCGCCGAGCTTCAGCATCGCGTTCTCGACCTTGCCGCGGATCTCGATACCCTTCGGGTTCGCGGGCTCGGAGGCGATCGCTCCGGCTTTCACGGCCGCATTGAGGAGGTTTGCACCCTTCTCGGAGCAGACCTCGACGAACGTGGCCTTGCCGGCCTTATCGCCGATGACACCCCAGTTGCCGCAGGCGAGGTCCGCCTGGCGCGGGACTTTCATCTTGCACCGGCGGCAGTTGCTGCGGCGGCCGAAGCCTTCCTCTTCGAGCTCGTCCATCGAGATGCCCTTGTGCTGGCCGTCCTTCGTGACGATGATGAACTGGCCCTTGTCGATCTCTTCCTTGACGATGTCGTCGGGGTTGACCCCGAACTTCTGGGCGATCATCCTCCGGGCGGCCACGGGGCTGACGGACCCCCCGCAGTTGACGCCGATCAGGAGGAGGTTGTCCAGGTTGACCTGGTTGCGCTTCGCGAGCTCGTAGAGGCCCATCGCGTCGCAGCCCTTCACCGTCACCCCAATGCGCATGTCATTGGCGCCGTCCAGGTACTTCTTGACCAGCTTCGAGATCAGGAGCGTCCCGCAGTGGAGCGAGCCTGCCGTCTGTCCGATCTCGGCGGGGTCGGTGATGATTGTGGGGACCGCATCGTAGAGGTCCACGCCCTTTTTGACTGCCAGCACGGCGTCGACGATCTTGTTCTCCAGGGCATACTTGAGAAGCCCGGTCACCGCGCCGCCGCACTCCGCCACCTTGGCGATATCGGGGCTCGTCGTCCAGGCATATACCATATCTCCCTTTGCTGCCATCTTACTGCACCCCCGTGATCTTCTCAACCTTCACAGCACAGTGCTTCAACTCCGGCATCTTGGAGAGCGGGTCGAGAGCGGTGTTCGTCAGCATGTTCGCGGCTGCATCCCCAAAGTGCATCGTCATCATCAGCACGCCGGGCGCGACCTCGTCGGTCACTTTCGCGAGGGTCTCGACCTCACCGCGCCTGCTGGTGAGTTTGATCTTCTCCCCGTTCCGGATATTCATCCGCATGGCATCGTCGTTGTTGATCTGGACGAACCCTGCAGGCACCTCGTGGTGGAGGAGCTTCGCGCGGTCGGTCTGGGTCCGGGTGTGGTAGTGGAAGAGCAGACGTCCGGTCATCAGGGTGAACGGATACTCGGCGTCGGCGACCTCCGCGGGCGGCCGGTGCTCGATACCGAAGAAGTGTCCGAGACCGTCGGCCGACGAGAACTTCTCGCGGTGCAGAATGGGGGTTCCCGGGTGCTCCAGGGTCGGGCAGGGCCAGTGCGCGGACTCCGGCTTCTCCATTCTCTCGTAGCTGATACCGGCCATCGACGGAGTGACCCGCCGCACGTCGTTCCAGATATCCTCCGGCGAGTTGAAGTCGAAGCCCTGGAGTCCGAGTTTATGGGCGAGGTCGACGAAGATCTGCCAGTCCTCCTTTGCGTCGCCGGGTGTATCCACGGCCTTGCGGACACGGTTGACGCGCCGCTCGCCGCTGGTGAACGTCCCGTCCTTCTCGGCGAAGGATGCTCCGGGCAGGATAACATCGGCATACTGCGCCGTCTCGGTCATGAAGATGTCCTGCACGACGAGGAAGTCCAGCTTCTCAAGCGACCGCATGACGTGGTTCGAGTCGGGGTAGGAGACGACCGGGTTCAACGCGAAGATGTACATCGCTTTGATCGGGTCGCCGCACTGGGTGATCTGTTCGGTCAGGGTCACGCCATACTCTTTCGCAAGCCCGGTGACGCCCCAGAGTTCCTCCATCCGCTTGCGGGTGGCGTCGTCCTCGCACTTCTGGTAGCCGGTGAAGACGTTCGGGTAGGCACCCATGTCGCAGGCGCCCTGGACGTTGTTCTGGCCACGGAGCGGGTTGACACCGGTTCCCGGCCTGCCGACGTTGCCGGTGAGCATCGAGAGGTTCCCGAGCGACCGGACGTTGTCCGTGCCGGTCGTGAGTTCAGTGATGCCGAGGCAGTAGATGATCACCGCGCTGTTGGCTTTGGCGTATATCCGCGCGATCTCCTTGACCCGCTCGGTCGGAACGCCGGTGATCGACTCGACCTCCGCGTAGTTCTCCACGGTCTTCTTCAGGTCCTCAAATCCCGTCGTCCGCTTCTCGATGAACTCCTTGTCATGGAGGTTCTCCTGGATGATCCAGTACATGATCGAGTTAATCAGGGCGATGTTGGTCGAGGGGTTGTAACGAACATACTCATCGGCAAGGCGCGCCGTGGGCGTGTAGCGCGGGTCGCAGACGATGATCGTCTTGCCCGCCTTCTTTGCCTGGACTATCCGGCGGCCGGCGAGCGGGTGCGCCTCAATGGAGTTCGCCCCGATCATGAAGATGACGTCCGCGTTCAAGAGGTCCTCGAAGGGATTCGTCGCGGCACCTGAGCCGAACGAGAGCGAGAGCCCTGCGACGGACGGCCCGTGGCAGATACGCGCGCAGTTATCGATGTTGTTGGTCTTGAAGGCCACCCGCGCGAGTTTCTGCATGATGTAGCACTCTTCGTTCGGGGTCCGGCACGAGACCTGGAAGCCGAGGGACTTCGGCCCGAACTTCTCGTAAGTCTCCTTGAACTTCGAAGCGATCAGGTCGTAGGCCTCGTCCCAGGTCGCTTCTTCGAACTTGCCGTTCTTCTTGATGAGCGGCTTTGTCAGCCGGTCGGGGCTCTGCACGAACTCCCAGCAGGTGGCACCCTTGGGGCAGAGTTTTCCCTCGTTCACCGGCGTCCTCTTCAGGGGTTCGACCCCGACGAGTTTGCCGTCGTTCACCACGAGGTTAAGTCCGCACCCTACGCCGCAGTATGGGCAGGTCGTGGGAACGTAGCGTAACTTTCCATTGGTTTCTGTCATTCACATTCTCCCGATTGTTGCATTCAACGTCGGTTGCCAAGCATGTCAGGAAGGACGGACATGCTCACAATAGTTTTACTCGACGCCGTAGTATATAAATTTAAACTTATTATTTTAACACTTGCCGTTATGTTAGGTGGTATAATTGATCTTTATAAAATCGCATCCCATGCATACCGATTAATCGCCATGGTGTCTGCTCTTATGCGATTACACAACACACAATTGGTAATATGCCATATCTGGCTTGTTTATGTAAATTAAATCTAGTTTACTTGGCCAAAATATTTACAACTAACCTTGATCATATATTCTTCCGTGCAACCGAGACTGAATCATACCTGGGATGACATCGAGGCCCGGCTCAAGTCCAAAGGCTCCACTCCGGAACTGATCGACTACTTCCGGAGATGTATCGACTTTCATACCTTCGCGGCCCCCGGGCTTCTGGTCGGGGTCTTCATGGTGGACTATGCCTTAGAACTCCTGAACCCTCCCGAGGGCGAGAAGATCTACGCCGTCTGCGAGACCACGAAGTGCCTGCCCGACCCCCTGCAGGTTATCGCTCACTGCACGACCGGCAACCACCGTCTCCGGGTGATCCCGATCGGGAAGTTCGCCATCACCATGAACGGACCGGCCGAAGCCCCGTACGTGAACGGGATCCGGGTCTTCGTCGACGGCGAGAAGATCGGACGGTACCCGACGTTCGCTCTCTGGTACACCAAAGACCCGCTCTTCGACCCGAGAACCCGGGGTATCGCGCTGATTGACGAGGTCATCGATGCAGGGCGCGATATACTCTCGTACGAGAGAGTGCGGGTGAAGGTGCCGCAGAAATGGCCCTGGAAGTCCGCAATCTGTTCCATCTGCGGCGAGATGGTTCCCGACAACATGCTCGTCAGCGGGGCCTGTGCGGACTGCCGGTCACAGTCTTACTACGAGAAGGTAGCGTACTGAAGGGATTTCCCTCTCCCTGCGGGAGAGGGCGTATATCCCGTCAACACAGAAGGCACCGCATGGAACTCTTCCCTATCGGGCTCGTGCATTCAGACATCCGCTCCCGGAGCGACATGCCTGTCCAGGGCGTCGATGCCGAGATCGAGGCCTTTCCGGACTACGCCGGGGCGCTCCTCGGCGTCGAGGAGAACTCGCACCTGATCCTCGTCTGCTGGATGCACGAGGCGGACCGGGAAGTCCTGAAGGCGGTGGCCCGGAAGGTCTCGGGCGACCTCCCGGAGAAGGGCGTTTTCTCCCTCCGCTCGCCGGTGAGGCCGAACCCCCTTTCCGTCTCGGTGGTGCGGCTGCACGGCGTGCGGGACGGGCGGTTCCTTCTGCTCGCGAACGTGGACCTGATCGACGGGACGCCGGTGATCGACCTCAAGCCCTACCAGACCGGATGGGACTGCGTCGGGTCGCGGAGGCGGCGACGCGCGTCCTCGAGCGCGACCTCTCGGCGCCGCAGGTATCGGTCGCGCTCGGCGCCGATCCCTGCATCGCCGACGCGCTCATCGGGATCACCGGCGCGCGCCCGGGAAATCGCCGGCTGCGATGCCGGGGAGAGACCCGCTACGTCTTTGCCGGCCCGGGAGTGGAGGCGGTCTTCTGCCTCAGGGCTGTCCCGGAGAGCGTCGACGCGATCCTTGCGGCCGGCGAGGCGTCGCTCTTTGACTGCACGGTTCGCTCCCGGCCACGATCGATAGAGAAATAATTACACTGGAGTCGGAACATGTCACGCCGTTACCTGAACCTCACCCCGCTCCCGGAAGCGCTCGCGGCGATGCGGCAGGCGTTTCCCCCCCGGGACCATGTCGAGACCGTGCCGCTGCGCCAGGCTGTCGGCAGGGTGACGGCCGAGCCCCTGTACGCGGAGTATTCCGTTCCTACGGCCGACATCGCGAAGTTCGATGGCTACGCGGTAAAGAGCGGGGATACCCTCGGGGCGCAGGACCAGCGGCCGCTGCCCCTTGCCGGGTATGCCCGCATCAATACCGGCGAGGTGCTCCCTGTGTCGTTTGATGCCGTCGTCATGATCGAGGATACCTGGGACGAAGAGGGCATACCCCGGATCCGGAAGTCCGCCGCATCCGGACAGCACGTCCGGCGTGCCGGCGAGGATATCCGGGCCGGCGAACTCGTCCTCTCGAAAGGCCACCGTATCCGGCCGTTCGATATCGGCGCGCTCGCGACCTACGGCATAACCGGGGTTCGGGTGCGGTCGGTCCGGGTCGGCATCGTCCCGACGGGGAGTGACCTCGTGCCGCTCGGCGTAGCGCCCGCGCCCGGCCAGACAATCGAGACCAACACCCTCATGGCGGAGGCCTACCTCACCCGGATAGGGGCGACCTGCCGCCGCTACGAAATCGTTCCCGACGACCCGGACATGATCCGGGAGGTGGTAGAGAAGGCGGTTGCTGAGAACGACCTCGTCATCCTCTCGGCAGGCTCGTCGGCCGGCACCCGGGACTTCGCCCGGGACGTCGTCGGCGCGCTCGGGGAGATCGTCTTCCACGGCATCGCGGTCCGGCCGGGAAAACCGGTGCTGCTCGCGAACGTCGGCGGCAAACCGGTCCTCGGAATGCCGGGATATCCGGTCGCCGCACAGACCGTTCTCCGCGAGGTTGCCGGGAACCTCCTCGCGTGGTGGGGGCTCTCGCCGCTCCCGGGCGAGGAGCTGGCCGTCCGGTTATCAAAGAGGCTGGCGTCCGATCTCGGGTTCGACGAGTTTGTCCCGGTCTCGGTCGGGCGCGTGGACGGCACCTGCTGGGTGACCCCCCATCCCCGGGGCGGTGGCATCCAGATGGCGGTGGTCCGGGCAAACGGCTACCTTCACATCCCTGCCGCTCGTGAGGGGATCGAGGCGGGCGAAGAGGTGCGCGTCCGGCTCACCGTCCCGTCGGCCTCGATCGCCCGCACGCTTGTCTGTGTCGGCGAGCGCATTCCCGCTCTCAACGAGCTTGGAAACCGCCTCTCGGATGCCGGCTACCTGCTCCATTGCTGCAACGCCTCGACGATGGGGGGGGTGCTGGCCGTCAGGGCGAAGACCTGCCACGCGGCTTCGGTCGCTCTCCCGGAGACTGAAGCGGCCTGGAACGACCGGGTGCTCCGGTACCTGCCGGACGTAGACCTCCTGCGGGTGCAGATTGCCCGGACGGAACTGGGGATCGCGTCGGCCGGCGATCTCGATGCAGGCAGCCTTGAGTCGCTCCGGTTCGTCAACCGCCCGAAAGGCACGGCGGCGCGGGTCTTCTTCGATGCGTGGCTGGACCGGCAGGGTATCGATACCGGCCGGCTTGCCGGATACGAGCACGAGGTGCGGACGCCCGGTGCCGTCGCCGCGGCCGTCGGCAACGGGTTTGCAGACGCAGGCGTCTGCCCGGCCCGCACGGCAGAGGAGGCAGGGCTCCGGTTCACCCCGCTCGGGTACGAGTCGTGCGATCTCCTGATCCGACAGGAACTTGCCGCGGACGACGGTGTCGCAAGCCTCATCCGGGCCGCCCGATCGCCGGAGTTCCGCGCGTATCCCGGTTCGGCAGGAAAGGGACGGAACCTCGCGTGACGCATACGCGAAAAGAACATCTGCCTTTCGGCGAGAGTACCCTTCATGCGAGTCAGCGAACAGACACGGGACCAGATCATGGCGGTGCTCCGGCGGATGGCGGAGGCTATGGCAGGGAAAGACGTCGACGGCATAATGGCGCTCACCGATCCCGATTTCCGGGGTTTTTGGACCGGCGCCGATGAGAAGGTGATCGGGAAGGAGGCATATCGCCGGCACCTTGAGCGCGACTTTGCGCGGGCGGAGACGATCGCGCTTGAGTTCTCCGACGTCCGTATCGGTGCCGAAGGGACGGTCGCCTGGGTCATGGCCGACATGGCCTGCCGCGTCGTCGCCGACGGTGCCCCGCAGACCCTGAACGGGCGGCTGACGGCGGTGCTCCGCGGGACGGGCCATGCATGGGTCTTTGCCCAGATGCACTCCTCCCTCCCGGCGGCGTAACTCTTTTTGGGGTCCGGGAAGGCCCCTCCTCCTTACGGCTCCGCCTTATAGAAGAGGATCGCCCTGCCGTTGCCGTCGATGACCGCGAGCGTACCCCCGACGATCCGGTAGCCCGCCGCCGACCGGAGCAGGTCCAGGTAGGCACCCTCCTGCTCCATGATCCCTGCCGGTTCGGAGCAGGAGGCCTTCGTCGCGATGACCCGCTCCACGGCGATCCCCGTCTCGTTGACCCGGTAGGGGGCCGAGTAGGCGTTGCACCCGGCGGATCCGGAGAGCGTGCCGTCGGGATCGAACGCCAGGGTGACGTTCGTGCCCGGGATCGGGGATGCGACGGCGCTGCCGCCGCCGGTGGTGTAGCGGGTCAGTTGCCATGTCGTCGCGAGTAGCGGCACGCTCTCGGGCTGCTCCGCCCGCAGAAAGACGAGCAGTTCTTTACCTGACGGTCCGGAGATCACCAGTTCGTCGCCCTCGACCCGGTATGAGGCAGCCGCAACGAGGAGTTCCCGGTACCTGCTCTCCTGCTGCGAGAGCCCCTGTTCCGATGCGGGGTATGCCGCGGTGGCGACGACCGGCTCCACCGAGATGGCGGAACCGTTGATCCGGTAGGTGGCGGAGTAGAGGTTGCACCCGGCAGACCCCGTGAGCGTGCCGCTCTCGCCGAAGATGATGAGCGGCTCCGCCCCGTTCTGGGACGCGATGACGGAGCCGTTATCGGCACGGAACGCGATCAGGTTCCACGCCGTCCCCGCAAGCGGTTCGGCAACCCGGCCGGCATCGTCGGGGGGCATACCCGTCCCGCCGGAGTAGCCGACCGAGACGAGGCATGCCGCCACGATGATCAGGAACGCGGCCTTCGCGAGTGTGTTGTGCCCGTCTCTCCCCATCGTTACCACGGGTAGGCGTAGGGGGCGAGAGAAGAAAAACTACCCCATTTACATCGAGATTCGCTCGATCGCCCTCTCCCTGAGGCATGGAAGGAAGCGGCGTCGATCCGCTGCCGCTGTCCCGAGCCGGCCCCGCCGGGAGAGATGGGCGCCCGGATGCGGTAAAATGAGAAAAATCGAGCAGGGCCCGGCTTCTTCCGACCGACCCCTCGTTGCCGGAAACGAAGGATCGATCAGGACCGATCCCCGCGCTCCGCCCGGTAGGAGAGCAGGCCCGTTCCGTCCTCATCGAGAAGGTCGAGCCGGTCTCCTTCGATGCGGTAGCCTGTTGCCGCCGTAAGAAGGTTGAAGTACCTGTTCTCCTGTTCCATGAGGCCCTCGGGCTTGTTGCAGTTCATCTTCGTGCTGTAGAGCGAGGAGACCGAGAGGCTCATGCCGTCGACCTTGTAGCCGGCCCCGTAACTGTTGCACCCGCCACTGCCGGTGACGTTTCCGTCCGGTGAGAACTCCGCCGTGATCGTTGTTCCGACGATCACCGAGGAGACCGTCTCTCCGTTCAGGCTGTAGGACTCAAGCGTCCATGAGGTCCCGGCGAGCGGTGCCGGCGGCACCTCCCGTGCCTGCACGAAGACGAGCAGGTCGGTGCCCGTCTCGTCCGTGAGGGTCAGGCGGTTGCTCTCCACCCGGTAGGAGGAGACGTTTCCAAGGAGACTCATGTACCTCGCCTCCTGCTCCATGACACCCGGGTCGGTGCAGTACATCAGGGTGCTGTAGAGCGAGGAGACCGAGAGTTTCGTTCCGTCAAGGCCGTACTCCCCGCCGTAGTGGTTGCACCCGGAGTTCCCGGTGACGGTCCCGTCGGCCGCGAACTGCGCGGTGATCGTCGTGCCGCCGACGAGCGAAGAGATTGCGTCTCCCCCGGTGCTGTAGGACTCAAGCACCCACTCCGTCCCGACGAGCGGGAGGTTGGGCGTCCGGACGACCTGCTCGAAGATCAGCAGGTCGGCACCGTCGCGGTCGGCGAGGATCAACAGGTCGTCTTCCACCCGGTAGGAGGCGACCTCGGTGAGCAGTGCGAGGTAGCGATCCTCCTGGTCCATGACGCCGGGCGGGTCGATGCAGTACATCTCGGTCCTTACGGCCGGTTCGATGGTGAGGTCCGCGCCCTCCGCGGTGTAGCCCGCGCTGTAGTGGTTGCACCCGGCCGACCCGCCGACCCTGCCGTCAACGCTGAAGGCGGCCGTGACGGCCGTGTCGTCGAGAACCGGCGTTATACTGCCGTCCTCACCGGCGAGGCTCGCGAGCGTCCAGGACGTCCCGGCGAGCCCGGCAG
This sequence comes from Methanoculleus oceani, assembly GCF_023702065.1. Classification (NCBI taxonomy): domain Archaea; kingdom Methanobacteriati; phylum Methanobacteriota; class Methanomicrobia; order Methanomicrobiales; family Methanomicrobiaceae; genus Methanoculleus; species Methanoculleus oceani. The sequence continues at coordinate 172,870 of NZ_QFDM01000003.1, read as the reverse complement.
CCGCACCGGGCGTCGACGTACATCCTGCGGCGACGATGCACGCCACGACGATGACGAGCAGCGATGCCACCGCGAGGATGTAGTTCCTGTTCCTTCTTCTGTTCGGTGCCATATAGCAGCATATGAGCGGGAATGAGAGATAAATTGATGGTTGACTACGAAAAATATCGAACCTATGCGTCATCCGTTTGTCAAACCCGACGATTATACGGGTGATTGAGGTTCAGGTTCCCCCGCGTCCCCGCACGGGCGGTTCCTTTGGCCTCCCGGCATTCCGACCGCTCCTGCAGGAGAACCCCGGTGCGTGCATGGCATTTATCCGGGAGAGGGGACCATACCGGGTACGGGAGACGAGTGCGATGGTAGCGTTGATCCTTTTGCGGCACGGGGAGAGCCTCTGGAACAGGGAGAACCGGTTCACGGGCTGGACCGATGTGGATCTCTCGCCCCGCGGCATAGAAGAGGCCCACCGGGCGGCCCAACTCCTCAGCGACGGCGGGTTTACGTTCCGCGTCGCCTACACCTCCGTCCTGAAGCGGGCCATCCGGACGCTCTGGATCGTCATGGACGACCTCGACCTCATGTACGTCCCGGTGCACAGGTCGTGGCGGCTGAACGAGAAGAGTTACGGCGCCCTGCAGGGCCTGAACAAACAGGAGACCGCCGCGAAATACGGCGCGGAGCAGGTGCACCTCTGGCGCCGGGCATATGACGTGCGGCCGCCGCCGCTCTCGCGGGACGATCCGGGACACCCGCGGTTCGACCCCCGCTACGCGGACCTGGACCCGGAGAGCCTACCCGCGACCGAATCCCTGCACGACACGCTCGAGCGGGTGCTCCCCTACTGGGAGAGTCACATCACAGCAGATCTCCGCCAGGGCAAACCCGTCCTGGTATCCGCCCACGGAAACAGTCTCCGGGCCCTGGTCAAACACCTGGACGGGGTCCCGGACGACGAGATCGCGGGCTTGAACATCCCCACCGGCTACCCGCTCGTCTACGAACTGGACGGGGATCTGAAGGCCGTGAAGCACTATTACCTCGGTGACCCGGAGGAAGTCGCAGCGGCCGCCCGGGGCGTGGCCCGGCAGGCAGGGGTGAAGTAGCCGGGGATTTCGCATCTGCGGGTTCCCGGGATCCCCGCCCGGAGGTCCTGGCGATCGCTTCTGTAACACAAATGTTACATCCTCTCCGGCATTGTTACATTTTTGTAACAACCGCCACTCCCCTGTAACAAAACTGTAACAGTTAAATCCGGGCCCGGAAAACATCCTTATATGTCGAGAGTCGTCAGGATCGACGAGGGGGCGCTGGAGGTCGCCCTGAAGTACGGGAAGAACCTCTCCCTCGGGATCATGCAGATGGAAGAGATGATCGGAAAGCACGAGAAAGCGAAGCGGGACTACACCGCCATCGAGGAGATGGTCCGCCGGACCGTCAGGGAAGAACTCGAGGTCCTGACCGCCAGGTACTGATTCATCCCCGCCCGGAGAGTTCCGTGAGCCTCGCGAGCCAGTCGAACGGGGCACCGGCAAGCTCCCCCGGCGTCATCCGCCACTCCCAGTTCCCGTCGGTGGTCGAGGGATAGTTCATCCGCGCCGCGGCGCCGAGGCCGAGGAGATCCTGCATGGGGATGATGCATGCCCGGGCAACCGATCTCATCGCGAGAAGGACGAGTTCCCGGTGGACCTCGCCCGCCGCCACCTCCCGCCCGACGTAGGCGAAGAACCTCTCCTTATCCTCCTCCGACGCCTCCTCCTCAAACCACCCCCTCGCCGTGTTGTTGTCGTGCGTTCCCGTGTAGCAGAGGAGGTTAGGGTCGTAGTTGTGGGGGATATGGGGGGTTCTTGCGATCCCCTCCCCGAACGCGAAGAGCAGGATCTTCATCCCCGGGAACCCGAACCGGTCGAGAAGCCCCTGGACCGCCGGGGTGTTCGCCCCCAGGTCCTCGGCGACGATGGCGAAGCAGGGGAACCGCCGGGAGAGCGCCTCGAAGAACTCCGCTCCCGGCCCGTCGACCCAGGTGCCGTGCTCGGCCGTCGCATCGCCCGCGGGGACCTCGTAGTAGTCGGCGAACGCCCGGAAGTGGTCGATCCGGAAGAGGTCGTAGAGCTCGCCGGACCGGGCGATCCGGCTCGTCCACCAGTCGTAACCCCGTTCCCGGAGCACGGGCCAGTCGTAGACCGGGTTCCCCCAGAGCTGCCCGGTTTTGCTGAACATATCGGGAGGCACCCCCGCCACCACGGTGGGGCGGAGGTCTTCGTCCAGTTTGAAGATCCCGGGGTTTGCCCAGACGTCGACGCTGTCGTATGCGACGTAGATCGGGATGTCGCCGATGACCTGGATGCCCCGCCCGGTGCAGTAGCGGCGGAGGGCCGACCACTGCCGGGCGGCAAGGTACTGGAGGTACTGCTCCTTCAGGACCTTATCGGCGAGGCTCCGGCGCATCTCGTCGAGAGCCTCCGGCTGCCGGGTCCGGACCTCCTCCGGCCACTCTCTCCACTCCTGCCCGTGGAAGCGGTCTTTGAGCGCGACGAAGAGCGCGTGGTCGTCCAGCCACCACCCGCTCGCGTCGCAGAAGGTTTCATACCCGCGCTCCGGCCCGGAGTGACGAAATCGCTCGTAAGCAAGCGAAAAGAGCCGTTCCCGGTACCAGACGGCCGCCTCGTACGCCACCCGCTCCTCCGGAAAGTCGGGCGCCGGCTCCAGGTCGTCCTTCCTGAGGACCCCCTCCCGGACGAGCATCTCCGGGCTGATAAGGAGCGTGTTCATGGCAAACGCCGACGGGCTGGAATAAGGAGAGTTTGCGTACCCGGTCTGTGTCGGGTTGAGCGGCAGGATCTGCCAGTAGTGCTGCCGGGCCCGCTCAAGCGCCTCGACGAACCGGTACGCCGACGGGCCGAAGTCCCCGATGCCGTACACCGACGGCAGGGACGTGATATGCAGGAGTATGCCGCTTCCCCGTGTCTGGATCATCCGTCATCTCCCCGGATCGGACGGTTCGGCTCTCCGGCCATAGTCCTGTACCGGCGCGGACGGTAGCCGTCGCCCATGCGAGACCCCGCCTCACCGTGCCGCCACCGTCGTCTCCTCCCGGATGGTGAAGAGGTCGCGGAGAGTGTCCTTGATGCAGGCCTCGAAGATATCCCGCACGTGGGTGTGGGCGATCTCCAGCCAGTCGGCCACCCCATCGATCGGGATGCTCTTCTCCTCCGACAGGAAGTAGTCGATGTTCAAGAGGAACGCGTTGTTCTCCGTCGACTCCGGCACGGCGTCGGTAAGTTCCACCCGGCAGTTGTCGCGGTTGTCGTGGAACGCGAACTCGCACCCGGTGATGAACCCCGCCGGCACCCGCGGGAGTTCCGGCGGGAGGGTGGGGTAGAAAGCAAAGTAGTCCGAGAGCGTCACTTCAGCTTCGGGGATCTCGATGAGGTTGACGTAGCGGAGGTTCATGGTGCCGATGGCATCGGCGCTGATGACCTCCCGGAACCGGTCGAACGCACCGTGGATCCGCTCCGAGAAGGCCTCCCAGTGGACGTACGGCTTCTGGCAGCTCACCGAGAGGAGGCGGGGCCCGACCTGGACCGCACAGCCCTCGTCCTCGGCGAGGAAGACCGACCGTTCGCCGACCAGGAGCTCCTCGCGGAGCCCCTCCGGGCCGAGGAGCATGACCACCTCGCGCACGTAGCGCTGGTCTCTCTTCGGGTAGGCATCCTTCAGGTGACCGTACAGGATGCCGGGGTAGGTCAGGTCCCAGGGGATGTCCTCGGGAAACCGGAACTCGCATATCACTTCGGCGGCGGGGGGGTTGACATACTTTCGTATCTCTGCCATCTTCTTCTCCCTCAGGGGTGTTGGATGGAAGGAGACTACTTTAAGGTGACTGCTCCCCGGGCATTCGACCGGCACTCATCGTGGAGGAGCGCCCGTACGATGCTTTATCACTCGGGGCCGCCATTCCGGTGTGATGGGCGAGACGTTCCGCCAGACGGTCCACCTGCTCATGGGTGTCCTCGGGGCGGCGGTGATCCTCCGCCTGGACGACCGTTGGGCGTTCATCTTCGTGAGCGCCGCGCTCGTCCTCCAGTTCCTCGTCTGCGACGCCTTCACCCGCGGCTACGACGTCCCGGTCCTCTCGCGGGTGATGGACGAGTCGGAGCGCACCGGGAAGGTGCCGCTCAAGGGCGGGATCGCCTACGCCGCCGGGGCGCTCTTCTGCCTCGCGGTCTTCGGCCGCGAGTATACCGCGGTCGGCCTCGTCACGGTCGGGGTGCTCGACAGCGTCGCGACCGTTGTCGGGCTGCGCTTTGGGCGGCACACCCTCGTCGGCAGCAAATCGCTCGAGGGGACGGTTGCCGGGGCGGTGGCGGCCGCGCTTGCCCTCTCCTTTCTGATCCCCTGGTGGGCGGCCGCGGTTGTGGCGGGGGTCGCCGGCGTCATCGAGGCCTGCTTCCCGCTCGACGACAACGTGGCGGTTCAGGTGGGGGCGTGCGTGACGCTGGCGCTTATGGCGGTCGGGACGGGGTTCTTCTGAGGGGGAGGTATGGCCTGCAGGCCCTGCAAGCCCGCCGGATCAGTGCCTGACGCCCCGCTTCTTGAGTTCTTCCGACTTCTTCTTCGAGCACGTCTCGCAACGGAACTCGGGCGCCGGGTCGTCGGACCTGTCGTAATTCTTCGCCCGGACGAGGCGGTAGCCCCGGGCGACCATGCCGCAGTCCACGCACCGGACCTCCTCTTTGACCTCCCACTGGGCGGCGAGCGTCTCGGAGGTGAAGATGAACCGGTCGACCCAGAAGAAGATCAGGCCGCCGATCAGGTTTGCGATGATGGTGGCGGCCAGCGCTCCGAGGCCCGCGAGCAGGTAGAGCACGCCGGCGAGGAGCGGCGTCGAGAGCTGCCACCGGACGAGATAGAGGCCGTATCGCTTAAAATTTACTTCCACATATAAAATTCAGCGGGACCCCTCATAAATCCGGGGTCTGCACCGTCACCCGAGCACCAGGATCCGGCGGGTCAGGCTCTTGTGCACCCGCTGCTCGTGTTCCTGCAGGACGGTGAAGTGGCGGGCGGCGATTGCCGTGATGTCGCGGTGCGTGACGACGACCGCGCGCCTCCCCGGCCGGAGGATGCGCCGGATCTCCGCGAGCGATCCGTCGTAGAGCCGGTCCATGCTCTCCGCCCTGATCCGGACCGATTGGCCGTAGGGGAGATCGGTCACGACCGCGTCGAGAGCGCCGTCGCAGACCGGGACCGCCGTGGCGTCGGCGATCACCACGTCCGACCCGGGGAGGTTCTGCCGGTAGCCGGCGACCATCGCGGGGTCGAAGTCGCTCCCGAGGATCCGGACCCCGATCTCACGGGCCTCGAGGAGGATCCCGCCGGTGCCGCAGAAGGGGTCGAAGACCATCTCCCCGGGTGCAACAAGGGAGATGTTGACGAGCGCCCGGCCCATCCGGGGCATCATCACGCCGGGGTGGAAGAACGGCCGGCGCATGGGGTTCCGCGCCTCGAACGCCCCCCGGTCGATCCGGAGGATGACCCGGCCGAAGTAGCAGCGGTCCTCCGAGACGACGGCACGGTACTCTTCGATTGGGTCACGGAGCGAGACCGGGCCGGCGATCAGGGTCCCGATCAGCCGTTCCAGGTCGAGGTGCGCGGCATCCATCCGGCTCCCCTGGACCGTCTTCACCCGGCCGGCAAACGGCTTCTCTGTCCGGATGGCAAGGTCGCGGAGGAGATCCGCAAACGCCGCCCTGGTTGCCTCGCACTCCCCGAGGTACTCCATCACCACGTGCGTCAGGGCAAGCCGCCCGGCGGCCTCCGGTTCCGGGCACTCGGCGACCGCGACCTGAGTCCGCCGGTCGAGGACGGTGCCCACGCACTCCAGCTCCGCGACCGGGAGGTCGGGGTGCTCGCCGGAGAGTTCGAAGAGCAGCTTCATTCTTATGATATTGGCCCCGCGGGGCGATAAAGCGGGGGGATGGGGGATGCGACTGCCGGAACGGCAGGAGCATGAGAAAACGCGAAGCGTTTTCGAGCAGCGACGGAAAACTTCCGGAGCATGAGAAGCCGCCAGGCTTCGAGCGACTGGATGCTATAGGGGTCGAGAGCCTTGCAGATCTGGTTGGCCGGGACTTGAAATCCGGCGAATTCTCGGACTCCCGGAAACAACTTTACATCTTTTTCCCGATATAAAATACGTATCCATAATACTGTTTGTATTTTGAATACAGGTCCGCCTCGTGCCTCATAAACGCAATCATATCCTCAACGGTTTTATTTCCCGCATGTTGTTTCAAGAATTCCTCTTGCCTTGCTTTTTGCGGAACAAAATAATTGTCTATCCAGCAACTTTCAGGCAGCGTAAATGCGGCAACAGGAATGTAACCTGCTTTTTGCATGATGGAAATATTATGTGCTATCGTGCCAATTTCAGGAACTGCGTCCAACCACCACTTCTCAATCTCAGCGGGGCGTTCATCGGTATACCATGACTCATAGGTTACGGCAATATAACCATCTTTTTTGAGGAAGCGTTTCCAGTGATTCAAGCCTTTTTCAAAACCTATACTGGCAATAGCCCCCTCAGACCATATAAGATCGAACTCCTCGTTCTGAAACGGCAGATTATCCATCGAACCGACAATACCTTTCACCCTGTTCTGCAAACCAAGTTTTCCGGCTGTTGCATTGAGTTTATCAATCGAGCCGGCGCAAAGGTCGAGGGCGGTGATGGCTGCTTCTGTATTTTGTGCCAGAACCATTGTTTGAAAGCCTGTGCCGCAGCCTAAATCGGCAATTTTTGTTTTGTTTGAAAGATTGCCGATAAAACCTAATGCCCTGATGGTTTCTTCGGGGCTGCCGGGTCCCTGCCGTTCAAGTTCTGTGAAAAATTCATTGATGAGGGCAAAATCAAATTCGTGGATTGTTATATCTTCCATTGTCATACTCCTATCTTCTAATTACACCCTTGGCTTTTTCTGTCTTAACGATTTTTACCATGTTGTTGCGCTTCTGCTCCTTTGCCACAAGGTAGTTTTCAGCGTCCTCAGCATAAGCGTTTTCAGCCTTTAACTTTTGATAGGACTGCCAACACTCTACCTGGGATTGGAACACCGGTCGGCCTACCTGAACGCGCTCGCAAAAGCGGATGACGGGGACTATGCGCCGATCATCGAGACGCTGTATACCATCTACAGAGAACAACACGGGCGAATCGCAGATGCGGTCGGGCAGAAACTTTCCGACGGAAACAGCAGGATCCGGGAGGAAAACGCCAGGATCGTCCGGCAGTTCGCTGAACTGAAGAAAAAAGTCTGATACCCGGTTGAGCAGTCGCGACGACCCGGGCTCACACCGGAACCGTTACCCAAAAAAACCGAACCGCCGAAGCGAGAGGGCCCCCCCCTCACTTCACCGACTCTTTCACCTTGTCGACGACGTCCTGGAAGAAGCCCTTGCCCTTCTTCGCGGAGGGCTTCTTCCCCTCCATCTCGAGCAGGCGCCCATAGAGTTCGCGCTCCTCCTCCGTCAGGCGGTCGGGCACGACGATGCGCACCCGCACCAGCATGTCGCCGGGCCGGGTCTGCCACCGGACGCCCTCGCCCGGTATCTTTAACCCGGTGTTGTACTGCACGCCGGCCGGGATATCCAGGACGACGGTGCGCCCGTCGATCGTCTGGACCTCGACCTCGGAGCCCAGCGTCGCCTGGGCCGGGGTGATCTCGACGATCGTCTCCAGGTCGTCGCCTCGCCGGGTGAACGTCCTGTGCGGCGCGACGCTGATCTCGATGTAGAGGTCCCCGCTCGGCGCACCGTACTCCCCGGCGTCGCCGTAGCCCTCCATCCGGAGGCGCATGCCCGTATCCACGCCCGGCGGGATCCGGACCTTCACGGTCTGCCGGGCACGCCGGTGCCCGCTGCCGTTGCAGGCCTTGCACCGGGTCTCGGGTATCTTCCCCCGCCCGCCGCAGGCGGTGCAGGTGCTCATCCGGACGAAGTTCCCGAAGATGGACTGGCTCATCTGCCGCATCTGGCCGCTACCGCCGCAGGTCGGGCAGGTGGTGGTCTTCTTCGTCTCGCTCCCCGACCCTTCGCACGCGGGACAGGGCTCGACGTGGTCGACGCCGACCTCCTTCTCGGTCCCGAACGCCGCCTCCTCGAGCGTTATGCGCATCTTCATCAGGAGGTCGGCCCCGGGGCGTGGGCCGGAACGCTGCCTGCCTGCGCCGCCGAAGAAGGTCTCGAAGATGTCCCCGAACCCGGAGAAATCCGCGTTGAACCCGCCGGAGAACCCTCCCCCGCCGGAGTACGAACCCCGGGACGCATTGCTGTAGGCGTCATGCCCCAGCTGGTCGTACTGGGCGCGCTTCTGGGAGTCCGAGAGGACGCTGTAGGCCTCGTTGATCTTCTTGAACCTCTCCTCGGCCCCGGGCTCCTTGCAGACGTCGGGGTGATATTTTCGTGCCAGGTCCCGGTAGGCTTTCCTGATCTCCTTATCGTCGGCGTTTCGCGAAACACCGAGAGTATCATAGTAGCTGTCCGGACCCATCGACCTCACTCTTTGACTTCGTAATCGGCATCAACGACGGTATCATCCTTCTTTTCGGCACCCGTCGCCTGCTGCTGCTGGGCGGCCTGCGCCTGCTGGTACATCTTCGTCGTGACAGCATATACCGCTTCGGTCAGGGCGTCCATCTTCTGTTTGACCGCCTCGAGGTCGTCGCCCTCGAGCGCCTTCTTGAGGTCGGCTATCGCGCCCTCGATCTTCTCTTTGTCCGCGGCGTCGATTGTGTCCTTCGCATCCTTTAACGCACGCTCGGCGGTGAAGATGGCGGTGTCGGCGGTGTTCCGGAGATCGATCTCCTCGCGCTTCTTCTGGTCTTCCGCCTCGAACTTCTTCGCGTCGCTCATCATCCGCTCGATCTCGGCTTCCGAGGGACGGGAGTCCTGCGGCTTGATGGTGATCGACTGCTCGTTGCCGGTGCCGAGGTCCTTTGCCGAGACGTGGACGATACCGTTTGCGTCGATATCGAACGTGACCTCGATCTGCGGGATGCCCCGGGGTGCCGGCGGGATGCCGGTGAGCTGGAACCGGCCCAGGGTGAAGTTGTCCTTCGCGAGCGCCCGTTCGCCCTGCATCACGTGGATCTCGACCGATGTCTGGCCGTCGGCGGCGGTCGAGAAGACCTGGCTCTTCCTTGTGGGGATGGTGGTGTTGCGTTCGATCAGCTTCGTCGCGATGCCGCCGAGCGTCTCGATGCCGAGCGAGAGCGGCGTCACGTCGAGGAGCAGGACGTCTTTCGTCTCGCCCGTCAGCACGCCTGCCTGGATGGCGGCGCCGAGAGCGACGCACTCGTCGGGGTTGATGCCCTTGTCGGGCTCCTTCTTGAGGATCTTCTTCACCGTCTCCTGCACGAGCGGCACCCGGGTCGACCCGCCGACGAGGAGGACGTGGTCGATACCGTCAGGGCTCAGTTTGGCGTCGGCGAGCGCCTGCTTCACCGGCCCGAGGGTCGAGTCGACGAGGTCGCCGATGAGCTGCTCGAACTTCGCGCGGGAGAGATCGATGTCCATGAACTTGGGACCGCTCTCCGTCGTGGTGATGTAGGGGAGGTTGATGTTGGTCTTCTGGACGGTGGAGAGTTCGATCTTCGCGTTCTCGGCCGCATCGCGCAGCCGCTGCATGGCGACCGGGTCCTTCCGGAGGTCGGCCCCCTCTTTCTTCTTGAACTCATCGACCAGGTAGTCGACGACCAGTTTATCGAAGTCGTCCCCGCCGAGGCGGTTGTTGCCCGCGGTCGATTTGACCTCGAAGACGCCGTCGCCGAGCTGGAGGATCGAGACATCGAACGTGCCGCCGCCGAGGTCGTAGACGAGCACCGTGGACTCGCCTTCCTTGTCGATGCCGTAGGCGAGGGCGCTCGCGGTCGGCTCGTTGATGATCCGGAGCACCTCGAGGCCGGCGATGGTCCCTGCGTCCTTCGTCGCCTGCCGCTGGGCGTCGTTGAAGTAGGCGGGCACCGTGATGACGGCTTTCGCGATCTTCTCGCCCAGGTACTCCTCCGCATCCAGCTTCATCTTCTGGAGGATCATCGCGGAGATCTCCTGCGGCGTGTAACTCTTGTCCCCGATGGCGATCTTCTCGCTCGTGCCCATCTTTCGCTTGATCGACTGGATGGTGCGGCCCGGGTTGGTGATCGCCTGCCGCTTTGCGACGGTGCCGACCAGCCGCTCGCCCTCCTTGGTGAACGCTACGACGGACGGGGTGGTCCTGCCGCCTTCGGCGTTGGCGATGACCGTCGCCCGTCCGCCTTCCATGATTGCCATGCACGAGTTGGTTGTCCCAAGATCGATACCCAGAACTTTTTCTGAAACCATTGTGTTATTCCTCCAATCCTCTAGATACAACAACTTTTGCGCATCTGATGACCTTGTCCTGCATACAGTATCCGCGAACGACCTCGTCGATCACGGTCCCCTCCTCCGCATCCGAAGGGACGTAGGCTATCGCCTCGTGCCGTCCCGGGTCGAAAGGAAGGTTCCGGCATTCGAGGGGCTTAATACCGTGCCGCTCGAGGATGGTGATGAAGAGTTTCTTGATCTGCTCCATCCCTTCCGTGAGGGCTGCACCGTCGGCTCTCTCCGCCCGCTCGAAGTTGTCTATGACTTCGAGCAACTCCACCGCAAACTCCTCGATGGCGAACGTTGTTCGGGCGTCGAGTTCCCGGTCCATCCGCTTCCGGTAGTTGTCGAAATCTGCCGCAAGGCGCAGATAACGGCTGTTAAGGTCGCCATATGCCTTCTGCAGCTCTTCAAGCGCCGGAGATGCTGCATCCGCCGATTCAGCGAGATCCTGTTGTTTCTCGTTTGGTCCGGATGTATCCTCCTTCATACGCCTAACCTGCTTCAAAATGATGTTAATGTAGTAGTTCGATTATTTATTGTAATGTGGTTCTATATAATATTAACGGGTGCTGCAGGCATCCGGCTCCTGTAGCGGTCCAAATCTTCGATTGGACACTCATCTGCTGGTATTCTCCCGTCGATATGCGGATCCGCGGGAGTAAGGCAGCCTTCCTCCCCACAGCATCCGCCCTCCCGCCTCCCGGGACCCGGCGGGGTGAAACGCGGCCGGTTTCGTAGGCTGCGCCAAATATATATCTCTCTACCCCGCTCACGTGTAACCATGAAGTGGGCACTGCTGTCTGTCTGGGATAAAGCAGGCATCGTCGATCTTGCAAAGGTGCTCGCCGAGCACGACTACCGGCTCCTGAGTTCCGGCGGCACCGGGGCCGCGCTCGCGCAGGCAGGCGTCCCGTACACCGACGTCTCCACCCATACCGGCTTTCCCGAGATGATGCACGGGCGGGTAAAGACCCTCCACCCGAAGATCCACGGGGGTATCCTCGGGCGCCGCGGCATCGACGACGCCGTGATGCAGGAGCACGGCATCGAGCCGATCGACCTTGTGGTAGTGAACCTCTACCCCTTCGAGACGATGCGGGACGCGGGGCTAACGCTTGAAGAGATGATCGAGTACATCGATATCGGCGGCCCGGCGATGGTGCGGGCAGCGGCGAAGAACCATAAGTACGTCGCGGTCGCGGTGGACCCCGCCGACTACGGTGCGGTGGCGGATGCCGTCCGGCGGGGCGGGTTCTCCCCCGAAGAGCGGCTGAACCTTGCCGCAAAGGCGTTCGCCCGGACGGCTGCCTACGACGGCGCGATCGCGAACTACCTCGCCGGCATCGACCGCCCGTTCCCCGATGTCCTCACGGTCCAGTTCCGCAACGGGAGGCCGCTCCGGTACGGCGAGAACCCGCACCAGGCGGCGGCGGTCTACGGCGATGCAGGCATCGCGGGAGAAGAGCCGCTCCAGGGCAAGCAGATGTCCTACAACAACTACCTCGACGTCCACGCCGCGGTCGGCCTGCTCAGGGAGTTCGACGACTGCGCCGTGGTCATCGTCAAGCACAACAACCCCTGCGGCGTTGCAACGGGCGACGCCCCCCTTCCGACCTACATCGCCGCCCGGGATGTCGACCCGGTCTCGGCCTACGGCTCGATCGTCGCCCTGAACCGCGAGGTGACGGAGGACGTCGCCCGGGAGTTTGTCGGGACGTTCGTCGAAGTCGTGGTCGCCCCGTCCTATACCGCAGGAGCGCTCGAGATCATGAAGGCGAAGGAGAACATGCGGGTGCTCCGGCTGCCGAAACCCGTGGTGCAGGACGAGATCCGGACCATCGACGGCGGCGTCCTGGTCCAGCGCACGGAGCCCTGCCGCGAGGACTGGCGGGTCGTGAGCGAGCGGGAGCCCGACGCCCACGAGATGCGGGCGATGCAACTTGCCCTGAAGGTCTGCAAGCACACGAAGAGCAACGCCATCATATTTGCCGATGAGAAAGCGGTCATCGGGATCGGCGCCGGGCAGATGAACCGGGTCGAGTCTGCGGAGATCGCGGTCCGGAAGGCCAGGAAGCCCCTTGCCGGCTCGGCGGTCGCCTCGGACGCCTTCCTCCCGTTCCCCGACACCCTGGAGGTCGCGGCGGCGGCAGGCGCGACGGCGCTCGTCCAGCCGGGCGGCTCCATCCGCGATGCGGAGGTCATCGATGCGGCGAACCGGCTCAACATCGCAATGGTCTTCACCGGCGTGCGGCACTTCCGGCACTGAAAGGCCGGCCACGGACCACTCCTATTTTTTATGCCGGAAGCCCCGTTCGAATCGATCACACCTGCCGGGTCTGCCATGAAGATTGAAAAAGTCCGGGAGAACAAGAAGCAGTTCCTTGACCTGCTGCTGATCGGGGACGAGCAGGAGGATATGATCGACCGCTATCTGGACCGCGGGGATCTGTTTGCCCTCTACGACGGCGGCTTGAAGAGTGTCTGCGTGGTGACGTGCGAAGGCGACGGCATCTATGAACTGAAGAACATAGCCACGTACGAAGAGTGCCGGGGGCAGGGCTACGGCAGGCGGCTCGTGGAGCACATCCTCGAACACTACAGGGGTAAGTGCCGCGTCATGGTCGTCGGCACGGGAGACCGTCCCCGTAGTCTCCGGTTCTACGAGCGTTGCGGGTTTGCCGTATCCCATCGCGTCAAGAACTTCTTCATCGACCATTACGACCACCCGATCTTCGACTGCGGCGAACAACTCGTCGATATGGTCTACCTGAGGAAGGAGTTCTGACTGTCCGGGAGTCCTGCCGGATCCCGGTTTCGGAGCCGGAAGGCCACCGACACGGCAAGCCGGCTCAAGAACGCGGCGTTCTTCGCGGCCTCGCGTGAGACTTCACTGCTCTCTCTATGACAGCCCTTCGGCCCGTCGCTACCAAAAACTTATATCCCCCGCCCTCTCTCCACGGCCGAAGGTGGTATGTGATATGGACTACGGTAATCTTGTCTCCGGGTCGCTTAGGTACACGAAAGAGGCTCTCTGGGGCGAATGGGGACGGTGGGTGCTCCTGGTCATCCTCTCGCTCATCCAGACGTTCACGCTCTTTCTGGTCCCGCTTTTTAACGGCTACATCGTCCGGGTGCTCTCCGGCAGGACGCCGGCCCCCGAGGTGGACGGATGGGGCAGGCTCTTCGTCGACGGGTGGAAGTGGAACATCATCAACCTGATCTACCTGATCCCGGTCATCCTGATCGTGATCTTCTTCGGGGGGGCTGCGGTCGCCTCCGCCATAGCGACAGAGGGCGCCACAAACCCGGACGCCTGGGCCCCGGCCGTCGCCGCCGCCCTCTCCGGGCTCCTGATTGCGGTCGTCGTCGGGATCATCATATCGATCATCTCTCTCTTCGCGGTCGTGCGATTCGCCCACACGGACAGCCTCGGCCAGGCGTTCAACTTCGGTGCGATCTTTTCGCATATCGGGCGGATCGGGTGGGGTTCCTGGATCGTCGCGATCATCGTCCTCCTCCTCATCGGTCTCGTGTATGCGGTCGTGCTCGGCCTCATCGCCTCGATACCCATCCTCGGGTGGATCATCAACCTCTTCCTCGGGGTGGCGTTCGGCATCTTCCACGCCCGCTACCTCGCCAGGGCCTACGAGAGCGCTCCCGCACCGGCGTGATGCGGGCCCCCCTCTCCCCACCCGCATCACCGTCGTCGGTCTCGTGGCCACATCATACGCCACGGCGCTCCGGCTCCCCCAGAAACACTCTTCACATCGATTATCCTGCAATAATCGCTCTGTTTCTGCAAAAGAGGGATGTGGACAGAGGAACTACAGCAATGCTTTTATACCATATTGCCTCAAAGTAAATCGTAGGCGATTTACCTATGGATTATGGAAACATGCTGGGCGATTCGTTCAGCTATGCAAAAGACGCCGTCTGGGGCAAGTGGGTTCAGTGGATCCTGCTCGTCATCAGCACGATCATATTCCCTGTCATCATGGGGTATATGGTCCGCATTTACAGCGGTGTAAAGCCGGCCCCCGAGGTTGAGGGCTGGGTCGGGCTCTTCATCGACGGCCTGAAACTCCTTATCATCGGCTTCATCTACGCCATCCCGGTCTTCATCGTCATGGGCATCTTCTTCATACCGGCGTTCTTCGCCGGTAATAACGGGGACCCCATGCTCGCCCTCGGGTCGATAGGCATCGGTCTTCTGGTCATGTTCATCGTCGCGATTCTCATCACGCTGGTCTCGGCGATCGGGACCATCAGGTTCGCACAGAAGGACAGCATGGGCCAGGCGTTTGCCTTCGGCGCCATCCTCGAACACATCGGAAAGATCGGCTGGGGGAGCTACATCATCGCTCTCATCATCCTGTGGATTGTCGGGTTCGTCTTTGGTCTCGTCACCTCCGTGCTGAACGCGATCCCGGTCATCGGCTGGCTGATCTCACTCTTCCTGTACCCCGTCTGGGGCATCTTTGCGGCACGGTACATGACGCTGATCTACGAGAGCGCCCCGGCACCGGCGTAAAACACCCTCCCTTCTTTTTGGACCGGGATCGCCGTCAGGGAGGTTCCGGATACCGCGGGCACGGCACACGCCGTCCCCGTTGTCGAGATCCGGGTATTTAAACGTCCCGGCGCTCCGACTCCTGCCGGAACGATCTGTGCTGTGGTTCTCCGATTTATACCGGTGTAATCACCTATTTTTCGGAAAGCTATATGGTGAGCGATTAATTTTCACCAACACATTTATATCGCCCGTTCTCAAAATTACACGTAGGTGTTACACCTTATGGACTACGGTACTGTTATTTCCAGATCATTTGAGTATACCAAGGATGCTCTGGTAGGAAAGTGGATGGACTGGGTTATCCTGGCCGTCCTGGCACTCGTGCAGGCTATCACGCTCTCCCTGATTCCGCTCCTCAGCGGCTACGTCGTGCGGGTGATCTCCGGCAAGACGCCTGCCCCCGAGGTTAACGAGTGGGGCAGGCTCTTCGTCGACGGATGGAAGGCGAACATCATCGCGCTGGTCTACATGATCCCGGCGATCCTGGTCTTCCTGCTCCTCGGCGGCATCGGCCTCATCGCAGGGATGGCAACGACCGACCCGACCGCGGCCGGCGCCGCAGTCCTCGCTGCACTGGCAGGAGCCTTCCTCGCCGTCATCGTCGCGATCGTCATGTCGTTCATCGCCCTGTTCGCCCTGATGCGCTTTGCGCACACAGACAGCCTCGGCGAGGCGTTCAACTTCGGCGCGATCCTTTCGCACATCGGCAAACTCGGGTGGGGAACCTGGATCATCGCGGTCATCGTACTCATCGTCGTCGCGTTCGTCTACGGCTTCGTTGTCGGTATCATCAACATGATCCCGTTCCTGGGCTTTATCATCGGCCTCTTCCTCAACGTTGCATTTGCCGTCTTCTACGGCCGCTACCTTGCCCTGGTGTACGAAGACACGCCCGCTCCCGCGTGATATCGGAATAACCCTTCTTTTTTTAGTGTTTCGCCTGCGAACAAAGCAGCGCGTTTATCTCCATGAACGCAAGATTCTTACCCGAACATGCGGTGATACACATGGATTACGTCCGATTACTCAGCGAGTCCTTTGAATACGCAAAGGACGCCATCTGGGGCAGGTGGGTCCGCTGGCTCCTCCTGCTCATCAGCACGATCATATTCCCGCTCATCTACGGCTACACGGTGCGGGTCATGAGCGGCACAAAGCCCGCCCCCGAACTCGAAGGCTGGATCGGGCTCTTCATCGACGGCATCAAACTGATCGTCATCACGATCGTCTACTCGATCCCGCTCATCATCCTCACGCTCCTTCCCTTCGCGATGTACTTCATCCCGATTTCATCGACGGTAACCCCGGCGGGATCAGGTCCTGAACCGCTCCTCAGTCCGGAGCTGGCCGTCTTCGCAGCCCTGGCAATCTTCGTTATCTTCATCGTCGCCGCCATCATCATCGGCATCCTCTCGACCTTTGCGGTGGTCCGGTTCTCCCGGACGGGGAGGATGGGCGAGGCCTTCAGGATCCGCACTCTCCTCACCCACATCGGCAGGGTAGGGTGGCTCAACTGCTTCATCGCCCTTCTCGTCATGGGCATCGTGATCGCGATCGTGCAGTTCGTTCTCATGCTCATCCCGGTCATCGGCTGGCTCCTCACGCTCCTCCTCACGCCGGCGTTCATCATCTTCTCCGCCCGGTACGTCGCCCTCCTCTACGAGAGCGCCCCGGCGCCGGCGTGAACCGCCCCCTCTTTTTCTGCTCCGCACCAGAATCCCCGACTGCCCAACATTTAAGTAACGACGCCGCCAATTCTCTGACGGTGAATTGCACTATGTGTGATCGTTTTATTTGGTGAATCGATTCGCTTTTTTGACACTACCTTACGGGACGGCGAACAGACACCGGGTGTCTGCCTGACGCCGGCCGAGAAGCTTGAGATTGCAACGCATCTTTCCGACCTCGGGGTCCACGTGATTGAAGCAGGCTCAGCTGCCGCATCCATCGGAGAACGCGAGTCCATCCGGGCCATCGCCGACGCCGGCCTTGCCGCCGAGTGCTGCACCTACGTCCGGGCTCTGCCCGGGGATATCGACCTCGCCGCCGATGCCGGTGCCGACTCCGTCCACCTCGTCGTCCCGGTGAGCGATCTGCATATCAGCACGAAGCTCCGCAAAACCCGCGAACAGGTCTGCGAGATGGCGTGGAGCGCCGTCGAGTACGCGAAGGACCGCGATCTTGTCGTCGAACTCTCCGGGGAGGACGCATCCCGCGCCGATCAGGCGTTCCTTGCAGAGGTCTTCCGGGAAGGGGTCGAGCGGGGCGCAGACCGGCTCTGCTTCTGCGACACCGTCGGCCTTCTCACGCCCGAGAAGGCCGCAGAGATCGTCCCGCCGCTCCTCTTCGCCCCGTTCTCCATCCACTGCCACGACGACCTGGGGTTCGCGCTCGCAAACTCCGTCGCCGCCCTCCGTGCGGGGGCATCCTGTGCCCACGTCACCGTCAACGGCCTCGGGGAGCGGGCGGGCAACACGGGGCTTGAGGAACTGGTGATGGCGCTCGAGGTGCTCTACGGGGTCGATACCGGGATCAAGACCGAAGAACTCTACCCGCTCTCGACGCACGTCGCCCGGCTGACCGGGGTGCCGCTCGCGACCAACAAGCCGATCGTCGGCGAGATGGCCTTCACCCACGAGAGCGGGATCCACGCCCACGGGGTGATGCGGGACGCGAGCACCTACGAGCCGCTCCGGCCTGAGAGGGTCGGGCGGAAGCGCCGCATCGTCCTTGGGAAGCATTCCGGGTCGGCGGCGGTCGAGGCCGCGCTCAACGACATGGGGTATGCCCCGGACAGCGCGCAGCTTAAGGAGATCGTCGCGCGGATCAAGCAGGTCGGAGATGCCGGGATGCGGATAACCGACGCCGATATCATGGCGATCGCCGACACCGTCATGGAGATCGAGTTTACGCCGTGCATCGAACTGCGCCAGTTCACCATCGTCTCGGGCAGCAATGCGATGCCGACCGCCTCGGTGACGATGCTCGTCAACGGCGACGAGATCACCGGCGCCGCAGTCGGGACCGGGCCGGTGGATGCGGCGATCCGCGCGCTCCAGAGATCGGTAGCGGACGTCGGCAGCGTAAGGCTCGACGAATACAGCGTGGATGCCATAACCGGCGGCACTGACGCCCTCGTCGACGTATCGGTGAAACTCAGCAAGGACGGGAAGACCGTGACTTCACGGGGTGCGAGGACCGACATCATCATGGCAAGCGTCGAAGCAGTTATCGCAGGGATGAACAGATTACTCAGGGAAGAGCATGAAGACCGGAGCCAGGACTCTGATTGAAGCGCTGCAGCGTGAAGGGGTGGATACCATATTCGGCTACCCCGGCGGCGTGGTGTTGCCGATCTACGATGAACTCTACGACTCGTCGATCCGGCACATTCTGGTAAGGCATGAGCAGGCAGCAGCGCACGCGGCCGACGGGTACGCGCGTGCGAGCGGCCGCGTAGGGGTATGCCTTGCCACCTCCGGCCCCGGTGCATGCAACCTGGTCACGGGGATCGCGACGGCGTATATGGATTCCATCCCCGTCGTGGCGCTCACCGGCCAGGTGCCGACCGGACTCCTCGGGAACGACGCGTTCCAGGAATCGGACATCACCGGGATCACGATGCCGGTCACCAAGCACAACTACCTGGTCAAAGACGTCGCCGATCTCGACCGCGTGATCCAGGAGGCGTTCTACATAGCGCGAACCGGCCGCCCCGGCCCGGTGCTGGTCGACCTCCCCAAAGACGTCACCACGAGCCCGGTGAAGAGCACGAAGCCCGTCCCGGAAAGAGTCTCCCTCCGGGGCTACCAGCCAACCTACGAGGGGCACGTCCGCCAGATCGACAAGGCGCTCGACCTGATTGCGAGAGCAGAGCGCCCGCTGATCTACGCGGGCGGGGGAGTGGTCCTATCGGGGGCGTCGGCCGAACTCCTGGAGTTCACGGAGACCGCTGCCATCCCGGTGACGACGACCCTGATGGGGCTCGGCGCCGTCCCCGGCGACCACCCGCTCTGCCTCGGGATGCTCGGGATGCACGGCACTCAGTCCGCGAACTACGCCGTCACGGAGTGCGACCTCTTAATAGCCGTCGGCGTCCGGTTCGATGACCGGGTCACCGGCAAGATCGAGACCTTCGCATCGAACGCTGCGATCGTTCACATCGATATCGACCCGGCGGAGATCGGGAAGAACAAGAAGGTCGACGTCCCGATCGTGGGCGACGTGAAGGCAGTGCTTCAGGCGCTCATCCGCCGGATGCAGAAACGCGGTGATACGGCGAACTGGGTGGCGAGGATCAACACCTGGAAGACGCAGTACCCGCTCGGTTACCGCGACGATGGCCATCTCCGCCCGCAGTACGTCGTCGAGCAGCTCTCCGACGTCCTGAAGGGAGAGGGGATCATCGTGAGCGAGGTTGGTCAGAACCAGATGTGGACCGCTCTCTACTACAACTTCAAGAAACCCCGGACCTGGATCACCTCGGGCGGCCTCGGGACGATGGGCTACGGGCTCCCGGCAGCCATCGGCGCCCACTACGCCCGGCCGGATATGCCGGTCGTCGACGTCGCCGGCGACGGCAGCATCCAGATGAACATCCAGGAGTTCGGGACGGTGGCGCAGTACGACATCCCCGTCAAGGTCATGATCTTGAACAATATGTACCTCGGCATGGTGCGGCAGTGGCAGGAACTCTTCTACGACCGTCGCTACTCCTATACGGAGCTCCCGCCGGTGGACTTCGTGAAGATCGCGAACGCCTACGGGATCGAGGGGATCACGGTCGAGGAGAAGGACGGTGTCCGGGGAGCGATCGAGACCGCGCTCGCCACCGACGGGCCGTTCGTCCTGGACTTCAGGGTCGAGCGGGAGGAGAACGTCTTCCCCATGGTCCCTGCCGGGGCTGCCATCAACGAGATGATCGGGGTGCGTCAGCGATGAAGCCGCATACGCTGAGCATCCTCGTGGAGAACCGGGCGGGCGTCTTGAGCCGGGTCGCCGCGATGTTCTCCCGGCGGGGGTTCAACATCGAGAGCCTCGCCGTCGGGACCTGCGAGGAACCGGATATGAGCCGGATCACGATCGTGGTGAACGGCGACGACGGGGTCGTCGAGCAGATGATGAAGCAGACCAACAAACTCATCGACGTCATCAAGGTCTCGGACCTGACGGAGCGGGAGAGCGTGGAGCGGGAGCTCGCCCTCATCAAGGTGGCTGCGGAGTCCGGCCCGGCCCGCGCCGAGATCCTGCAGATCGCCGACATCTTCCGCGCTCAGGTCGTGGACGTCGGGGCAAAGACGCTGGTGCTCCAGGTAGCCGGTGATACCAACAAGATCGACGCGCTGGAGAAACTCCTGCGCCAGTACGGCATCAAGGAACTCGTCCGCACGGGGAAGATTGCTCTCCTCCGGGGGCTAAAGACAGTAAAGAGTTCCAAATAATATTCTTTTTTGTGTGCCGGGTTCTTCGCTTCATCGGGACGATCTCCCTGTCCCGTGCGATCGTGTTATATGTTAGCACGCCTCACATTGACATGATATGCTCTTCGGATTACCACTCCATACGGAACTCATCGTGGGCGGTGCTGTCGCCCTGATCATCGTGTTGCTCGCCATCTGGGGGCTCCTGTTCAGGGAGGCCTCCTGATGGCGGATCTGATAACGTTCGCCCTGATTGGGCTCTACTTCGTTGTGCTCATCGGCATCGGGAACTGGGCCTC
Source organism: Methanoculleus oceani (assembly GCF_023702065.1). Lineage (NCBI taxonomy): Archaea > Methanobacteriati > Methanobacteriota > Methanomicrobia > Methanomicrobiales > Methanomicrobiaceae > Methanoculleus > Methanoculleus oceani. Next base: position 152,171 of record NZ_QFDM01000003.1, on the reverse strand, counting down.
GAAGAAGATCCACAACACCGAGGACTACATCCTCGCTGGCAGATCGCTCGGGTTCTGGGTCTTCACGATCCTGATCGTCTGCTCCATCTGCAGCGGCATGACCCTCCTCGGCGTCAGCGGATTCGGTTACACGTCGGGTTGGCCGGGGATATGGGAGCAGATCTTCGTCCCGCTCGCGGCCGCGTTCTGTATCATCTTCTTCGGGGTGAAGTTGAACGCCATCGGGAAGGAGCGGGGCTACCTGACCATTCAGGATTACCTTGCTGAACGGTTTGAGAGCCCGCGGGCGCTCCGGGCGCTCTCCGCAGTATCCGGGATCATCGTCTCCCTGATCTACCTGGTGGGGCAGTACGCCGCGATCAGCATCGTGCTTGTCTGGCTCTTCGCTATCCCGCACTGGCAGGCGCTGCTCATCGCCGGGGTCATCATCACCGCCTACACGGTCGTCGGGGGGCTCTACGCCGTATCCTGGACGACCCTCTTCCAGGGCGGCATCCTGATCCTCGGCGTGCTCCTGATGGCGCCGTTCGTCATCGTGAGCGCCGGCGGGCTTGACCACATCGATACCGTGCTCGCCGGGGTCGACCCGAACTTCGTCCAGGCCTGGTACCCGAGCCCGGTCTACGCCTCCTACGCCTACGCGACGCCGGAGTTCCTGGTTTCGTTCGGGGTCCTCCTGATGGTTGGCCTCGCCTGTGCGCCGCACGTCATCAACAACGTCCTGGCCGCAAAGGAGGCCCGCTACTTCAAGTGGGCGCCGCTCGTTGCGTTCGCCATCTACGCGGTCGTGATGTTCCTGGTGAAGTTCACCGGGTTTGCCGTGCGGTCGCTCGTCGAGGAGGGGAAACTCGTGCTCCCCAACGCCGTGAACGCCCAGGACTTCGCCTTCATATCAGGCGTCGAGTATGCCATGCCGAACGTGGCGTTATGGGCGTTTTTTGCCGTGATCGTCCTTGCGGCGGTGATGTCCACGACGGACCGGCTCATGCTCACCGTCGGGACCATGTTCGCGTGGGACATCTACAAAAACATCTTCCGGCCCTCGGCGCCCGACAACGAGGTGCTCCTCGTTTCGAAGATCGCGGTTGTCGCCGGGGCCGGCGGCACGCTCCTGCTCGCCATCAACCCGCCGCCGATGCTCGCGTGGCTGATCTGGATGGGCATCGGGGTCATGCTCGCGACGTTCGCGGTCCCGCTGCTCGCCGGGCTCTACTGGCGCGGCGCCACCGGACAGGGAGCGATCGCGAGCATGGCGGCCGGGCTCGTCGCGGCCGCGGCCTTCGGCTACTGGCACCAGTTTGTGGCAAAGCTCCCGGTGCACTTCAGCCTCTACGCGCTCGTGCTCTCGGCCCTCGCCATGGTCGTCGTGAGCCTTCTCTCCGCCCGGAACTCCTCCGACGTGCTCGACGGCACCCGGACCGGCTGGTTCATCCAGTCGTCTGGTCTCTCTCCACAGGCCAGCACCCCGGGAGATTCCTTGCTTGTCGAGCGGGACTCACACCGTTAACAGTGCTGGCGGAGCGATCCCGGCATTTCTTTTTTTCACGCCTCTGCATGAGATCGTGTCGCAGTGATGGTGCGCCACGCTGAGAGTGATCCCGGTCTGCCCGCCCGATCGTCTTCGCAAAGTCCATATCCATAAACACTTAGACTCCTGATACGACCGGTGGACAGCGGGATCGATACGGTGACGGTCGGCGTGCAGGCCCCGGCTGGATCGGATTGTTTGAGGTTGCCATGAAGACCATCATCTACTATTTTACCGGCACCGGCAACTCCCTTGCCGCTGCAAAGAAGGCCGCCGAATCCCTCGGGGACTCCGACGTCGTCCCGATAGCGGCGTTCCGGAATACCGCGGGCGAGATCACCCCCGACGCCGAACGGATCGGGATCGTCTGCCCGGTCTATTTCTCCGGGCTCCCGGCGATGGCGGCATCGTTTGCCGGCCGTCTCAGGGTTGCTTCTGCACATTACGTCTTCTCGATCGTCACGCACGGAGGGGGCGGAGGTTCCGCGGCTCTCCGGCAGCTCGATGAAATCCTGAGAGAGCGGGCCGGAAGGGGACTCGATGCAGGGTTCGCGGTGAGTATGCCGGGCAACTACATCCTGATGTACGGGTCGCCCGCGGGAGAGAAGCGGGATCGCCTGCTTGCCGCGGCGGACGCGGACCTCGAGGCGATCGCGGGCCGGATCCGGCAGGGCGAGAGGGCGAAGCTCCCGAATTCGCCGGTTGCACGGCTCGTTAAGGCTCTCATATACCCCCGGTTCCGCTCCCGGGTCCACGGGGACGACCGCAAGTTCACGGTGACCGAGAGGTGTACATCCTGCGGCATCTGCGCAGCCGTCTGCCCGGCGGGCAACATAGAGATGGTCGAGGGAAGACCGGTCTGGAACCACCGGTGCGAACTCTGCTGCGGGTGCATTCACCTCTGCCCGGCGGAGGCGATCCAGGCCGGAAAGGGTACCGAAGGAAGACAGCGCTACCGGCACCCGGGCCTCACCATTGCGGATATGGAGGCGCAACGCGGGGACGGAGCCGCACGAGAAAACCAGGTGACAGGTTCCACGGACTGTTCGTAAGGAGTGGCTATGTCGTACTACATCGATGCCGAAAGAGTAAGCCTTGACGACCTGCAAAAGAGAATTGAAGAGACCGATCTGGTCCCAAGCCGCTGTTCTCTGCTGGAAGATATTGGTGGAACATTTTCGAAGCTAAAAGCGCATGGCTTCGTAACTCTCGCGGATCTACGGCAGGGCTTGAAGAATCCAAAGAACATACCCGCTCTTTCAAAGGAAGTCGGAGTCGATACGGCGTACCTGACGCTACTGCGCCGGGAAGTCGAGGGCTATTTCCCAAAAGCATGCCCCGTAGGCGCTTTTGATTGGTTCCAGAAGACCTACCTCGATAACCTGGAGAACAGGGGTCTGAAGAATACCGTTCTCCTCTATGAAGCTCTGATCTCCCCCGAAAAACGAGAGGAGGCTGCAATCGCTCTCGGCGTCGATGCCGATGTTGTCGATTCCCTATATGCGCTGGCCGATCTTACGAGAATCCAGTGGGTAAGTCCTACAGCAGCCAGAATGCTGGTCTCTGCGGGGTATACGGATGTAAATGCGGTCTCGAATGCAGATCCGGAGGAATTATGCAGCGATCTCGATCGAGTCAATAAGGAACATAAGTACTTCAAAGGAACGATCGGCCTTAGAGACGTCAGGCGACTGGTGAAAGCGGCGTCGTATGTTTCGTAACTCGACAGGGCAGCGCGACGTTGCGGGAACGACAGCCGGTTTATCCGCAACGACTCGCGGCTGACCGTTTCAAGAGATGGGCAAAACCCCTTATAGTGGATAAATGGGCATCTAAGCGGTAATAATCGCTTATTTCCGCAAGCGCTGCTCATCCGGGATGGAATCGCCATGCAAAAGTGTTATTGCAGCCCTTTGATAGAAATAGGAATGCTGCTCTGTGCGTGCACTCACAGCCCTCCGTACCGGCAGATCCCATGATAGAGGGACTGTTCCGGCGGTGTGAGAGACCTGCACGACCATCAGATCAACGCAAGGAAATCATCATGGCACAGGAAACCCTGTCACAGAAGTCGCGACTCTCGCGCCAGACGATCCGGAAGGCTATCCTCATCGTCTCCTTCCTCCTCATTCCGGTCACGCTCTTTTATATCTCGCCCATCGTCATCCTGATGGGGGCGGCCAGAGGCATTGCCACCGGCAGCCTGCTCCTCTTTGCCGCACTCGCCGTCCTCTCGCTCGGCGTCTCCCGCCTCTGGTGCGGCTGGCTCTGCCCCATGGGAGCATGGCAGGAGATCTGCTCGCCCGTCGTGAAGCGTAGCGTAGATGACCGGCGGGACCGGGTCAAATACGGCGTCACGGTCCTCTGGCTTGGGCTGCTCGCGTACCTCTTCATCGGTGCCGGCGGGATCCGTGCGGTCGATCCCTTCTACGCCACGGAGAACGGCGTTTCGATCGCGTCGCTTGAGACCCTGGTGATCGCGGGCGTCATCTTCCTCGCGATCTTCGCTGCCGCATACTTCATGGGCCGGCGCGGCTTCTGCCGTGTCATCTGCCCGACAGCCGTCCTGATGATCGTCGGCCGGAAGATAAGGAACGCCGTCGGCTGGCCGGCCCTGCAGCTCGCCGCCGATGCCGGCCGCTGCATCGATTGTGAGAAATGCTCGAAGGCGTGCCCGATGGGCCTCGACGTCCACGGCATGGTCAGAGAGGGGCGGATGGAGAGCACCGAGTGCATCCTCTGCGCGAGTTGCGTGGACGCCTGCCCGGAGGGTGTGATCGTTTACGGCGCAGGAGGCCGGTGAGCGCCTGCGGCGGAGGGCTGCGTTATGGAACCGGAACGGGGAAGTATATCCAGGAACCGCCCGGCGCTGCGCCAGAGGGTGCGAATAGCCCTCCTCATCTTCTCGTTCGTGCTGATGCCGGTGACCTTTGCCTACGTCTCCTGCCCGCTCATCACCGAGGGTGCGTCGCAGGGGATCGCCACCGGCGGCTTGGTGGTGTTTGCGCTGCTCTTTGTCGGTTCGCTCTTCTTCGGGAGGCTCTGGTGCGGCTACCTCTGCCCCGCGGGCGGTCTGCAGGAGATCTACACCCTGGTGAACGGAAGACCGGTGACGGCCGGGTGGCTGAACTACCTCAAATACCCCATCTTCCTCGGGATCTTCGGCTCCATCGCGCTCGCCGTCTACTCCGCCGGGGGCCTTTCAACCATCGACCTCTTCTACCAGACCGGCAACGGGATCTCGGTCGACCGGCCGGGCGCATACGCCCTCCTCTACGGCCAGATCGCGTTTATCACCGTTTTCGCCCTTCTCGCCGGACGGCGGGGGTTCTGCCACAGTTTCTGTCCGATCGCGGTCATGCTGATCATCGGGAGGAAGGTCAGGAACCTCGTCGGCTGGCCGGCGCTCCACCTCGCGGCCGCACCGGATCGCTGCGTGGATTGCGGGAAGTGCTCCGAAACCTGCCCGATGAGCCTTGACGTCCGCGGCATGGTCCGGGAGAGGCGGATGGAGAATACGGAATGCATCCTCTGCGGCGGATGCGTGGACGCCTGCCCGGAAGGCGCCGTCGGGTACGCGTGGAGGGGGAGATGATCATGAAGCCCCCTGTTGCAAGATTTAAGTCCTATTCGTTCGCCTCTATCCGGTTGACGAGCTCTTCGGTGCTGAGGGGCGGGTATGCCGCTTAATATCCGTCCATTTTCGCAAGGTATATCCGCTCACCTGCCTTACGCCCGTACATCGAACCCGAGTGGACGGTATCATGCGTATCTCTGTCATCTCCGGGAGCCCCAAGGGGGAAAAGAGCGTCACCCTGCAGTACGTCCGGTTCCTCGAGGAGGCGTTTTTGGATCATACCTTCTCCGTGGTGCACGTAGGCCGGGATATCAGGACGATTGAACGGCAGGAAGAGGGGTGGAGCGGGCTGCTCGCCACGGTAAAGGAGTGCGACGGCGTGCTCTGGGCAACCCCGGTCTACGTCATGCTGGTCCCGGCCCAGTTGAAGCGTTTTATCGAACTGGTCGGCGAACGGAACGTGACGGAGGCGTTTTTTGGGAAGCACGCCGCCTGCCTCACCACCTCCATCCACTTCTTCGACCACACCGCCCACGCCTACCTGCACGGGGTCTGCGACGATCTCGGCATGCGCTACATTGGTTTCTGCTCGGCCCACATGCAGGACCTCGAAAACGAGGCATTCCAGGAGCAGCTTATCCGCTTTTTCTCCGACTTCCTGGAAGCGATCGCAGAACGGCGGCCGATCCAGAGGGTATTCCCGCCGCTGCCCGCTCCCTCTCCGCCCTACGCCCCGAAGAGCCCGCCGGCCGCGGTGGATACCCGCGGAAAACGGGTGGTCATCCTCCACGATGCGGAGCCCGGCTCCGGCCAGGAGGCGATGGTCGGCGGGCTCGCGGCGTGTTACGCAGGTCCGGTCCGGGTCGCCCATATCCGGGACGCCGGGATGAAAGGCGGCTGCCTGGGGTGCTGCCGGTGCGCTTTCGATAACACCTGCGTCTACGACGACGGGTTTTCGGCGTTCTGGGAGGAGTACATCGTCCCGGCGGATATCCTGGTCATGGCCGGGACCGTCCGCGACCGTTTCCTCTCGGCCGCCTGGAAGCAGTTCTTCGACCGGAGTTTCTTCAACGGCCATGTGCCGGCGTTCAAGGGGAAGCAGGTCGCGTACCTGGTGGAAGGGCCGCTCGGTCATCTCCCGACCCTCCGGGAGGTCCTCAGCGGCCTGGTGATGACGGAGAAAGCCAACCTTGCAGGGATCGTGACCGACGAGCCGGGAGACCCGGCCGGGATCGATGCCGCCCTGCACGCCCTGGCCGAGCGCTCGGTGAGGCTCGCGGACCGGGAATATATCGCACCGCCCACCTTTCCGGCCGTCGCCGGCCACAAGATCTTCCGCGACGAGCTCTGGGGAGGAATGCGGGCGACCTTCAAGGCTGATGACCGGTATTACCGGCAGCATGGGCTCTATGACTTCCCCACCCGGAATTACCTGGAAAGGATCAGCACCCGGGCGACCTCTCTCATGATGTGCATCCCCGCCGTCAGGCGGGAGGTAGTGAAGAATATGCCCACCTATATGATCCAGCCGCTACAGAAGGCGATCGAGTCGAGCCGGGTTCTCGCGGAGAGGAAGACGCAACGGTAGCGCACCCGGGCGCTCTTGAAGATGGCAAGCAGCCTCCCACGGGAAATGTATAACCGGATGAAGACCGTCCACCCCGGGCATGCAATCCTTCACCATAGCCGTCCCGGAGACGACCCTCGACGACCTGCGCCAGCGGCTCGCCAATACCCGGTGGCCCGATGACGGCGCCGGCTGGGAGTACGGCACCGCTCTTCCGTACATGAAAGACCTCGTCGACTACTGGGAGCACCGGTACGACTGGCGCAGGCACGAGGCGTACCTGAACCGCTTCGCCCAGTTCAGGACGGAGGTCAACGGAGTGGGGATTCACTTCATCCACGAGCGCGGGAGGGGACCGGAGCCGACGCCGCTCCTTCTGCTCCACGGCTGGCCCGACTCCTTCTACCGCTACCACAGGGTCATCCCGATGCTGACCGATCCCGCCCGGTTCGGCGGCGACCCCGATCTCTCGTTCGACGTGATCGTCCCGTCCATCCCCGGACAGGGGTTCTCCGACCGAAAGCCCATGACCACGGACGACACCGCGGATCTCTTTGCCGGACTGATGACGGAAGAGCTGGGCTACGGGAAATTCGTCGCGGCCGGCGGCGACGCCGGGACGCTGATCGCTCAGTCCCTTGCCGGCCGCCACGCCGACGCCCTGATCGGCATCCACCTGACCGACGTCGGCTACCCTGACCAGACGACGGATTTTTCGACCCTCACAGAACCCGAGATTGCGTTCGCGAACTACATTCAACAGTGGTGGATGAACGAAGGCGCCTTCAATATGGTCCAGTCGACCAAACCGCAGAGCCTCGCCTACGGGCTGGCCGATTCGCCCGCAGGCCTCGCGGCCTGGATCATGAGTTTCATGGCCTCGGGCACGACCGGCGAGGAACTTGAGACACGCTTCACCCGCGACGAACTGCTCACGAACATCACGATCTACTGGGTTACCCGGACGATCGGCTCGTCCGTCCGCCGGTACTACCTCGATGCGCACGCGGCCTCCGGTCCCTGGCAGCGCACACCGGTCCCGGCGGCCGTCGCCCACCCTCCCCGGGACGCTCCGCTGCCGCGTGAATGGGCCGAGCGCCGGGTTAACCTTGAGCACTTCACAAAACTCCCCAGCGGCGGGCACTTCGCGGCCTGGGAAGAGCCCGAACTCTACGCAAAGGACGTTTGGGAGTTCGTCGGGGAACTGCGCAATTCTTAGGAGGTTCCTCCGTGCAGGCCGGACGGCACAACAGAACCTGCACTCCGCGTTCCGGCCCTGATAACTCCTGATTTTCACCCCCGGGTGCGGCAACCGCGGGAAAACGGATGGTCAACCATATATGGTTTCGGCATAAACAGTATGAACGTGAAATCGGCGGTACTGGGTGGCGGTCTCACCGGGATTACGCTGGCCCGCCTGCTCCGTGAACAGGGCGACGACGTGACCGTTCTTGAACGGAACGAGACGATCGGGGGGCTCTGCCGCTCGAGAACACAGAAGGGTTTCACGTTCGATGCCGGGGGCTCGCACATCATCTTCTCCCGCGATACGGAAGTCCTCTCCTTCATGCTCTCGGTCCTCGGCGAGAACGCCGACCGGCGGAAGCGGAATACGAAGATCCTCTACAAGGGCCGCTACGTCAAATACCCCTTCGAGAACGGTCTTTACCAGTTGCCCGACGAAGACCGCTTCTTCTGCATCAACGAGTTCGTGAAGAACCTCATCGCCGTCGAGAAGGGCGAAGTCCCGCCGCCGGAAAACTTTGCGGAGTGGATCGCCTACACCTTCGGCCGGGGGATCGCCGAATGCTACATGGTCCCCTACAACGAGAAGATATGGAACTTTCCGGCCAACCGGATGTCGCACCACTGGGTGGAGGGACGTATCCCCCGCCCGCCGGTCGAGGATATCATCAAATCGGCCATCGGGATCGAGACCGAGGGTTATGTCCACCAGGCGGTCTTCTCCTACCCGGTGACGGGCGGGATCGAGGCGCTGGTCCGGGCGATTGCGGAGCCGGTCCTCCCTGCCGTCCGGACCGGGTTCTCTGTCGCGTCCGTCCGCGAGGAGAAGGGCGGGTTTGCCGTCGGCGACGGCAACGAGACTGTCCATGCGGACCGCCTGATATCGACCATCCCGCTCCAGAACCTGCTCCCCTGTTTATCAGACGTCCCGGCCGGGGTGCAGGCGGCCTGCGACGCTCTCCGCTACAACTCGCTCTGCTCGGTCTTCATCGGCCTTGCGGCGGATGTCCCCGATATATCCTGGCTCTACGTCCCTGATAAGGAGACGGGCCTCTTCAACCGGATCTCGTTCCCCTCGAATTACAGCACGGAGGTCGCCCCTCCCGGCCACTCCTCGATCCTCGCCGAGATCACCTACAATGACGGCGATGTGGTCTCGCGGATGCCGGACGCCGACGTGATCGAGCATACTATCAGTTCTCTCATCGCTGCCGGGATCATCCCTTCACGGGATAACGTCGTCTACACCGGCCTCGCGCGGGAGAAGTTCGCCTACGTCGTCTACGATACCGATTACCTCGAAAACATCGAGATCGTCCGGGCGTTCTGCCGGGAGCGGGGCATCGACCTTGTCGGGCGGTTTTCGCAGTTCGAGTACCTCAATATGGATGGCTGCATCAGGAGTGCGATCGACTTCGTGAGGGCGAACGGATGAAGGTCAACATATTCGTCGAGGACTTCCGCTTCCTGCGCTACATCGGGTGCGCGACGGCGGCGAGGACGCTGTATAACCATCTCGCCCGGCTCCCCGATATGGAGGTTGCCCGCAACCTGTATCACGGCGACTTCGACCTGACCCACTACCACACCTTCGGGCCCTGGGCGATGTACCACCTGAAGTTCACCGAGGGCGCAAAGGTCCTGACCGCCCACTCGACCCCGCGGCTGAACGAGGGGAACGTCGCCTTCTCGAAGAGGATAAACACGGTATACCCGAAGATCTACCGGCAGTTCGACCACATCATCACGATATCGGAGCCCTGCCACCGGGAGACCGAACAGCTCGTCCCCGATGTCCCGATGACCCTCATCCCGAACGGCATCGACCGTGAGTACTTCAGGCGGGACAAGAAGAAGCGCAAATCATTCCGCGACGAGTACGGCATCGATCCCGGCCGGCGAGTGGTGCTCTCCGTCGGCCAGCAGACTCCCCGGAAGGGCATCTACGACTTCCTCAAACTCGCCGACCAGCACCCCGATATGACCTGGGTCTGGGTGGGCGGGTTCCCGTACGGGACGTTCTCGAAGGACTACGCGAAGATCCAGATGCTCAAGACCCATTGCCACGAGAACGTCATCTTCACCGGCGTCATCGACGACATCTCCCGGGCATACAGCGGGGCGGACATCTTCTTCATGCCGTCACACGCCGAGACGTTCGGCCTCGTGATCGTCGAGGCCCTTTCGGCCGGCCTCCCCGTGATCGCCCGGGATATCTTCGAGTTCAGGGAGATCTTCGGGGACTCGGTCCTCTTCTTTTCCGAGGTCGACGAGGCGCGGGACATTCTCAAGGACGATGCGGCCCTGCAGCGCTGCGCCGCGAAGGCACGCGCCTCGACGGAGAAATACGACATCACGCTTATAGCAAAACGGCATCAACAACTATACCGGGAGTTGATCGAGGGATGATCTCCATAGTCGTTCCGACCTACAACGAAGAGCAGAACATCGAGCGCTGCCTGCGGTCTCTCGCCGACCAGACGGTGCCGAGGGAGACCTACGAGATCATCGTCGTCGACGGAAACTCGAAGGACCGGACCCGGGAACTGGCCGAACCCCTTGCGGACAGGGTCTTCATCCAGACGAGCAAGCGAGTCGGCGGGGCGCGAAACGACGGGGCGATGGCCGCCTCGGGTGAGATCGTCGCCACGACGGATGCCGACTGTATCCTCCCCCGGGACTGGGTGGAGCGGATCGAGAGAACCTTTGCAGAGCGCGATATCGTGCAGCTCTACGGCACGGTCTACCCGATCGAAGGAGGATTCAGGAATAAACTTTCGCTTCTTGGCGCAAACATCTTCTCGCGCCTGGGCTACTACACCCGGACGATCTACTTCACGCTCGGGTGCAACACGGCGTTCGACCGCGATGCGTTTCTCCGGGCGGGGATGTACCGCTGCATCGACGCCGGGGACGACCTCGAGATCGCGCAACGGATGCGGAAGCTCGGAAAGGTCTACCTCGATACCGGTCTCGCGGTCGGGTTCTCGATGAGGCGCTACCAGCAGTTCGGGACCCTCAAGTCCATCCTGGAATGGTTCTATATCGTTCTTCGCGGCGGCGACGCCGGCGGCGTCTCCTACTCGCAGCGGGAGTACAAGTAGATCCTGTCATGAAGAAAACCGCATCCATCCCGGAGATCTATGCCGCGGCGGTGCACCGGTCCGACACCTGCGAGTTCGCACGCCTGCTCGGCATGGAGGTTACGGAGATCGAGGGCGGCTGCGTCAGGGTGGCGATGTCGACCGAGGGCACAAAGAACGCCCACGGCACGACCCACGGGGGTGCGATCTTCGCCATCGCGGACCACGCTTTCGGCATCGCCGCGAACATGGACGGGATCGACCAGATAGCGATCTCCGCGTATATCCGCTACTTCTCCGTGCCGGCGGCAGGCACGCTCGAGGCGGTCGCCCGCAGGGTCTCGGAGACGGAGAGGACGTCGGTATATACTGTCGACGTCTACTCGGGTGAGCGTCTGGTCGCCTCGTTCGAGGGCGTCGGGTTCAAGATTGGGGTTCCGGGGAAGAAAGGGTGAAGAGGGCTGTTTTGTCGGCCCGGAAGTTTTGTCCCCGAGGCCATCATCTGCATCTTCAGGCTTGAACTCAACTCTATAGTAGTGCCTTTCTTCGGAACATCGCTTATCCCCATGCACGGATTTCGAGGGAGTCTCGCCACGGGGGTGGGGACAATGGGGAGTGCGAACGAAGTGAGCATGAGAAACCCGGAGGGTTTCGAGGGGGGAGACCCCCCTCCCCACCTGACGGTGGTCGAGCTCCGTTCCTTCGGAACGTCGCACTCCCCGTCAGCCCCTTCCCCCAGACGCGATATCCTCCACGGTCCAGTGTACTGGGACCCCTCTACACTTTTTACGGTTCCAAGAGGTGCGAAGAACACGGACGGAGTGCAACACCCGGCAACGACGGGACCCTTAAGACCCCGGGTTTCTTCCGGCCGCTCTCGCCACCCCTACCACACCCTGCAATGCCCTCCCCCGCGCTTCGCGAAGTACTGCTGGTGGTACTCCTCGGCCCGCCAGAACGTCCCCGCGGGCTCGATGGCGGTGACGATGGGGCGCCTGAACCTGCCCGATCGGTCCGCCTCCTCCTTCGACGCCCGGGCCTCCTTCTCCTGCTCCGGGGTGTGGTAGAAGATCACCGACCGGTACTGCGCCCCGATATCGGGTCCCTGCCGGTTGGGCGTGGTGGGGTCGTGGGCGTTCCAGAAGACGTCGAGGAGTGCCCGGTACGAGACCTCGCCGGGGTCGTAGGTCACCTGCACGACCTCTGCGTGCCCGGTCCTCCCGGTGCAGACCTCGGGGTAGGTCGGGTTCTCGACGGTGCCGCCCATGAACCCCACCGCCGTATCCACGACGCCCGGCACGCGCCGGAACGTCTCCTCGACGCCCCAGAAACATCCCGCGCCAAAGGTGGCGCGCTCGAGGCTCTTCTCCGGTGCCATGACAGTCCCGTCTCCTGGCGGATCTGTGAAAAAGGTATCGGCGTCCCTCCTTGGGGGCATACCCTTATCCCCGGCCGGTGCCACGTACTCACATGGCCTTTGAATCGGAAGCCGTAGAGATGGTCGCCCGGCTGATGGCGCTCTCGGCGCGCACCGCCCCGAAGGCACGGGGCATAGACGTCATCAAGACGATGGTCGTCACCGGAGAGGAGAAGACGGCGCTCGCGGAGGCGATGCGGGAGTACGGCGAGAAGCACAACGTGGGGTTCTTCATCAGGGATGCGGGCAACGTCGCGGCAAGCGACGCCTGCCTCCTCATCGGGTCGCTGCTCCACGATGCCGTGGGCCTCGACTGCGGCGGGTGCGGCTACGCCACCTGTGCAGAGATGCTCGAAGCGCAGGGACATCCGCCGGCCACCCCGTTTTCGGGTCCGAACTGCGTCGTCAGGATGGCGGATCTCGGAATCGCGGTCGGTTCCGCGGCGAAGACCGCAAGCATCCACAACGTCGACAACCGGGTCATGTACTCGGTCGGTGTCGGTGCGCTCTCGCTCGGGTGGCTGGAGGGCTGCGGCGTCGCCTACGGGATCCCGCTCCGGGCATCGGGAAAGGATATCTTCTTTGACCGTACACGCTAACCGAGTGACAGCATGCCCATAATGAAGATCCGGGGCGGGGATCTCGACCTCGTCGAATACGAGTTCTCCTCCTTTTCCCCCGGCGAGAATATCCGGCCGTGCGGCCTCCGGAAGGAGTACCGGCTTGAACCGGTCTTCGGCACCGTCGTCGTCCGCGCCCCGGCGAGGATTCACCTCACCGTGCTCGACATGAACCGGTTCTCCCCGGACCGTCCCGGCGGGGGCGGCATCGGGTTTGCCATCGGAGTCTACTGCACCGCCGAGGTCGAATGCACGGCATCGGGAATCGAGATCGATTACTCCCGCGAACCGATCCTCCGGCACTTCGTGGAGGCCTTCAGGCAAGTCGTCGGCTACAAGGGAGGGTTCCGGATCCGTGCCCGCGACCACATGTACGAGCACGTGGGGCTCGGGTCGACGAGCACCATCCTGATCGCGGTCGCAAACGCCCTCAACACCGCGGTGGGCTCGCCGCTGACGAGCGACCAGCTCCGCCTCCTCCTCGGCTGCAACTTCGTCGAGGAGACGGTGGCCGGGAGCGTCGCGTTCGGGTTCGAGACCGGCGTCGGGCCTGCCGCGAGCACCCACGGCGGCATGGTGGTGATGGGCGACGAACTGGCGCTCATCTACCGGCACGCCTTTGCCGAGGGCAAGAAAGTCTACATCGCCATTCCGTCCTCCGAGATCTCGTCGGCGGGGGAGAAGGAGTTCGACCTCCTGATGAACAAGGCCCGGACCCTCGACTACCGCGACCGCGAGCTGAAGTCCTACCTCGTTCTGATGGACCTCATCCCTGCGCTGGAACGGGGCGACCTCCGGAAAGCCGGCGACGTCATCTGGGAGATCGAGTTCCGGGGTTCGAAACGCGCCGAGGTCGAGCACCACGGGTTCGAGATCTACCGCTACATGGCGGCGCTCCGCGACGCCGGCCTCGAGTTCGTCGGCATGAGTTCGGTCGGCCCTTCCATCGCGGTCATCACCGGCCGCCCGGAGGAGGAAGTTACGGAAATCCTCGCGTCGGCGGGCCTCCGGGTCGCGATCGCGACAGAGGTCGATAACGAGGGACTGAAGATCCACCTGGAAGAGAAGGCGTGAGACAAGGTCCTGCCGAAAACCCTATTTTTAAAAACGCCCTTAAGCACAGGCTATCAAAAGCCCGCCCTCCTCAGGCCCCGGAAAGGAAAAGGATGCCGGCCGACTTCCGTGCGAGTCGCAATTTTGAGAGTCGGTACTGCAACGGGTTGCACAGCCCCTCGCACGAAAAAAAGTGGGTAAGAAAGCCTGCCGGCACTTTCGCAGCCTAAATGCTGTCGATAATCCTCTGCGCCATGGCGATCAGGGCGTCGGCATCTTCGGCGGTCAGTTTCTTGTCTTTCTGCGCCTTCACCTGGTTAATGAAGGCACTGAGATAGTTGCTGGCTGCATGCTCGTTTCCGCTGTCCAGCACCACGATGGCATTATCCAGTTTAACGGTAAGGCCATTTCCAATCCCGCCCGGTAGTTCGAGGCTCTCCACCTGCTCGATCAGATCCGCTGTCGCTTCGGCAGGCGTCTGCACGGTGATGGTTGCGGTCCCGGAGCCCGAAGCGCCTTCGCTGTCCGTCACGGTCAGGGTGATCATATAGGTCCCGGGCGCGGTGTAGGTGTGCGAGCCGGTGACGGTACCCGTTGCCTCGTCCACCGGCCCTTCGCTCGTTACTCCGTCACCCCAGGCCCATAGCGCCGTATGCGAATCCCCTTCATCAGGATCGGTGAACGTGCCGGTAGCCTGGATCAGGCTTCCCGGGAGCTGGGGGTCTGTGGGCGCCGTCACCGTCGTGACCCCGGGCGGGCTGTTCGCGGCTTCTGTCACGGAAAACCCGTCCGCCAGGGTGACGGGCTGGCCTCCGGGGTTCGCCACCACGACGTTCCAGGAACCCACGGCAGCGCCGGTCAGGTCCAGCGTGCAGGTGATCTGTGTTGAGGAGACGACGGAGACATCGGTTGCTACGATCTCCGCCTCGCCTGCCCTGGTGAGTTTCACGGTCGCGCCGTCGATAAACCCGGTGCCGGAGAGGTCGGTGATGCTCACGGGGCCGGTGTTGGGGCCGGAGTCGGGAATGATCCCGGCGATTGTCGGTATGGGGATGGGGGCGAACTTCTGGATGCGGTTGTTGTAGAAATCAGCCACATAGACGTTGCCAGCAGCGTCAACGGTAATACCGCACGGGGTTCTAAATTTTCCGTCATCAGACCCAAATGAACCCCATTTCGTGAGGAAGATGCCATTTGAATCGAACTTCTGGATGCGGTTGCCGTCCCAATCAGTCACGTAGATATCACCTGCAGCGTCGACATCAACGCCATATGGGTGATAAAACTGCCCATTTTCGGATCCTGATGATCCCCACTTGCTGAGGAAAGCGCCGTTGGAGTCGAACTTCTGGATGCAGTTGAGTTCCCAGTCTGTCACATAAATGTTGTCGGCCGCGTCCACGGCAACGTCAATCGGAGACCCAAATTGCCCGTCGCCAGACCCCTGTGAGCCCAATATAGCGAGGAAGTTCCCACTGGAATCGAATTTCTGGACGCGGTGGTTCCAACTATCGGCTACATAAAAATTGCCGGCATTGTCAACGGCAATACCCCCGGGCCTCACAAACTGCCCGTCACCAGATCCGTATGATCCCCAGATACTGAGGGAGTACCCACTGGGATCGAACACCTGAATGCGGTGATTATCAGCCTCGACCACATAGACGTTGCCAGCAGCGTCAAAGGCAATACTAATGGGTTGGATCAGTTGTCCGTCGCCAGACCCGTATGATCCCCACTGCCCGAGGAAGTTCTCATTTGAATCGAACAACTGAATGCGGTGGTTGCTGTAGTCAGCCACATAGATGTTGCCGGCAGCGTCCACGGCGACATCGTTTGGGTTTCTAAACTCCCCCTCACCTGACCCCTCTGATCCCCACTTCGTCACAAATACATACTCCTCCGCCGCCGCAACCGGCGCTGCCAGCACGGCGACGGCAAGAAGCAGCAGGAGCGCTCCTGCCATCACATGCACTTTCATGCTTCATACCTCCTTAATCGAGCCGCCTGACGGAGCCTCCGGTCGCTGGGCTTCGTGCATCCTCTTATTCCCGGGAAAACGGCGACGCGAAGGAGGAAACCCGGCGGCACTGCGCCGGGTTCCGTTCATTCCTCACGCCGACCGAATACCTCCAGGGGAGTTCCCACACCCTGCGGGCCTGCTCCTCAGACAGCCATATTCATCCGCGTTTCATGTCTCGTCGAACGGACGGAGTGCAGGCGGGCAGCAGCGGTGCGGCTGCGGTCCAAGATCAGGAAGCCGTGGAGAAACTGGCGCGAGCACGGTGGTGGAGCCAAATAGTGTAGTGGCACCACCTGCTGTGGCAGAGGGCTGGTGAAAAGAACGAAAATTTGGTTATATTCACGATCGATCCCCGCTTGACCTATCCGTCCCATCAGAGGACAGAGGAGGAAATTATGTGTCCAATTATATATTTGTTTGCATATCTGATTGTGTTTGATGTATAATATAATAAAAATAAAAATCCTCTGGCTTATTTTGCTGATATGGGTGGATTCGCTTTTGTAGATGATCTATCCCACACGAAAGGGGAGTTGAAAATTCCGATATGGCTTGAATCGCGTTCGAGGAACCAGATATTGGTTGACATGGTGCAGCAAAGCGATACCAGATGCAGCGGGGTTTCAGCACACCCGCATTATGGACCCGGGCCAGCGGCAGGGCCGGATAGTGCCCCATGAGGGGTAATGGAACAAATGGGTTAAACGAATGCCGCTTTATGCACCCCGACATGTTATCGTCACAGGGGAGAGGTTCACGGCTAAAAAAAGGTTTTTTAAATATCGTTGCCATGGCCGACTCAGAAGTCGGTCATAATTCTGAACTGGTCGATCTCTTCGGTGCTCAGTTCCTCGAGGAACTCTTCGGCCGCGTGCTGGATGTTCTTGCTCGCGGTGATGGCGCGGCCGACGACCAGAATGTCGGCGCCTGCCTTGAGCGCGTCCTTCACGACGTCCTGTCTGATGCCGCCTGCCGTCGCGACCAGCAGCCGCTCGCCGCCCGCCTTCTTGATCGCGGGGATGTCGCCCCAGGCGTACGCGGTCTCCTCGACGTCGATGCCCCGGTGCAGCTCCACGACGTCCGGCTTCACCTTCAGCTGCTTGACGACGGCGACGGGGTCTTTGACGTTGAGCATGTCGACCACGGTGTAGATGCCGGTCTTCCGGGTGTCCTCGATCGCCTTCTCGATGGTGGAGAGGGGCGCAAGGCCGGAGATCACGACGGCATCGGCGCCGGCGTCGGCGGTCATCCGGGCCTCGAGGTTGCCCGTGTCGAGCGTTTTGAGGTCGGCGACGATGAACGCGTTCGGGCGGAGTGCGCGGATCTCGGAGATGATCGAGAGGCCGAACTTCTTGATCAGGGGTGTCCCGGCCTCGATGATCAGGTGGTCGTTCGTGGGCAGTTCAGTGAGAACCCTGTTCATGTGGTTTCTGTCGACGAGGTCCATCGCGACCTGGAGGTACGGCGGATTCCAGAGGCGCTGGACCTTGAATCCCATGACCGCGTGGGCCGCCCGGTCCTTCTCGTGCAGGAGCGTATCTACGTCGGGGAACCGGTCGAGGGCCCGGCGGAGCGCGAGTTTCATCGCGCCGTAGTTGAACCGGTAGATCTTGTTGTAGTCCTCTGCGGTGGGGTGGACGAAGACGCTCGCCATGATCACGATGTCCTCGATGTCGAGCCCCTCAAAGACGCCCTCCTCGACCGCGTCGGCGACGGCCTTCGCCACCGCGGCCTGGACGGGCCCGAACATCTGGTTCACCTGATACTCCTTCTTTAAGGTAACCTTCGGGATGATGAGCGTCGAGGGCTTCGTCGGCAGGTTCGGCCTGATGACCGCGAGGAGCGGCGTGTGCCCCTTCGAGAGCTGCGAGATGGAGTTCGCAAACGCCTGTCCTACCGCGCCCTCTTTGTTTCCCATTATCAGATCTATGTGCGCAAGTTCTGCGCCGTCTCCAACCAATGCTTCACCGATGAGATACATATGCGTGCCCTCAGATAGTGCTGAAATATTGGTGAAACAGGTATTAAAGACCTCCCGGTTCGATCGATACCATTAAGCGCAGAACATCCTGTTTGAGAGGCAGGCCCTATCTGCGTACTGTCGACTGTGCACGTCTCCACGGCGGGGTTTCGTGTGCAAAGGTTCCCTGCCGTACCCCTGCACCGGGCGTGAACCCCCTCAAAACGGGGAAAGGTATAATCCGGTCCCGGATCACCCACGCCCACCATGTCGGAACTCTTCGTCCTCCAGACGCCGCTCCCCGAACTCATCCTCCGGGCGGCCGTGATCTACTTCTTCCTTCTGCTTGTCATGCGGGTCATCGGCAGGCACGAGTTCGGGCAGCTGACGCCCTTTTACCTGATCCTCCTGCTGATCATATCCGAAAGCATCTCGGAGGCACTCACCGCGGGCGACGAATCGCTCCTTGCCGGGCTGGTCAGCGCATCGACGCTTCTCTTCCTCTCGGTGCTCGTCTCCGTCGGGCAGTACAAAAGCCGGCGGATCCGCAGCATCGTCTCCCCGGGAGCGCTCAAGGTGATCGAGAACGGCCGGGTCATCGAACGGAGCCTCAAAAGGGAACTGATGACCCGCGAGGATCTCGTCGAGCGGCTCGCACTCTTCGAGTGCTCAAGCTCCGGTTCTAATGAACCGTCGCACTCCGTGCAAGAGGTATCGATGGAATCGAGAAGGTGCGGGTCGCCTACATCGAGAGCGACGGCGACATATCGGCGCTCACCTACCGCGAGAGCGATCTCAACCGGGCCGCGGCTGCCGCCGAGGAGGAGAAGAAGGCGGAATGACCGGAGATACCCTGCGGTATCGAATAAACGTCATGAGAATGTGGGGTCGGTGAGATTTGAACTCACGATCGACGGGTCTCTCCGAACATGCATCAGTGCTCCAACGGGTCATCATCTCTCAATCAGGAGACCCATTGTTCATCACGTGCAAAGACCGCTGGAGCCCGTCGCCATTCCGGACTAGGCCACGACCCCCCGTCCTCCATATTGTTGACGCCATGCGGTATAAGGGTTACGCTGGAAAAAACCAGTAATCATATAACCGTACCGCTACTCATTTATATAGAATGGTTGAGGGCAGTTACGCGTGTGGGAACTCGCAGATACCCCTGCTCGGCATCACCATTGGTGAAATGCTGAACCGTATAGCAGCGGCGCACCCGGATAGCGACGCACTCGTCTCCATCCACCAGAATATCCGGTGGACCTATGCGGAGTTTCTCGAGCGCGTCGACACCCTGGCACGCGCCCTCATGGCGCTCGACGTGGAGCGTGGGGACCGGGTCGCCATATGGGCGCTGAACTACGCGGAATGGGTGCTTGTCCAGTTCGCCACGGCAAAGATCGGCGCCATCATGGTGAACATCAACCCGGCGTACCGGACCTACGAGTTCGAGTACGCCGTCAAACAGTCCGAGGTCCAGACGCTCTTCATCCAGGGGCGGTTCAAGACCTCCGACTACGTCGGCATGTTCTACGAGTCCTGCCCCGAGGCGTTCGAGGCGAAGCCGGGCCGGATCCACAGCGACAAGTTCCCGTTCTTAAAGAACGTCGTCTTCCTCGGCGACATTCCCTACAACGGCATGTACACCTGGGACGACCTCCACGAGAAGGCCGACCTCATCACCCCCGGCGAGCTCCGGGAGCGCGAGGAGTCGCTCGACTTCGATGACGCGGTCAACATCCAGTACACCAGCGGGACCACCGGGTTCCCGAAGGGCGTCGTCCTGACCCACCACAACATCCTGAATAACGGCTTCATCATCGGCGAGGGGATGAAGTTCACCCACGAGGACCGGCTCTGCATCCCGGTGCCGTTCTACCACTGTTTCGGCATGGTCCTCTCGAACATGG
This sequence comes from Methanoculleus oceani, assembly GCF_023702065.1. Taxonomy (NCBI): domain Archaea; kingdom Methanobacteriati; phylum Methanobacteriota; class Methanomicrobia; order Methanomicrobiales; family Methanomicrobiaceae; genus Methanoculleus; species Methanoculleus oceani. The sequence goes on along the minus strand of NZ_QFDM01000003.1, from coordinate 132,182 downwards.
CGAGCGTCACCCACGGCGCCGCGATGGTCCTGCCTGCGCCGGTCTTCAGCCCCGAAGCGGTCCTCAAAGCCGTGCAGGACGAGCGGTGCACGGCGGTCCACGGCGTGCCGACGATGTTCATCGCCGAGCTCTCCCACCCGGACTTCCCGAAGTACCGGCTGGAAACGCTGCGGACCGGGATCATGGCCGGGTCGCCCTGCCCGACCGAGGTGATGCGGGAGGTCAACAAGAAGATGAACATGTCCGAGATCGTGATCGTCTACGGGCAGACGGAGACCTCCCCCGGCGTCACGATGACGACGACCGTGGACCCCCTAGAGCGGCGCGTCTCCACTGTGGGCAGGCCGTTCCCGCACACCGAGATCAAGATCATCGACCCGAACACGAAGAAGATCCTCCCCCGGGGGGAGACCGGCGAGATCTGCGCCCGGGGCTACTGCGTGATGCGGTGCTACTACAACAACCCGAACGCCACCCGGGCGACGATCGACGAGCACGGCTGGAACCACACCGGCGACCTCGGGACGATGGACGAGGAGGACTACGTCAAGATCGTCGGGCGCTTGAAGGACATGGTGATCCGCGGCGGTGAGAACATCTACCCGCGCGAGATCGAGGAGTTCCTCCACAATCACCCGTCGATCGCCGACGTCTACGTGATCGGGGTGCCGGACCAGAAGTACGGCGAGGAGCTGATGGCCTGGATCAAGCCCGACAACGGCGTGGTCCTCACGGAGGAAGAGGTGAAGGAGTTCTGCCGCGGCAAGATTGCGCACTACAAGATACCGCGCTACGTCAAGTTCGTCGACGACTTCCCGATGACGGTCTCGGGCAAGATCATGAAGTTCAAGATGCGGGACGCGGCGATCGAGGAGCTCGGTCTCGAGAGCGAGTCGAAGATCGAGACCGCCTGATCCTGCCCCTCTCTTTTTCAGCTCGTCCTTTGCGTTCTCCGGGAGGGACGGCCCGGCCCAATGTATATATGCCTTGATTACCACGGAGCGTGCAGCCCGGGAGTTCCGGGCCGGGCTGCACCCTTCGGGGATCCGTCCTGCCGGTCGGCACTCTCCCGGATCATGCCGCAGATTCCGGCATTCGACGCCGTAACGGGGGCCGGGCACTTATGTCCTCATGCCTTCGCATCGTCCGGGGCGGTGAGGCTCGCATACGACACAGGAGGTAATGAGTATGAAACGGCTCATAGGACAGATGGGAATCGTTGCAGTCATCGTCATCGCCGTTGCGCTCGCCGCGGGTGCGGCTTTCGCACAACCGGTCCCGCCGGGACAGACGCAGGTGCCGGGAGCGTCCGCAATCACGAGCGGGCCGGGAGACAAAGAATTTCCGGCGATCTCGGGAGATACCGTCGTCTGGCTCGACAACACCACCGGATCGGTCCGGGTCGCGAACGCCTCATCCGGGCAAACCCTGACGATCCCGGGAGACGGGACCAACGCGACCGTCGCCATGCGGGAGGTCGACGTTTCGGGAAACTACGTCGTCTGGACCGGCACGAGACCCATGGAGACGTCGACGGATATCTACCTTTACGATACCGTCGCGGGTTCGCTGACTCAGGTCACGAACGATTCGGCTTTCAAGATGTCCCCGTCCGTATCGGGTAACGTGATCTGCTGGAATGCCGTCAACGTCACGACCGGAAGAGGCGAGAACCACTGGTACGGGATCGATACCCGGGATAGCGGCCTGCTCCCCGGGAATACTACGTCCAACCGGACTTCTCCGGCCATCGGCGGCGACACCGTCGCCTGGCTCGACGACAGCAGGGTCGGCGGCCATTTTGATGTCCTGTGGAGTTCTTTCCCCGGTGGAGACCCGGTGCGCGTCAGCCTGACGGGCAACATATCAAGCCCCCCTGCGGTATCGAGTGACGGGAGGCGGGTTGTCTGGCTTGCCGAAGAGGGCGGCCTGGTCTCGTTGTACATGGCCGAGACCGGCACCCGGGAGGTGCGCCGGATCGGAGGAGAGGGAGCAATGCCGTTCGCTCCCGACGTCGACGTCGACTACGTCGTCTGGACCGATTACCGGAACGGGAACGGCGACATCTATCTTTACGACATACAGACCGGTCGGGAGAGGCAGGTCACGTCCGATAGTGCCGAACAGGTCTACCCGGCCGTATCCGGCAGCAGGATCGTCTGGATGGGCAACGACGACGGAGCCTGGAACATCTACCTTGCCGAGATCGGTGCAGGGCAGCAGCCGACGATGACCGGGACCCCCGCTCCCACCATGGCGCCGGGCGGCCAACCGCCCTCCTATCCGATCTGGCGACCGCCGTATCCCCCTGCCGTACAACCGACCTCCATCCCGACCGGACAACCGACCCCCTCCCCGACCGGTCAGCCGACCTACACCCCTACCTCTACCCCGACCGCACAACCGACCTACACCCCGACTGCACAACCAACCTACTACCCGACCACGTAGCCGGCCTCGACATCCTCTCCCTGCGGGTGCCGGGACGCAACGGCGGATGAGACCCCGTATGGGACAGACCATACGGGCATGCATCCGGCGAAAAAAGATCAGGAGGTCGTTTCTGTCCGCCCGACCAGCGACCGGGCCGTGGCGGCGGCTTCCCGGACGATCTCCTCTGCTCCCGGCACCTCCCGCTCGTGCATCAGGACTCTGCCACCGCAGAGGACGGTCATGACCGCGCCGCCGTTGCAGGCGTAGACGGTGTTCGAGTCGGCGTGGAAGAGCGGGGTGTTGCAGACTGCACGGGCGTCGAGGAGGACGATATCGGCCGGGGCGCCCACGGTCAGGGTCCCCGGGCCGGTGCCGAGCGCCCGGGCGCCTGCGCTCGTCGCCATCGCGAGCGCCTCGCCTGCGGGGAGGAGGGTCGGCGAGTTCCAGGCGAACTTCTGCAGCAGGGCGGCGAACTTCATCTCCTCGAGCATGTCGAGGTTGTTGTTCGAGGCGCAGCCGTCGGTCCCGAGGCAGACATTCGCCCCGGAAGCTTTCAGCCAGTGGTAGGGCATCGCCCGGTTGACGGCGAGCTTCATGTTGCTCGCCGGGTTGTGAGAGGCGGAGACGCCGCGCTCCCCGAGGAGCCGGCACTCGGCCTCGTCGAGCCAGCAGCAGTGCGCGGCGACGGTCCTTGGGGTGAGGCAGCCGCACTCGTCGAGGAGGACCGCGGGGCGTTTGCCGAACTGGGCGACGCAGTCGACGACCTCTTTCTCGGTCTCGGAGAGGTGGACGTGGATGCCGATCTCCTGCTCTTTTGCATATTCGCCGCACCAGGCGAGGCCTTCGGGGGAGACGGTGTAGACGGAGTGGGGGCCGACGGCCGCCTGGATCCGCGGGTTGCCGAGCGATTTTACGTGGGCAACGAGGGCTTCGGTCGCCTTGATCTCGGCCTCGCGTTTCTCCTCCATGCCGAGGTCGATAAACCCGTAGGCGAACGTTGCCCGCATGCCCGTCTCGTCGACCGCCTGCGCCGCCCGGTCCATGAAGAAGTACATGTCGTTGAACGCGACGGTGCCGCTCCTGATCATCTCGAGGCACGCGAGTTTCGTTCCCCAGTAGACATCGTCGCCGGTCAGGTGGGCCTCGAGCGGCCAGATCTTCTGCGAGAGCCAGTCCTGCAGCAGCATGTCGTCCCCGTAGCCCCGGAGCAGGGTCATCGCGGCGTGGGTGTGGGTGTTCACCATGCCGGGGACGGCGAGCCGGTCGGAGCCGTCGATGACGATATCAGCGTCGATGGCCTTCCTCGCGTCCTCACCAATCCCCGCGATCATGCCGGTCTCGTCGATCGCGATATCCACAGTCGATCCGTCGATGGTGACCCCGGCGATCAGGACCGATCGTTGGGCGTTAAAGATCTCGTTCATGCAAGTCGCTCCACGATATTCTCAAGGATCTTCTCGGTCCTCCGGCAGTTCGCGCGGGAGGTCGCGAGGATGTGCTCGTAGGTCAGGGTCTCTTCCCCGAGGCCGTTTGCGTAGTTGTCCACGGTGCAGACGGCGGCAAACCGCATCCCGAGTTCGAGAGCGAGCGTCGCCTCGCTCGCGACCGTCATCCCGACGATGTCGGCGACCTTTGCAAGCGCTCTGACTTCGGCGACGGTCTCGATCCGCGGCCCTCTAGTCTGGGCGTAGACCCCGCCCGTCCGGGCCTCCGGCACCAGTCCGGAGAGGGTGCGGACCAGGTCCGCGTCCAGTTCCGGCCGGACGTGGTCGATGGTGCACTCGTGGATGGACGGGATGTCGGTGACGCTCAAATAATCGGTGGGGATGACGATCGAGCCCGGCGGGATCTCGTGCTTCAGGGAGCCGGCGGAGCCGAACGCGACGATCTCGTCCACCCCGAGGATGGCGAGCGCGGCGAGGCACGCCCGGTAGTTGATCCGGTGCGGGGGGAGGTTGTGCTGGTGGCGCAGGAGGAGCGCGAAGGCTCCGGTGTGCACCTCCGCCTTCCCGTAGGGCGTGGCGACGGTCTGCTTATCGAGCGGCGGCAGGTCGGCGAAGAGGAGGCTCGTGCCCCCGATGATCCCGAGCACTAGATCCACCTCACTATGGCGGCATACGCTTCTCCGTGCGACATTCTCTCTAGAGGGTAGACGTCCTATGGGAAAAGATTCACCGTTGCGTTGCCACGGGATCGGTTCAATAAAAATTTACGCTTCCGCGACGACCGGAATATTCATGGGCAGGTTTCAGATGGTCGATGAAGACGCCATCCGGGATGGGAAGTGTACGGACGTCTACTTCCGGCGGGTCGTGGAGGTCATGGAGCGGGACGGCGTGAACCCGCACGTCACGATGGAGGTGACGGCGGCAGCGCTCCCCGACCCGTGGGGGGTCTTCTGCGGGCTTGACGACGTCATCAAACTGCTCGACGGCCTCCCGGTGGACGTGGACGCGATGCCGGAGGGGTCGGTCTTCTACAAAAACGAGCCCGTCCTCCGGATATCGGGACGCTACCGGGACTTCGCCGTCTACGAGACCGCCATCCTCGGGTTCCTCTGCCACGCCTCGGGGGTGGCGTCGGCGGCCGCCCACATGAAACTGGCCGCGGGGGACCGCCCGGTCTACTCCTTCGGCTCGCGCCGCCAGCACCCGGCGATCGCCGCGATGATCGAGCGGGCGGCCTGGATCGGCGGGGTGGACGGGGCGAGCAACACCTGCGCGCCGGAGGATATCCCGCTCGCGGGCACGATGCCGCACGCGTTCGTGATGTGTTACCCGGAGCAGGAGGACGCCTGGCTCGCGTTTGCGCAGGGGGCGGGCCCGGAGGTGCCGCGGATCATGCTCGCGGACACCTTCTCCGACGAGAAGGACGAGGCGGTCAGGGCGGCCGCCTGCGGGGCGACGGCCGTCCGGCTGGACACGCCGCGGTCGCGCCGGGGCGACATGCGGGCGATCATCGAGGAGGTGCGCTGGGAGCTCGACGTCAACGGCTACCCGGACGTGAAGATCTTCCTCTCGGGCGGCCTGTCGCGCGCAGACGTCGCCGCCTACCGCGACGTCGCCGACGCCTTCGGCGTCGGGGGGGCGATAGCAAACGCCCCGGTGATCGACTTCGCGATGGACATCGTCGAGCTCAAAGGCAGGCCCTTCGCGAAGCGCGGGAAGCGGAGCGGCGTCAAGCAGGTCTACGACCTGCCCGGCGGCGGCCGCCTCATGCTCCCCGCCCGCACCCCCGCGCCGAAGGGCGCGGTGCCGCTCCTTGCCCCCTGCATCAAGAACGGCATCGCCGGCGTCGGCCTCATGCGCCCGGACATGAAGGATGCGCGGGAACGGGTGCTCTCCCGGCTCCCGGCCCTTGCCGGGGAGGGATAGGGGGGCGGCCCGCCCCAATCCTTATTATGTGATCGCGATCAACATTGTAGGGTAACAGGGGCCGATAGATCAGGGGTAGATCGCTACCTTGGCATGGTAGAGGCCGCGGGTTCAATTCCCGCTCGGTCCATGTTTGCTGTTTTGAGTGTGCCTTTGGCGATGGTTGTACCGATAGAGTAGCGTTGCGTATGGCCGGGTCGATGAATCGGTTGATGGTGACGACTCGGTTTTTAGGTTGGATCTGGTTGACAATACTCTAAGCTCATCGATGGGACATTAAGTCAGTTGGGGAGTGTCGTTGAGTCCGACGCTGGTGTGTTGTGCATGTAGTGACATCAACTGTCATTACGGTTATGATGACGCTTATATCGCTTATAACGGTCAGGATGAAGAACAGATGTTTTAAAGACGATTTCAAAATGTTTTTCTCCCTGGACAATTGTTAACAGTTATTCAATGCCGGGGATATCATGACCTTTAACAAGTTTGATCTCAATGTCGAGAAGATATTAGAAGATTGGGAAGTCTACCACGCAGTCAGAGAGATTATTGCCAATGCTATTGATGAAGAACTACTCACCAAGACCAAGAAAATTGAGATATTTAAAGATAAAGCGAATTGCTGGCACATCCGCGATTATGGAAGAGGACTTAATCATCAACACTTGACACAAAAAGAAAACGATGAGAAACTTAAAAACCCTCATGTCATTGGAAAATTTGGTATCGGGTTGAAAGATGCTCTTGCAACATTCAATCGAAAGGGCGTCCAGGTCTCGATAAAATCAAAGCATGAAGATATTACCTTAGAAAGAACAAAAAAACACGGTTTTGATGATATTATCACATTGCACGCACAAATTTCTCCCCCTTCTGATAATAACTTCCAAGGAACAGAGTTTATCCTTAAAAACTGTTCAGACAGTGATATTTCAAGAGCGAAGGATCTGTTCCTGCGTTTTTCTGGTGAAAAAGTGTTAGAAACCACATCATTAGGTCAGGTTATTAAAAAGAAATCTGATCCCGCAAAAATATATGTTAACGGGGTTCAGGTTGCGGAAGAAGAAAACTTCCTCTTTTCATACAATATTACGGCCCTCAACAAAGCTATACAAAAGGCATTGAATCGTGAGCGTACGAATGTCGGTAGAACGGCTTACGCTGACAGGGTTCAAAAGATCCTTACTGCATGCGAAAGTCAGGAAGTTGCGCACGAATTAGTAAATGATCTGGCCAACTATGATGCCGGGGAGCACCATGACGAGTTAGGCTGGTCAGAGGTGTCTGTTCATGCATGCCGATTACTCAATGATCGTTCTAAGGTTGTATTCTTCACCTCCGACGAGGCCATGTCCGCACCGAATCTTGTTGATAGGGTCAGAAATGATAAATATGACGTCATAATTGTTCCCCAGAAGATTAAAGGTAAATTACAAGGCGCAGTAGACGTCTCGGGCAATCCGATCAGGGACGTAGAGCAATTCAGCAGAGATTGGAATAATAGTTTGAAGTTCTCTTTTGTGTCTGAGAGGCAGTTTACCGCAAAGGAAAAACAGGTTTTTGAACAAACTGGACAAATATTGGACTTCGTTGGAGGCCGGCCTGAATGTGTGAAAGAAATCCTGATTTCAAAAACAATGCGACTCGATCCAGATTCATATCTGGAAGTAGGGGGGTTGTGGGAGGCTTCTGAAAATAGGATCATAATAAAACGAGACCAACTGAAAGACATCCAGAATTATGCAGGTATCTTACTTCACGAAGTTGCTCACGCTACAAGTGACGCATCTGATGTATCCCGTAGTTTTGAGAATGAATTAACCAGGTATCTGGGACTTGTGGCGGAAAAAGCAATTAGAAAATGATGGACTTTGTTGGTGCAGAGGCAAAGAAATGCTAAAAGACAAGCAACCACTGCACCGAACCCTTTCAGCAGGGTTAAATAATCTCTTCATCTATCACTCAATTGTGGTGTTATGAGAGCCCAGATTCCCTCAAATATTCAACGAGAGCATATCCTTAGAGCAATAACTGAAATAAAAGAGCAGGGATGCCCTCCCCACAACAAGTCTACAAAATATGACCTAATCTACCTCGGAAAGCGTTATCCCCCGAAGTATGTCATCAGTCTGGCAAATGAATTTGCCAATGGGGAACTTTTCAATGTGTCAAAGTTTTCCGGCGGAGAAGAGACTAATAAAAGATTACGATTGCTCGGGTTCGAAATTGTGGAAAAAGAGGATGATACCCGATACCCCACAAATTCTTACTCATGGACAGTAACTTCAGACAATAATGCGCTTAAACGAATGGATAAATCTGTTTTCCTCCATCATGGTACAGTGATTCCCTTCGAAATGCGTTCCTTTTTTGGGATAGAAGACCTCAACGCAGGCGAAAAACGGTCAGTCAAGTTATTTTTTGATGGTATAGCGTACTTTGCTGATATTGAGATGACAAAACATGACTCCTCCCGGTCGCGATTGATCTGGAAGACTGATTTTAGCTCCGAACTGAGGGCAGCATTCCCCTCAATTTATGACCTATTTCGCCACGAAGAAGATAAGGTAACTGATGCGCCATGCATGCAATTTGAACGGACTGCTGCACAGGATGAGTACATCGTGAGTTTTGATATGGCTGCTCAAGAGCGTCAACTGGAGGGGAAAACTCGCCGGGCGGATAATTCATCTCTCTCTCAGGAGACTGATCTACCTCTGTGGATCTTCCACCAGCGGTTTATTCAGTTTCAGGAAGCAGTGAAACAAAAGTCCGGAAAGGAGTTTGTCTCTTTTAACGAGGGGCTGCCATCGGAATGGGAAAGTTATAAGCAAGACATCTATGAAGAAGGGCGGAGTAGGCTAAACTTTAGAAATTGGGTGAAAGAACAGATAGGTACGGGACACCTACTCAAATGCGTAATTTACGCGATTGAGATCGACATCAAGGCTACTAAGTTACGAAACAACCTCGTCAGGTGGGAAAACCGCTGGGGGGAAACGGCACGTGCACAACACTCCCTTTACCAAGCACTGGAGGATAGCAAGCGCTGCGAAGCATTTGAGTCGGCACTATTCGATTTTTATAGGGATATCATCGCTCCGGAAAGCGCTTTTGATGCCTTTGCGAACCTTATGGGAAGGCGATACAACCTTCTTGCGTACCTGTTTTTCCTGAAAGACCGGGAAGAATACACTCCCATTGCACCTCAGCAGCTCGATAAAGCCCTTACTTTACTCGATGTACCTCTTAAAACGAATAGAAGGTGTTCTTGGGAGAACTACCGCTCGTACAACCAAGTCCTGAAGCAGGTACTTAAGGCCCTGGAAGGGGAGGGCTTAGAGGACGTATCACTGCTTGATGCTCATTCATTCTGCTGGATGATTTCACACCTGGTCAGTGACAGCCAGCAGGAAATTCCCCCAGCCGCCACAGTTGAACCGCTTATTATCGATCATTCAGTTGAAGTTCTGCCTCCTTCGATGTTCTCCAACGATAGCGACGAGGAGTTGGAAAATGGACAATCATCTGGTGTTGATTACGGGGAGAAACAGAGGTTGAATGAGTATTTCGGCAAGCTTGCAGAGGATGAAGCGCTGAGGTGCGAAAAAGAGAGGCTTCGGCACGCGGGGCGGGAAGACCTCGCTGATGCCGCTAAGTCTGTGTCAAATGATCCTCGTCTCGGTTACGATATTGCATCTTTCAATGAGGACGGTTCAAAACGATATATTGAGGTTAAGGCAGTCCGACCACATAAGAGATTCGCCAGATTTTACCTATCCTCGAATGAGCTTCAGAAAAGCCGGGATCTGCAGCCAAATTATTACTATTACTTCGTCTTCCAAGTGAAAACGAAACCATATGTCAGATGTATTGAGGCTAGCGAACTTGAAGAGAGATTTTTAAGACCTAATCAATACTCTGTGACTGTTCCCTTCAAGATTCATCGCTAATACATTTCGCTTTTTTCGTGCTCTTTCCAATCAGTTAAATGAATAATGCAACAAATGAATTCCGCTTTCGACTTCTTCGGAAATTCCGATCTCATTTCATTTGATGTGATTGGGAAGTACCTCTATTGGTACGCTCCAAGACAATGGCAATGCTATGAATGCTATGACGATCTATCGCGTTGGATATAATAATATTTTAACACGCTATCAATGGCATTGTCTCCCGTTATGATTTTTTCCTCAAATTGATTTTTAGCCACTATCTCATGTAATTGAATCAGCTGCATTTCATCAAGTTGTTTATACAGATTCCACCAATCAGCAGTCAGATTTTCTTTGTATTTAAAACGGTGAATGATAAACGCTTCCGGCATCCATAAAATCTTGTAAAATTCGTCTATATTTTTTCCGAAAGCCTCTTCGAAGAACGACTTTCCGCGACCTATCTTTCCCTTAGTAGCGTTAAGAACAGCCTGAACTGATCGAATAAATTTGCGATTCCAATGTTTGCCAATGTACTCTCGATTATCATAATATTCTGGGTCGTCAATAGGGTGATATTTCATGGGGAAAGAGAAAATATTCACACCAAGATCGTCACATAGATCCACGTTAAGTTTCATCCGATAGTACAACTCATCAGGCGTGTCTTCGAAATTATAAAGCAGATAGTTGGATAAGTCGGTTATACCATTCTTGGCTGCAATCCGTATTGCAGACTCATATTTGTCTTTCATTGAATAATAGTCAAAAGCGATACGCAGCGGTCGAATGTTGATCTCAGCCAATTTCTTCATTTTCTTTTCAGTTACAAGGCGAGCATCCACGCCCTGGTTGAAATCAATAATGCGCATTGAGGGGCGCTTAAACCGCTGGATATACTTCTCATAGAGTGGCCGCGCTATGTTATCGAACTTAATGATCGCCTCAAGACTTGCCACTTCGGCATAAAGAAGATTCTGTTCTTCACGTGTTATATAAAAATCCGCTTGTTCAGATTCTGGAAGTTTTTCGGAGATTTGATCGTATAGTCTGATGATTTTTCTTGTATATGCCCTCACATTGTATCCAACGCGTATGTTTTTCATCGCAATGTCATAATCGCTTACGGGATTGCACTTGGCGCCGCGCTTAAACCCACATTTTTTAATTTCATCTATAATTTTATCAAAATGTTTGGATGCTAAGATATTGTTGTCCATTAGAAGCAGATCCTTTTGCGGACCAAATCGCTCTGCAGCTTGTTTGATTTGCTTTACCAAACTTATGTAGTCAATATACACTGGCTCCAAACGAGGAACGGCACAAAAGGGGCATTTTCTCGGGCAGCCTCGCGTCATATAAGCAAAATAGGCGTTTTTTGCCGGATATTGATAGTCGATTTCCTCCAAGATCGAGTAATCTAAAGGCATCTCGTCGATGATGTCAACACTATCAGCGTCCAGCATCCCGGGCTTGTCTAATAGCCCTTGGATGGGGTCAATTCCAGTTTCTTGAAGAATTCGCTCATGAAGTATGGTTGAAGCTATTCCACCAACAAATATTCTGCCAGTTTTTGAACAGAACTTTTTTGCAAAGTTAATAGTATCGATTGTTATACTCCAATAAAAGGTAAAAAGAGTAGTGATGTGAATAATGTCGAACTGAGGGAAATCACCGTCCCGATAACGAAGACGATATTCTTTTAGAAGCGTCTCTTGTGCGCTGTTCCTGAAGTCCGGAATTGTATCGAGCGGAGCATACTTTCCTGTCTTTATATGCTCAATGAGTTTAGGCACATGCTTTCCCAGTTTGGGTTCATTCACTTCAGAAAGAAATTCTTCACATAGCAAATGAGCTGCGAAATATCTCAGATCGCCTTTGAAGAAGCGTACATCATCACCTCGGTTGCGGTAATAAGTCGCCAGCTTCATAAGGCCCATTGGGGGGTATTTATTCCTATAATTTGGCTCAATCAAGAGAATTTTTCGACTCATTAGAGTTCTTCCTCTATCTTCTTGGTGATTTTGTCAGCAGTTTCAGCATCAACTGCGGCTGAAATGATACGGAATATTTTTGAAATTAGATTACGTTCATTTTTGCTGTACTTTGAAAGTTTGTCTCTTTGGCGAGAAAGTTTGGCACTTTCGAGAGCCTTTGATTTAGGTGATACGGATTTGGCAACTGACTTAGCCCGCTCAGCCTCTATTTGAGAAATAACTCTTTGTGTTAGGCTGTCGGCTTTGCCCTTCGCTTTTTCGATTTTTATTTGGGCGGCCTCAGCTTCTTTCTCTGAGTCTTGAACAGATTTTAGCTCGTGTTTGCGGTGAGCACTATCGATAAAGGTGCTATTAGCGTCTTTTGCTTTGAAATCAGTCTCTTTTTTCTCAAATGAGTCAATTTTCCTATAGGCACTATTAATCTCAGATCCGGCGTAATATACTTTTTGTAGTTCTTCGTTAAAATATTTTTTAAGCTCGCGTTCAAAGTCTATCCGGGCTCTGTTTTCATTGAAATAATCACGCTGCGAATTAGGGATTAACCCCTTGTCTACGGCAAAAACTTCACCAACAAAATAGCTGTTTCCGCGGCTTTCTTTGAAGAGTTTTTGGAGTGAATCTTCTCCCCCAATTTGTATATTCTCCTTACGCAACCGCAGGCCACGCATCGGGTTGTTTTTTGGCGGAATGGCTTTTTTAAACTGCGAAAGGCCGACCCACATCCACGCGAACAACCTATCATCTGCATCAAAGAAATCCTTAAAATGCACGTCGAAGATTTCGTCGTATTTGGTGTCTGTTACGTCTTTCAGCACAGTTGTATATTTTTTAAAAATTGGCTCACCGTTGAGAGTGATATTATACTCGTCTATTATGGTGCCCAGGTCGTTAGCATGCTTATAGATTTTTTTACGATAATTAAAGCTGCTCTGGTAGGGTGCAGGAGCAACAAATGAAAGATAATCCTTAACTTGCTGAAAATCGAGAAGATCAGTATTCTCACTGTTAATATCGATAAGATCTACTTTAAAGAAATGTGAGTCAATATTTTTTTCTTCCTTCTGCTCAAATCGGCAGATAGACTGAAGCACTTCGTTTGCAGTGTGCTTCTTGCCACGCGCATGCTCGTCGATGAACCTTCGCATTTTCTGTGCATCGCACACCAAAATTGATACTATATTTTCCCCCTTGGATGATGACGTAATAACAAGCTGTTTGCAATAAGCCAAACCACACAGTCTTCCAATGCCCCGGAAACCTTTATTTTCGCCGATTTTCTTGTCCGAGTCAGCAATATTTAATAGAGTGCTTTGAAACTCCTCCGCGGAAATACCTGTGGCGTTATCTTCGATGGCAATGGTGCGCTTCTCACGATCCAGCCATATTTTGATAGAGCCTTCACCTTGTTTTAGGATCCCGTCTCTGATAGCTTTATCAATCTGATCAGAGGAATTTTGGATGTACTCACGATAGATTACTTTTGAGTCTTGATACATTCCCGTTGTGAGAATTTCTAGAATATGTGCCCCAAAGATAACATCCTTCATAATACATCACATCATTGTTTAAACTGCTTGTAGATGGGTTTCGGGAAATTTATTTTTAAGATGGAACGGAAGATCGGGTTTTGAACTAGATAATCCCCCTGTTCCAACCGTGTCAGCATGTTTTTGTAAGTACTCGGAAGGCTGCTATAATCCTTAGCCGAGGTTTCGATGGAGTTTGTTCTTCCATAGGCATGTGTGGCGCAGTTGCCAGTTACACGGGCATGGATAGCAGAGCGGAATTGTTCGGCGGCAAAGAGAACAACGCCTAATGACCGTCCACGTTCGGTCACGTCCAGTATTTCACGCAGAATTGGTGACGTCTTCGGGACATCTTTTGAAGCGTATTTGTTCAGTTCGTCGATGAAAATGATGATTCTGGACGGAGGATCGATTGACTCGGCGTCATACTCTCCGAGCTTTAAATTATAGATCGTGCGTACGGCGTCACCAAAGACAAATGCTTGTTTGTCTTCGGGTAACTTGGCAATGTCGACGACATACACCTCGTTCTTCCTGATTTGCTTCAATTCATCAGCTAAACGGCATTCCGCTCCATGATTATTGACCCTGTTAGCAAACATCTCGTCCTGAAGGGCCTTGCGAATTACCCGTTTAAATTTTCGCCAACTCAATACGGAAATGTCTCCCTTATCCCCGGGAGAGCCTTTTTGGGTTTTTTCCGTGACTTTATCCATGAAGTCTTTCCAGGTTGAAAGACCCCCGAAATCGTTGTCCTCTTTATCAATGATTTTGCTAATTATTGACTCCATAGTTTGGGTCGGGTCGTCAATGTCCGCAAACATCATTTCGATGTTCTCCTTATCGTCCGAGTAGATGTACTTGAACTTCTTCAGCTGACCGGCGTCGATATTGTTCTTAATTTCCCCTTTGGTCAAATATGTGCTCTGTTTGGCAGATTTTGGATCTGTGAAGGGAATGTAATATTTCACATTTTTAAACGGGTCGGTGGACAAACCCAGTGCTTCGTACTCCGCAAGAGTTCGCTCTTTTTCATCAGGGTTATCTGATGAAAAGTCATTCGGCTTATCAATCGCCATCAGGTCCTTTCCCTTAACGTTAAAGATAACAAAGGCCACGCTGTCGTCCATATCGTCGCTCTGGTATCGATCCTGGATGGCTTTCATGAGAAACATAGCATACGATGTCTTCGCTGCGAGCCCGGAAATGCCAGAGATGTTCAGGTGCGCACCTTCTGGGCCTAGGATAAATTTCGAGTTCAAACGTACGGGGACTGTTACCTCCTCTGGAGTCCCTTCATACATTCTTAAAGACCCACAAACCAGCGGATTTTGAATCCTGTCAAGGCCCAAAGCCATCGTGATCTCTTCTGCGCTGGCAAGATACACCTTAGCGTTGTTATGTACCGGGGTGTACAGATTCCCGCTGTTGAAGGAAACTTTGGCTTTAGCATAGTTCATGCCAACTCGCAAGGTTGGTTCATTAATATTTACATCACCGAAATCACTGGAAATGAAGTTGGTCAGAAAACTCTGGGCGTCCGTGATGTGGGAGATGTTCTCGATCATCCCAAAAGTGTAAGACCCGTCGATATGCTCAACCTTGACTATATCAAACGCACTGAGTTTCAAGTCCGAATTCGTCCAAAAATTAAATTCATCGATTGTAGTAGGGTTTTTTTCAGTTGCCAAAATCCGTCCAATTAGTTTACTCATATCGTCTCTCCTTTAGAATAAATGTAGAAAACTTTCCGTACTCAAATACCGAGATTTCACAAAAGACTCTGTCAGATGGATAGGGTATATGTGATTCGCCCAACGGAGATCTGAGCCATAACAAACAGGATTCCTTTCGTTTATTAGATAAGCGCTCACCGTATCAACGAGTTCGCTTTCTATCCCGTGCTCATTCTCCTCCTCTGTCACGAGAATTTTTTCCACTTTAAGAATACCATCGAACGGAGTTCGCGTCTGGTTTTTATCCCGCAATCGAATATACCATACTGCAAATTTAATATCACCTAGCATATCATTCTCATATTCCGCCACAGGTGTACGATGGTAAAGTGGCAAATCTGCAATAAATTTGGGGTTTGGCTTGCCATAAACATCCATACAGACTTCCGGATTAAAATTTTTTGATGCACCAATAACCCAGTTGTAGTTGTTCTTGAAGGTCTGATATTTCCTCTTATCAGATTTATCTTCCTTAGTAGGACGATATTCCAAAGACCCATCCTTAACTAAGTAGTTATCTTGATTCAACATGCCCTCGCGGACGAGTTCTGCTACTAATTCTTTCTCACGTTCAATCATTCTATCTTGGATAGAAGCCGTGGCTCGATCCTCGTATTTTTTATCATCGTTTTTAGATGTCTTATACGGAAGAATAGTCGAGAAATCAATTCCGAGTCTTTTTAATTCAGCACACTCATTAAGTTTTTTTACTGTCGCTGGCCAAAATCCTGATTTTCCGTCAGCATCTGCCACATCAGGCATGGACAATACAAACTCGCGTTTGAACCTAGCCGGAACCACCCTTTTGTCAATACGACGGCAACATCCGATTCCTATCTGCCCGGCCACTACAGGATAAATCACACCTCGACCACCCGAGTGTGTGTAAGCCATATCATCAACTTTAAAAATCCTGCGCGAACCGTCCAAGAAATAGCTCAAAATCTGATCATCCTGACCGGCGAGCGTCTTACACCTCTCAGATAAATCTATGTAGGTTCTATGCGGGGTAGTCTCAGCTCTTCGTTTCCAAACAATCTCACTAGGGCCATAATCCACCGAAGGCCGTTCCAAGTGGTCAAGAGCATATTTGTGTGCCTTGTAACTCATACCGCCAGTCACTTCGGCTAAAAGATTCATGATTTTGTTATCTTTTGATTTGCCAATTGTCTCAATCATACTACCAACAATCTTCTGCTCTCACACAATTGTATACGGCTTAAACGTCCACTTACCTACGTCAAGAATCTCAAAGGTCACGAAAAGGTGCCGATCGATTCCACTTTGAGATTGTTGCTTGTTCCACTGCTCCCGGGGAATCCGCTATATATTCCTATCTTTCATTTCGTTGACATTAAATCTAGCGAAATTAAATTCGTCCTACAGAAGTAGATCAATCTTCAAGATCAGCTGTTGATCCACACTTATTGAACCCAGCGTTAATCTCCTCCGTCATCTTCCGCGCACCAGTTGACCGCAGCCGCAGCGCGTAGATCTCTGTCCTCACGAAGTCCTTCGCGTTCATCGCACTTTTTTCAGCAAGGTTGATAACCGCCAGATTCACAAGGAACCGGAACAACTCCTGGATATCGTAGGCCAGACTGTTTTTGCCCGCCTGCATCTCGTGGAGGTATCCTACATGCGCACCGAGCCCCACGCTGTTGATAACCCGCAAACATTCGACCTCCAGCAGCGAGTAGCCGTAGTTCAGCATACAGTTCATGTAGTCCACCTCACCCCCACCCCCATTCCCCTCCCGCGCCAGCCGGGCATAACACCCCTCGCACCTTCGGTGCTCATGCTCCGGTCCTGCGAACCGTCGCACCTCGCACCTTCATGCACAGAGCCCGGGCAAGCTCGTTCTCGATGCGGATAACCTTCCTGGTAGTTTCACTCATGCTACCCTTTGGGATTTTCAAGATTCGATGGTAGCCTATCGCCGGTTACCCAGCATTTCTTATATGGTTTTGAATACTCTGACAGCAACGTTTTCAGCTTGGCATGATCCCCACCGCTTTTTACCACAAAGAAGAAGACGATTTCGTTGTCTGAAATCCACAACGGATCTGAATTCGTCTCGTTTCGGAACTGTTGCACTCTCCAGTCGATATAGTCGTTATGTTCCTTGCGGGGAAAGTGCTGGTAGATCATCAGGAGAGAATCATCGCTCATGCGCTCAAGCAGTGACCTGACTTCCGAGTACAGGGTGTGCTTGTGGGATGACTTTTTCACCTCCAGGCCGTTGTCCGGATCGACAAAAACCAGCGCTGATTTTAAAAGACTATTGGGGACATTAGAGAAGTATTCATACCGTTTTCTGTGCGTAAAGTATTCTTCCAGAGAGTGATCAGGTGGATTATAGATCTCCGTTTGGACTCCCTTCTTTTCGAAAAAGTACCTAATCTCTGTAAAATCTCTGTCTTCCGGCGCAATCCGATGATATTTATGAAGGTACTGAAGGTACTCCACCAGTTCATCATTCTCTGATCCCGGACGACCCTTCATACGCTCATCAAAACCCCGTTTGTTACCGTCGGTTCGGTTATCGTTTGCCGTGAGCATGGGAATAAAGGAAAACTGCTTGAGGCTTGGGCACTGTTGCATGATCTGCTGAATCAAGTCGTATTTGAACAGGTCTCGATAATCGCCGAAGTATTGGTTCTTCATGACCGACAGCCTCACATCAGGGCGCTAATGGGGTACTGGGGGATGAGGCGGCATTACTTTTTCTCATGGTAATGTATCGAGCGCGAGGAGGAGACAGACAGAAGGTATCTCGGCGAACAAAGAAGGATCGATCAGAGAGCAGAGATAAACAAATTTCAAAGCACTGAGATGCGTTACAAAAGATCCCCAATCTCTTCCCGCTCAATCCCGGCCTGCTTGAGGATCTCCAGGAGCGTGCCGGCCGGAAGATCCCGCCCGTGCACCGGGACGACGGCCCGGCGCTTTGTCTCCGGGTGATAAAAGAGGTGGTGAACTTGCACCTGATCTTTTGCCACCTCTTTCAGCCTGCCTTCACGCATCCCCTGGAAGGAGACGACGACCAGCATCTGCGCGAAAATCCCACGCTCACCGACGCTACTCATCTCCGCCTTCAGTAATCTCCCAGCGGCCACCTTTTGCCGGGCCGATGCGTTGCACCTTTCCGGACTGTTTGAGTTTTGCGAGTTGCATCTCTATAGCCCGGGTGCTCTTGCCCAGTGCTTCGGCCATCTCCGGTATGGTGATCTCTGGCTGTCGCCGGATCATGTCCAGGATTAACCCCGAAGTTTTCCCCGAAGTTTTCCCCGAAGTTTTCCCCGAAGGTTCTTCCCCTCCCTGGACCCGGCGAACGATCGTCCGGAACCCATCACTGACGGCAAACTCCGGCTCCGGCAGACCTGCTTCGGAGCAGCGGCGGATCATGTCCCGCGTCCCCGTGCCCATCCGCTCGATGTAGCCGGCGAGGTACATCGGCTCGGCGAGGAGGGGGTTCGCCGGCACCGAGCCGTGGGCCTGCCGGAGTTTCTCGAGCGTCAGGGACGGCGGGAGGGTGCCCGGGTTCCAGACCTCCAGGCGGTTGGCAAAGAGCATCACCTGGACGCTGCCGTTGCTGGTGTAGTCGCGGTGGGCGACGGCGTTCACGATCGCCTCCGCCACCACCTCCTTCGGGATCTCGTAGCGCACCGGCGCCTGCGGCCCGGCCTCGCGGGTGCCTACCGAGAGGGCGATCTTGCTGAGGACGAAGTCCACCGCCGCGTCCACGAGATCGAAGACGGTGCCCTTGTAGACCTGGTAGGAGGGGATCGGTTTGGCTACCTCGGTGCCGTGGAAGTGGGCACACTTGATCTCGGAAGAGAGGAGATATCGTTGCGGTTTTTTCCCGAAGAGGAGAACCGCGGCGTTCGTCACCCGGCCGTCGTCAAGCAGATTCAGGTGCTCCAGCAGTTCAGCGGGAGAGGCATCCCCGGCGAGGGGGAACCGGCGGGTCGCTCTGGCCGTGCGGATGAACCACGCCATCCGTTCGGGATCTAGGTCGTCGAGCGTCGCCTTCGTGCACGGGGCCGCGTCGAAGGGGCCGGAACGGATGAGCTGCTTCTCCTCCAGGTACTCAACGAGCGCCGCATACAGCCTGGCGACCAGTTCCGAGGGGGTGTTGAACCGCTTCCGGATCAGCCCGCCCTCTGCCCTGTGAACAAGCGCACGCATCTTCGGGTGGCGTGCGGCGTCGTCCGTGCCCCTGACGTAAATGAGCCGGTACTTCCCCTCGGCGGTGGCGAGGTCGAACTCCCGCTCGGTCGGGGAGAGCCCTCCGGTGTTCTCGGAACCGTAGTCGTTCCCGAACAGCCCGACATAGATGTCGCAGCGCCGGACTTCGTCGAGGTATGCGACGTCGGTGCGGCGGTCGGCGGCGGGGAGTTCCTCAAAGAGGAAGACCTCAAAGAAACGCCGCATCAGTGCGTCGCCCCGCAGGTAGTCGCGGAGAGCCGCCCGCTCGTCGGCGAACTCCTTCTGCACGCTGCTGATGAAGATGCGGACGGGGTTCATGCTGCTGCTCTTATAGATGCGCCCAAACGAGTCCGAGCGCCGATCTTTCCGACTGCCATGCCTCCCCTCTGTATGCCTCTGATTTCTTTCTGAGTATTCTCTCGGGAGTGAAGAAGAATCTAATGCCGGTCGATCGCGGCATCCTCTCGCGAGAGGGGTATCGTCGCGCTACCATATCACATCATGTATCCGCCGCCGGCGAGGACCTCGATCGCCCGGCGAACGTCACCGCGCATCAGGCAGCCCCCGGCACGAGGGGGAAGAGCGGGGCGGAGACGGCCTCCCCGCGGGCGACCCGCTGGAAACTGACGAGCGGGATGATGTAAGAGCCGACGCGGGTATGGAGCATCACCGCCTTGCCGGAAGCGTTCATCGCCGCGTGCCCCTTGATGGCGGTCCCGCCGGGGGCCGCCTGCGTGATCGGGATCACCCGGCCGTAGAAGAGGAGGTTCCTGAGATCTCCGGCCTCGATCAGGTAGCGCTCCGCCTCGACGGAGATCCGGAGCGCTCCGCCGGCACTGTGGCTGAGCGTGCCCGGCTCCGGGATCATGGCCGCCCCCGCTCGACGCTGATCGCGTACTGGTGGTTCCGGGTCCGGCGGACGTTGATCTCCCGCACCGCCCGGCCGTGCCGCCGGATCTCGTCCGCCACCGCTCGCGGGACGAGGAAGAGCGGCACCGGGGAGACGTTTATCTCTTCCGGTGAAGATGTACCAGTGGCGGCCTGGCCGACGGTGCGGTCACACTTCTGGTCCGGGCTGCCGCCGCTGGTTTTCTGTTCGGTCTCTCTATCGACTGTTCTCTGCTGCATGGTTCTGTACCTCACGCACCGGGATGGTTCCCGGCGCATGCATCATCCTCGGGAACCGGGGGTTAAAAGGGTGAGCCAATGGCCCTGAACGGAACGACAGGCTCCATATATGCGTTTCTTTATTGCGAGGATGTGAAACCGGGGGACCGGCCCGGGATTTCCAATCGGGGGCAGGAGCCGGGAGGATCACTAATCCGGAATTGTTCGGCCACCCGCAGGCGACCACATTGCAAGCCCTGGTACGATAATAACGTCTCTTTTCGCGGATCACTTCACGCCTTTTCTCTCCGGAAAACCGGTTCTTCCTGCTCGCGGGCTCACCGGCAAGGACGATACCGGGAGCAGAAGCATGGAGAGCAGAAAACCAATGGTTAAATCGCCATAGGTGCATCGACATCTATGGAAGAGTCCCAGAAGGCGAAAATACTCGATATTCTCCGTGGTCCGTATTTCAGGATAGAACCTCACGAAGATTCCCTCGCTCTTTACGATACAGCACTCACACACAGCTCATTCTCCAACGAGAGGAAACAGGAGAACATCCCCTGCGAAGATAATGAGAAATTAGAGTTCTTCGGCAATTATCTCCTCGATTTTGTAATTGCCGGATATCTGCATGACTTTAACCTGTATGATCCCAAAGAGATGAACAAACGGATGAAAATAACCGCGAATGCAAATCTGGCAGATGTCGTCGTGAGAAATAATCTCAAGATCGACGACGCGATACGCTTCCGGGGATGCAGGAAGCCGACGATGAAGATGACTGCCAATGCATTTGAAGCGTTTATTGGAGCAATTTATTATGCTGAAGGGATAGAAAAGGCGCGGGAGGTTATCCTTGGCATATTTGCTGAAGAGATCAAGACCTTCGATCCTGAGGGCAACTATGCAGGCAGACTTAAAGAGTATGTTGAACGGCACCCATTGGGGGAATTAAAATACCAGCCTTTCTCCGAGGGCCCCGACCACAAGAAGGTGTGGAAAGCGGCTGTCTGTCTTAACGGGAAAGAACTTGCGCAGGGTATCGGTTGCACCAAAAAGCGAGCCGAGATGGATGCTGCACGCAAGGCCCTAAAGGAATTACCCGCCGGATAGTCGTTTCGAGAAATTTTCAGAGACTTTCCCGCGGCATCGTGTGCACACTCATAACAGACGAGATGGCTGGCCAGGATATGTTGGTCAAGTATTATCACGACAAAGAGAGATGCTATTCTATCGGTGAGATTATGAGGACGTTCACGGCCGTGCTTTACAGGGAAGAGGATATGTATGTCGCGGAGTGCCCGGAGGTCGGCACCGTCAGCCAGGGCAGGACGGTTGAAGAGGCGGTGGCCAACCTCAAAGAGGCTACGGAGCTGTACTTAGAGGAATTCCCGCTGGAAGACGGGAGAAAGCCGATCATCACAACGTTCGAGGTGGCCGAGGGTGCCCGGGCTTAAACCCACCTCGGGCGAGACGGTGATCAAGATACTCTCGAAACAGTACGGATTCGTCGTAAGCGGGCAATCCGGGAGCCATGTTCGCCTTTCGAAGGCGACGCCCGATGGAAAGGTAGGTACGGTCGTTCCGTTGCACAACGAGTTGAAGCTCGGTACACTTCGCAGTGTCCTGAAGCTGGCGAAGATCGATCCTGAGGATTTTGCCCGGTATCTTTGAGAGGGGCCTTCTCGGCTGGCCGCAGGCTGCGCTGAACCTGTCCCGTATACCCGGTTAACGTTTTACAAAAGATCCTCAATCTCCTCCCGCTCAATCCCGGCCTGCTTGAGGATCTCCAGGAGCGTGCCGGTCGGGAGGTCCCGCCCGTGCACCGGGACGACGACCTGGCGCTTCGTCTCCGGGTGATAGAAGAGGTGATGACTTCCCTTCACCCGGTCCAGCACAAATCCCTTCTTTCCTAGAATCTTGATGATCTTCTGGGCCGTGAGTACCGGAAGTTTAGGCATGGGCTTCGACGGTGAGGGTGTATTCCAGCAGTCCTTCCTCGGTGGGGATTTCCTCACCTCTCGCTAGCATGCCCTCAATGTAGAGTTCAATGGCCTCCCGTGCCATCGCAATAGCTTCATCGACGGTCTCTCCGAAGGTGACACAGCCGGGAAGGGTCGGCACAATAACGGTATACCCGCCTTCCGGCTCCTTCCGGAGGAGGATACGGTAATTCAGGCTTCTCATCAGATTGCACCCCTGCTCGTGATAATACATTACCCGATGACGTATAAAGGGTATTCGTGCAGGTGTCACTCTGCTGGCTGAGATATATCGAGAAGCATATCTCTTCTCAAAATACCCCTACGAAAGTTGAGATTCACCTTTCAAGATGCTCAAATTGCCTATACTTCGCTATCTGTGACTTTACTAGCGAAGGTTTGATCTCCTCAACCTTCCACAGGAGTATTTCCATGTCAATCTCATCGCGGTCGAGATCGACAGCAGCCCGAGCAGCCTCTTCGGCAATGAGGGCGATATCTGAACTGGCATAGTTTTCCGTTAGCCGTGCTAATTCATCCAGATCAATATCTGATGCGCACGGTCGGTCAGTTAAACCATTCCTGAAGAGGGCTTTTCTTGCGTCATGGTCAGGCGGAGGGATGTATACGCGTTTATCCATTCGGCCAGAACGCATGATTGCGGAGTCAATCAGATCGGGTTGATTTGTAGCACCAATAACCAGCACGCTATGCTTACTCGCGTTATTCAGCTGTGTTAAGAATTCGTTGATCTCTTCCTGTCGGTGACTGTCCGAAGAAGAAAGGTTCTCCCGTTTTGGAACCATCCCTTCAATTTCATCGAAGAAGAGAATGGTCGGCGCATGATCAATTGCTTCCTGAAACTTGGTTGCGATATTCTGCGCTGTTCCATGCATGTATGAGGAGCCAATGCTTGAGTGGTGTACTTCGATGAAAGTGAAGCCGAGCTCTTCAGCCAGTTTCCGGACGATAAAGGTCTTGCCACAACCAGGAGGGCCGTAGAATAGAATCCCATTTGGAATGGAAACTTTGAATTTCTTGTATTTTTCGGGATTCTTGAGAGGCTGAATGACATCCCGTATTAATCTCTCCTTCAGTTCTTCCATTCCGGCGACACACGCAAAACCTTTGGGAGCTTCACCCATGTTCTCGCCGGAACCTTTCCTGTAGGGGATAGGTTTCTTTGGTTTAGGTGAAATTTTAGATTCTTCAACAGTTAAGTCACTGGTATTTGTTGGTACGGCGGCATCTGAAGACGGATTTATTGATGTGGGAGTTCTTTCTGTATTGCTACTTGATACAGTGGCGTCAGAGAACCCATAACCAGTATCTGTTTGAGGACTGTCCTCACTATTCTCTTCGATCGTATTGATGGCATTATTTAATTCTTCAATAAATGGATCGCTAACAACATTTGGATCGATCTTTAAAGCTTTATTCTGTGCAATAAGCGAACTCTGCTCCTCTCCGAGTAGATCTAAAATAATGTACTTTGTATACCACGCTACAGCGTTATCTTCATTGAATTTTAAGATCTCATTGAGAGATTTCAGTGCATCTTCGTATCTTTCAAGTGCGATCAGACATACAAGTTGCTTAAAATATAGTTCGGCCTCTGTGTCGTTCAGTTCCAATGCCGTGCTATACGCTTCAATCGCTTCATCTGCTCTTTCAAGCGCTAAGAGAGCGTCGCCCTTTCCGGCCCATGCATCGGCAGAATGCCAGTCTGTTCTTAATGCGGCTTCAAATGCGCCAAGTGCCGCTTGGGAGTTCTCCAAAGCGAGTAATGCTTGGCCTTTCCAGACCCAAGCGGTACTGTTACCATCATCAAGTTCAAGAGCATTATCGAACGCTTTTATCGCCACCCGATGCTTCCCCATATCGATTAATAATAAGCCCTTGAGGATCTCGAGATATGCGAATATCAATTGCTTATATTCACGTAAATCGATGGAAAAGTATTCCGCAAGATCATAATAAGTACTGTATGTATCCTGAATATTTACCAGAGAGTCTAATGCGATTTGTAACTCTCCGTCTTCTATTTGATAGTTTATAAGATCGGTGATTAACTCATAGCTTTCACTAAATTTTTCTCCGGCTTTCTTAAATGCAGAAATGGCTGCGGAGGTATTCCCTCTATTGATATAGTATTGTGTATCCTCAATTGCCTGAATTAATTTTGAGTAAGGATCGTTAAACTCGTCAAACGGATTATTACTCTTCTTCCGCCCACCTATGAATCTCTCGAACATTGTACAACCTAAAAATCAGATATCTATGAGAAGGGATAAGATTTACGAATTTTTTCCTATGCGAGAGTCACGGGATTTTAAAAATGGGAGGAGTGATCCATTTACACGCTGTGTCCAGAAATATTTGAAGCAATTCAGTAGAGCAAGCAGTACGAAACGTCTTCCCGTGACACTATCACGGCAATATATTCCGCGAATTTATTAATTAGAGACTGTAAAGGGGGTAGCACCTTGGCATAGTAGAGGCCGCGGGTTCGATTCCTGTGCAGTCTTAGGGAGTTGAATCCCTCAGATAGGTGCTCAAACTCTCACTCAATAATCGGTCACTCTCCGAAACAAGCCCCAAAACCGGCGCCCTCACCTCCTCCCCACACGCCACCCGCTGGAACGAGGCGAGCGGGACGATCCAGGCCCCCGCCCGGGTCCGGATCACCACCGCTCTCCCGGCGGGGTGCACCGCCGCATGCCCCTCGATCGTCAACCCGGTCACACCCTCGCACCGCTCCCGCATGACCGGCGCCGGCCGGCCGGAAAAGATCAGTCCCTTTACATCCCCGGCCTCGATCCGGTAGCGTTCTCCCTCCACATCGACGATGAGCCCGCCGGCCGCCGTACAGGCGAGGGTCCCCTGCGCGATGGTTCTATCGGACCGGAGCGGGAGAAAACCGAAGGTTTTCGGGTTGCGATGCTCCATCAGGAGCGGAGCGGAAGAAGCCGAAGGCTTCGACTCCCGGGTCATCCCCGCCCCCGCTCGACGCTGATCGCGTACTGGTGGTTCCGGGTCCGGCGGACGTTGATCTCCCGCACCGCCCGGCCGTGCCGCCGGATCTCGTCCGCCACCGCTCGCGGGACGAGGAAAAGCGGCACCGGGGGCACGCTTATCTCTTCCGGTGAAGATGTACCAGTGGCGGCCTGGCCGACGGTGCGGTCACACTTCTGGTCCGGGCTGCCGCCGCTGGTTTTCTGTTCGGTCTCTCTATCGTCTGTTCTCTGCTGCATGGTTCTGTACCTCACTCACCGGGATGGTTCCCGGCGCATGCATCATCCTCGGGAACCGGAGGTTAAAAGGGTGAGCCAATGGCCCTGAACGGAACGACAGGCTCCATATATGCGTTGCTTTATCGCGAGGATGTGAAACCGGGGGACTGCCACGGGATTTCCAATCGGGGGCCGGAGCCGGGGTGATCATTAATCCGGAATTGTTCGGCCACCCGCAGGCGACCACAGTGCAAGCCCTGGTACGATAACAACATCTCTCTTCGCGGATCGTTTCACGCCTTTTCTCTCCAGAAAGCCGGTTCTTCCTGCTCGCGGGCTCACCGGCAAGGACGATACCGGGAGCAGCCCTCCGACGTTGAGCCTTGAGGAACCGGATGTGGGTTTCTTCGGCTTTCAGGGGTGGGAGGTCGGAACAGAACGCAAGAAACATGAGCATCCTCATACAGTATTTTTACACGGGGCAACCAGGGGCAGCCACCGGCAGTATAAGCATCCGTCAAAGTCTGGTAGGATTACCCTCGCCGGGCATCCGGCAGACGATCTTGCTCCTGGAACGCTGAACAGCGCTCTCAAACAGGCAGGGCTGAAAGGGAGGAATGAATAATGTATCGATTTCTTGTCATCGTCGAGCAGACCGACGGCAACTACTCGGCGTACTCCCCGGACCTTCCGGGGTGCGTGGCGACCGGAGCGACCCGTGAGGAAGTGGAAGAGCGGATGCACGAGGCGATCGAACTCCACATCGAGGGTCTCAAGGAGGATGGATTCCCTATTCCGCCGTCACGGTCTTCAGCTATCTACGTAGCGGTCGGTAGAGGGTGAGCCCCCTCGATCACCGGCACCTTCTTTTCCAGAATCCAGATGACGTTCTGCGCCGTGAGCGCCGGAAGTTCAGGTCCACCGTGCCCATATCCGCAATGGTAACGCCCCAATCTGCATAACAGGCATACCTGAGGCTCTTCGCTCCTGATAGCGGGCAGACGTCTCCCGAACCGTCAGAACTCACTCATTTTTCCATCGGCTCACTCGCGTGCGACATTGTAAATATGGTAAGCACTTACAATACTATCATGACTGCAACCAAGAGGATTCCCGTCTCGGAAGGGGTATGGGCGGAGATCTCCGAGCTGAAGCACCCCGGCCAGACCTTCGATGACCTCCTCTCCTCCATGGTGGAGCAGGAGAAGAAGCGCCGGTTCATCGAGGATATGGACCGCATCGAGGCCGAAGGGGATTTCGTGGAGCTGGAGTTTGACGTTCCGGATACTGATTAATCGCAAGGCCCTTGAGAGCATCCGGAGCCTCAGCGAAAAGAGTCGGCGGATAGTCATGGAGAACCTGAAAACCCTGCAGGAAGACCCGTATCCCGGCAGCGGAAGCGATAAGGAGCGCCTGCACGTGCACGGGCGCGAAGACACCTATAGACTTCATATCAGCCGGACCTTCACGGCATTCTATCGCATCCATGAACCCGAAAAGGAAGTCCATGTTCTTGCCGTGATGTCGATCGAGCAGGCGCACAAACGGTATGGATGGTTCTGACGTATCTCCACTCTTATTACTGTCACCCAATGCTGCCCCGCTAACGCTGTGCTCCGTCCCTGTCACGATCGGCGGCAACGGGACATTATGCCGCAGGATCAACCCGGAGCTCGACCGGGAACCGAACCGTTATCTGCTCTCCGGTCTCGAAATAGCGGCGCTTTCCGTGGACGGCACCCGGATGATCATATGGCACATTGTGGCAAATGTGCACAATTATAAATATCACGCGGACCCAAACTCAGATACATGTCTTCCAGCACGAGTGGAGCCGGCAATATCAAGCGTATTCCCGTGAAAGAGCCCACCTGGAGGGACCTGCACAACCTCAAGGAAGCCGGGCAGAGTTACGATGAACTGCTTGCCGGGATGATCCGGCGCGAGCAGGATTACCGGGACTGGCAGATGATCGCCGAGATTGATGAGACCGGCGAGTTCGTAGCCTTTGACCCGGACGATATCCTGCAGGACGACTGACGCACCGGGGAGCAGGAGAGCGTGTTTGCTATTGTCATCGAGCGAAGGGCACGAGAGTTCGTAAAAAGGCTCCCTCTAAAAACCCGGCGCATCATCGTCGAAAAGATCCTGGAACTCAAGGAAGACCCGTTTCCGGGAGGAAACAAGGAAAAACTCGAGTACCCTAACCCTCCTGCAGTCTATCGCCTGCATATCGGCAGGTCTTTCACGGTATTTTATATCATCGAGCATGAGGAGAGCATCGTCAAGATCGAGAAGATCATGACGATCGAGAAGGCCCATAAAGAGTACTCCCGCAGGTGAGGAGGGCGGGTCATGGAGATTCATAAGGAGATTCTTGCCACCTTCCCCGGTCTGTCGGTTGCAGAAGGTGATGTCGGACCGCTGTCAATTCAAGAGAAGAGCCCGCCCCTAAAAGCCCTGAAAGACGAGATCGTCCGCTCGGTAAGAGAACAGTATACGCTTGAGCAGGTCAGAGATGAACCTATTTTCAGGGCGTACAGGGACTTCTTCTGGAGGGTGGGCGTCGATCCAACCAAAACACGGCCCGCCTCGGAAGCGCTGGTGAGAAGGATCCTGGCCGGGAAGATGCTCCCGACGATCAACACCGCGGTAGATGCCTATAATCTGGCCTCGGTCCGGACAGGCATACCCATTGCCGCTTTCGATGCCGATACTCTGGGCGGGAGTCTCTCCATGAGGTTTGCAGAAGAGGATGAAGAGTTCCTCGGCATCGGGATGGCAACACCCGTCATTCTCCATAAGAACCAGGTTATCCTGACAGATGAAGACGCGATCGTCGCCATCTATCCGTACCGTGACTCGGATGCAACAAAGATTACCCTCGCCACAAAGATGGTGCACATTGTGGCATGCGGCGTGCCGAAGGTTGAGAGAGAAGGTATATTCGGCATACGAACTGGCTGTCGCATACCTGCAGGAACACGCTTCAGACAGTCGGTGATATGTGCGGGGGATAAGCTGGAGTAGCGGCTCGTTCCGGGGATAATTCGGACTGATTAGTTGCCGAAACAGACATATAGTTCTCCGAATATGGTCGACTATGAAGATCATACTGACCAGTGTATTTGTAGACGATCAGGACAGGGCTCTGAAATTCTACACCGAAGTGCTGGGCTTTGTGAAGAAGAGCGATGTTTCCGCCGGAGAGTACAGGTGGCTTACCGTCGTTTCTCCCGACGACCAGAACGGGACCGAGCTTTTGCTTGAGCCGAACAGCAATCCGGTAGCACAGGCATACCAGAAAGGAATATTTGAACAGGGCATCCCTGCCGCGTCCTTTGGTGTTGAAGACACCCATGCGGAATATGAAAGGCTGAAAGAACGGGGCGTGAAGTTCACGATGGAGCCGACAGAAGTTGTCGGCCGGGTGACCATAGCGGTCTTCGACGACACCTGCGGCAATCTCATTCAGATTCAAACGATGCCGAAATAAGGTATTTCATTGGAGGCAGCCATCTCCAGAACCGGTGGAACTTCTCTATTTTCCACCGGGTTGCCCGCGTGCAGCATTGTATGATCTGATCCCCCACCCCCCGGAACACAAAACATAACAAAATCGTTATATAACAGATATGTTATACAACATCTTCATTAGGTGCTACATGTTGCCTGTAGGTAGTCCCGCAACGGGAGACGACTTCATCGACCGCGAACGCGAGACCGCGTTCATCCTGGATACGATCGAGAAAGACCACGTCATGCTCGTCGCCCCCCGGCGGTTCGGCAAGACCTCGATCATGCGAAAGATCGAGAGAGACCTCGCGAGCAGACATAAGCCGTGCGTCTTCCTCGAGGTCGAGAGCGTGAACTCGCCGGGGGAGTTCATCACCGATCTCGTTACGGCGCTGATCGAGTGCGGGGGAGCAAACCATAAGACCCGGTTCTTCTCCGCTCTCGGGAAGGCGTTCGCCCGGCTGCAGGAGAGCATCGACGAGATCGAGACCCCGGTCTTCAGGGCAAAACTCCGCAGCCGCCTGAGAGCGGAGTTCTCGGACGACTGGCACGAGAAGACGAAGAACCTGGACGCCATCTTTGCAGAGGTCGACGGGCCGGTCTGCATCATCTTAGACGAGTTTCCGGTTGCAATACAGAATATGGAGGCCGACGACGCACGGAAGTTCCTGCACTGGTTCCGGCGGCTGCGGCAGGTCTCGCCCGGGGTGAGGTTCATCGTCGGGGGCTCGGTCAGCATCGACCACGTCGTCTACGACGTCGGCGGAACCCCGGTCATCAACGACTTCCGGAGGGTCAGCATCGACGGGTTCGAAGAGGACGTCGCCCTGTCCGTCGTCGAACAGGTTTTCCGGGGAGAAGGCTGGGAGTATTCTCCGGAGATCGGGCGGGCCGTCCTCGACTGCGTGGGCGACCCCTGCATCCCATACTTCCTCATGATCGTCCTCTCCGGCCTGAAGGAGGAGGTCGACATCTCCGGAGGGGCGCCCTCCCCGGCGCTGGTTGATCAGGTCTACAACAAAAGAATCCTCGGCAGCGAGGGGCGCCACTACTTCGAGCATTATTCGCGCCGTCTCCAGATCACCTACTCTGATGCGGAAGCAAAAGCCGCACGCGCCATCTTAAGCGCGGTGAGTGCCGCAGAATCCCTGCCTGCGGTCATCGCATACGATATCTTCAGGCGGAGCACCGCATCAGAGAGCGAAGATGCGTTCTTAGCGCTGCTGGCGCAGTTGAACCACGATTTTTACGTCACCTCGGATACTCCCGGCGAGTTGCGGTTTTACTCGAAGATGTTAAGAGACTGGTGGAGGATTTACCATGCCGGCACCTGGTAGCTGTTACCGTTACTTCCCCGCGGCCCTGGACCGGGAAACGCTCCGGTACCTCCTCGTCGGCCGGGAGAAGCTCCTGGAGGGCATGCTGGAAGAACTGGATCAGGCATCCCATAGCGGAACGCCGCGGTTCTTCCTCCTGGCCGGCTCCCACGGCGCCGGAAAATCGCACCTGCTGAGCCTGCTCTACCACAGGGTTCGCGACGACCTCTCCGGGCGGATAATCCCCGTGAAACTCGCGGAGGAGGAGTATTCGATATTCAGAGCGTCGGACTTCTTCTTGAGGGTGCTCGAGGAGACGGGGGTCGATACTTCGGAGATCGTCGCGCTCAACGACGACCCCCTGATCCGCGACGCCGCGGTCGATACGCTCGCTAAAGCGGCCGGAGGAAGACGGATCGCGATATTCGCCGATAACGTGCACGAACTCTTCAACCAGATGGATAAGAGTGAGATCCGGGCGCTGCGATCGATATTCCAGCGGAGCGATCTCTTTTCGGTGGTCGCGTCGGCAACGTCGATCTTCCCCGGGATATCGGATCACGACGAGCCCTTCTACAATTTCTTCCGGGTCTTTCACCTCCGGGGACTCGAACTCGCCGAAGCGAAGGAACTCATGAAGAGGGTCGCACGGCTGGACGGCAACACCGCCTTCATCGAGAACTTCTCCGATTCCGAGCCCGGTATCGAGGGACTGCTGCACCTCGTCGGCGGCAGCCCGCGGCTGGCCGTCCAGGTGTACGAGACCGCCTCGAGAGCCGGGACCGATGATATGGGGGCTGTCTTCTTCAGGCTGATGGACGAGCACACGCCCTACTACCGGGAGGTCTTCCGGAGGCTTCCCGGGCAGCGGAGGATCATCTTCGATACCGTTCTCAGCGCGGATACCCCCATTACGCCGAAGGATATCGCGGAGCGCGCCCGGCTGAACCCGGCGACGGTGAACGCGCAGCTCCGGAGGCTGGAGGCGGACGGGTACGTAGTCTCCCGCCCGATGAAGAAGAGGACGTCGTATGAAGTCCGGGATCGCCTCTTCTGGCTCTGGCGGGCGATGCGCAGATCGGCCGGCCGGGACAGGATAGGAACCTTCATCGAGTTTTTAGAAGCCTGGCACGAGCGGCCGGCGGTCCCCGAGGAGTTCCCGGGGGTCATGGAGGGCGAACCCCTGCAGGAGCCGTCGGCCTCGTATACCGCCGGGGAACGAGCCGATGCGCTGGCGGCGATCGGGAAGGCGCAGCCGGGAGACCCGGACGAGGCAGCGCAATTAATGCAGCTCGCGCTCGATCTCGCACGGGAGGCGCTCCTGGACGGAAACGAGACGAACGGCCTCTCCCTGATTGGTGAAGCGTACAGGCACGCGGAGCACCTGGACCCGGACACGGTGCAGCGGATTACAGCGGGTTTCCTGAAAGAGATCGTCGGGAAGGGGCAGGTCTCCGTGATCAAAAGCGCCGTTCGTGAGATCATCGCGTCCGGGGGTGTCGTGCTTGAGGGGTTCTTAAAGCCGGTCACGGATGCCGTAGAGATCGTCGAGGCGAGCGATACGAGGCTGTATTACACGAGACTGCAGCCGGAAGAGAGAGCGGTCGTTGCCGGGATTGTCCGGGCGATCACGAAGTCGGAGGATCTGGTGCCGGGGATTTAGGTTCTACCGGTTTGAGGGCGTATGGGGTCCGGCCCGGGTGCGGGCGAGGTCTTTCGTGCCGGCGCCCTTTCACCGCTCTCCCCGGAGGTGACGCACCCCGGAAGCGCCGGGACGGTGATGGTATCCCGGCATGCCTTTGAGAGAAGGCCCCGGGGATCACCTATTTAGCTCGATTATACCCCAGTGAAAACAAACATTTATGCCGGAGTATAGTCCAACAAACCATATGCCCTCGGTTCTCGACCTCCTGACCGCCCTCAACCCCTGGTGGAGCGGCAGACCCTTCGAAGCGGGTATACGGCGGGAGAAGTACTTCACGAAGATACAGAAATACCTTGAGACCGGGGAGATCGTCGTCCTTACGGGAGTGCGCCGTTCGGGCAAGACGACGCTCCTCTTCCAGATCATCGACGACCTTATCCGCAACCGCCGGGTCGATCCGCGGTCGATACTCTTCGTGAACTGCGACGAGCCGGAGATTGCCCGCCTCGAAAACCCGCTTGAGACCCTGCTTGAGACCTACCGCAGGGACGTGTACGGCGGCGATGCGGTCTACCTCATCCTCGACGAGATCCAGACAATCGAGGGGTGGGAGCGGTGGGTGAAATCACTCTACGACCGGAAGCAGTTCACCCTTGTCATATCCGGCTCGACGTCGTATCTCCTCGATTCAAACCTCTCGACGCTCATTGCCGGGCGGTACCTCCCGGTTCACGTCTACCCGCTCGACTTTGCGGAATACATAATCTTCTCGGGCGAGGACCTGCCGCACGATCCCGTCACGCTCGCGGCGGCGAAGTACCGGCTCCTGCACCTGCTCGGCGAGTATCTCAGGGAAGGGGGCTTTCCGCAGGTCGTCCTCCAGGACGACGAAGCGGTCCGGCGGGACCAGCTGAAGGCATACTACGACAGCATCGTCTATCGCGACATCGTGCGGGTCAACGAGGTGCGGAACCAGAAGGCGCTCGGAGATCTGCTCGTATACTGCATGACGAACGTAACCTCGCCCTACTCCTACCGGAACCTCCGGGAGGTGCTCGGCATCGATTTCGAGACCGTCAGGGAGTACCTCTACTACGCGGAGAAGGCGAAGATCCTCTTTGAGGTCCAGTACTTCAGTTACTCGCTCAAGACCCAGAGCCGGAACAACAAAAAGATCTACTGCATCGACAACGGTCTCAGGAACGCCGTATCGTTCCGGTTCTCGGAAGACGAGGGAAAGCTTGCGGAGAACCTCGTCTTCATCGAGCTTAAGAAACAGGGTCGTGAGGTCTACTACTGGAAGAAACAGGGTGAGGTCGATCTCGTCGTTAAAAATCCCGACCGGTCGCTCTCGGCCATCAACGTCTCGTATACGGACGCTCTCTCCACCCGGGAGGAGAAAGCACTGCTCGAGTTTGCAGACCTCCACGGCTCCGGGGTGCGGGAGTGCACCATTCTCACGAAGGATACGGAGAAGAGAGAGGGGGCGGTCCGGTATGTCCCGCTCTGGAAATGGCTGCTCGGCGCCGGTTGAGATCGACCGTTTGTCTGTCCAGGCGTCCCGGAGCTCTGCCGGTATCTCCTGCCGATCACGGCCGTCGTGCGGCGGTATCAGTCCCCGGCCGCCTGTTCGGCCTGCGGGACGCCGTCCGTACCGGGCCCGCCTCCGAATACCCGGGATACCGCGACGGCGAAGATCGGGGTGCCGAGGACGAGCGCCAGCCCCACCGCCTGTGCGAGGGGCGGATATCCCCCGTACGGCGTGCCGAGCCTGTCGACGAGGTTCGTGGCGACTGCGACGACCAGGACGGCGGGAACGTGCCCGGGTTCCGGACTTCGGGCCGCTGCATTTCCGCGTCGTGCGGGGGGTGCCTCCGGGGAAGAAAAGCAACCTCGCCGCCATCTCCACCCCAGAATATAGCGAGGAAAACAATTCCATGACAGCCTCACCAATACCCTGATGAGGCATTCACACCCATGCATTCCAGGAAGTGCCGGGATGGATCTTGCGACGTTCTTTAGAGATGAGGGAGTCGACGTCTTCGCCCGGGTCGGCATCGAGGATCTCACCGATGCGGACAGGGCATCGGTCCTGGAGTTCTTCCCGGCCGCCCGGTCCGTGATCGTCTTCGGGAAGGAAGTCCCGGTCCCGGTGTACCGGATGCCGCAAAAGGAGAAGACCCGCGAGATGCTCCGGATTGCAGAGAGCCTGGACAACGCTGCCGTACGGCTCGCCGGCTGCCTGGATGCGGAGCATATCCCGTCCCGTCCTATCCCGCTCTACCTGCCCGTGCGGATTGTCGACGGGAGGGTGCAGGGAGTCGTCCGGCTGAAGCATGTTGCAGCGGCCGGGGGGCTTGGGGAGATCGGGAAAAACACCGTTCTCCTCACTCCCCGCTTCGGTCCGCGACTGTTGATGAGCGGTGTCGCGACCGGAGCCCCGGTCCAGGAAGCAGGAATTGGCGGCGTGGCAGGAGAAAACCCTGCGCCGCTCTGTACCGGATGCGGAGCCTGCATCCGGGCATGCCCGGAAGGGGCGATCGGCCCGGACGGTGTCGACGCGTTCCGGTGCCGGACCGTGCGTGCATGGATCCCGCCCCCGGTTGTCCCGGTCGTGAAGTGGCTGCTCCGGCGGCAGTTGCTGCTCAGGAGTGTGGCCCCGCTTGCGCCGTTGATCGCCAGGACGGCAACGATCCGGTGCAGCCTCTGCGTCACCGGGTGCCCGGCGTTTTCGGGAGTTGAGGGGGAGAGATAAAGGCCGGATCTCTCTGCCGTGAGCGTTCGCGAACCCCGCTTCCGATCCGATATCCGGTTCTGCCCGCTTGAATACTGCAGAACCGGTTAAATCGCCCCCGGATCAATATAACCTATGGATATCTTCGATTCGGTCTACCGGGGCACCCCTCCCTGGGACATCGGCCGCCCCCAGCAGGCGTTCGTCGAGCTCGCCCGTGCGGGAGAGGTTACCGGCTCCGTCCTGGACGTAGGGTGCGGAACAGGGGATCACGTTCTCTTTTTTGCGGAAGAAGGGCATGAGGCGTTCGGGATCGACACCGCCTCTCTTGCGATCAGGAAAGCTGAAGAGAAGGCGGCCGGAAGAGGGCTGCAGGCGCACTTCCTTGTCTGGAACGCACTGGACCTCCCCGGACTCAACAGGAAGTTCGATACCGTCATCGATTCCGGCCTCTTCCATACCCTCTCCGACGAAGACCGGCCGGTCTTCGTGGAGAGCCTCGCGGCCGTTCTCGCCCCCGGCGGGAACTACTTCATGCTCTGCTTCAGCGACCAAAATCCCGGCGAATACCCTCTTCCAAGGAGGATCGCGAAGAGTGAGATACGGGATACCTTCCGGGACGGGTGGTCCGTCAATTACATCCGGCCGGCGGTCTTCGAGAATAGCATCCAGGCCGAAGGACACCATGCCTGGCTCGCGTCGATAACCCTGCCCGGGGAATAGCGGGAACGGATTCCCCGGAACGATTATCCCGCAAGAAGCACCATCTCTCTCGCGAGGATCATGGCCGAGCAGGATGTCCCCCTCCGGAGATTCCGCCCCCGGGACTTAGAGGACGTGAGCCGGCTCGTCACCGGGACGATAGAGGCTTCGTATGCGCCGGTATACCCGCGGGAGGCGATTGACTTCTTCCTCGAATACCACACCGTAGAACAGATCATGGAGAACGCAGATCGGGGCTGCACCTTCGTCCTCGAACCCGGCGGCCGGATCGTCGGCACCGGAACCCTGCTCGGCACGACGATCAAACGGGTCTTCGTGCACCCCTCCCGCCAGCGCAGGGATACGGCGCCCTCCTGATGCAGGCCCTGGAGAGGGAGGCACTCGATCGCGGTGTCAGAAGAGTCGATCTCTCCGCTTCGCTTCCGTCGAAACGGTTCTACGACGTGCTGGGCTACACAACGGAATGCGCGGCGTATATTCCCGTCCGGAATGGGAAACGACTGGACTACTACGCGATGACAAAGACCCTGGATGAAGACCGATAGGCCGTATACTCCGGAGCCCCTTCACGTTATTGGTCGCCCGGCGGTTGTGCATTGCTCGTTTTATTTCGGGTAAGGTACCTGTCGATATGCCGGAAGAACTTCCAGTGCAGGAGCAGGTGGACGATTATCAGGGCGGCAAACACGAGACTTGAATTGTCGTGCATGACGACCCACTGGCTGCGGGGGATGTCGAGGAATAATTCCCATCCGCTGCCCGCCCCTCCTCCGGAAGGCAGGACAAGATAGAGCACGAGTCCGGAAATGACCGAGGGAATAAACGTGATCAGGCACCCGATGTCGACGAGCGCGTTGATGGTGATCTGTTTCATGGTCATCCCTGTCATTTTTAAGATATATACCCGGCGCATCCCGATGGTATTGCATCAGCATTCCGGTGGAGTATTCCGCTGCCTGACCGGGCAGGACGCCGGGCCTTCCGGTTTCCGCGGCAGAAGACCCGGAGCACACGGGTGCGCTTGAAGTTCCGCCCCGGACAGACAGGCGTCCACCGGACGTACCGGATTCGCTCACGTTTACCGGGAGACAATAACGCTATTTTGCGGCGGCAGGGATTGGATCTGCCCGCCGGCAGTAGCGGAAGACAGCCCGGCATTACATTACTCAACGTTATTCGGCAGGATCCGATCCCGCTGCATCCGTCGCCGGAAACGAATAAAAAACCATATTTGAACCGCCGGCGAAGTATACCGATCACAGGCGCCCGGACGTTACCATGACTGCACGACCATCGTTCCCTGGAATCGCCCTTATTCTGATCCTCACGTTCTTCTGCATGGTCACGCTAGGAGTCTATTTTGCAGGATGCACCGCCGCGGCCGATCCCGGTCCCGTCCGTATCGGCGTCCTGCTGCCCGGGAGCGGACCGCTTGCCATGCACTCGCCGGACGCACTCGCCTGGGCGGCGGATGCGATGAGCCGGCAGGGCGGCCGCACGATCGAGCTCGTATACCGGGACACGAGCACCGGCAACGCCTCCGCATACGCGGAGGAACTCGCCGGGCGCGACGATATCGATATCATCATCGGCCCCGCGACAAGCGCGGAACTCGTGCAGGCTGCTCCCATCGTCACCGGACGGGGCAAACTCCTCATCTCCTCGAGCGTCACGACGGGACTCGTCACGGCCGAGTTCAAAGATAATGACCTCTTCTGGAGGACCTGTCCCGCCGACGGCCGGCAGGTGGAGGCAGTCTTCCGGCTCCTCCGGGAAGACGGCGTCAAAACCGTCTCGCTCGTGACCGCGAGCACGCCCTACGGGGAGACGTTTGCACGGCTTGCCCCGGCAGCGGCCGCGATGAACGGGGTCCGGATCGCCGGAGCGGTATCCCTCAACGCGTCGGATAATTTCACGGAGATTGCCGCACGGATCGGGGAGGAAGAGCCTGAGGTGGTCGTTGCCGCCGTGTACCCGGAGGAGGCGGTCCGGCTTTCCGATGCGCTCTCCGCCGCAGGCTCCCCCGCCGGCCTCTTCCTGACCGATGCCGGCCGCTCGCCCTACCTGCTCGCGAGCCTCGGGCAGCGGGCGGAGGGCATCCGGGGCACGTCGCTCTCCCCCGACCCCTCGACCGGGTACGCTGTCGCCTACGAGGAGATCTTCGGCGAGGCACCGCCGCCGTTTGCCGCACAGACTTACGACGCTCTTCTCCTTGCCGTCTACACCGCGGCACGGCAGGAGGCGGTCCCGGCAGAACCGCTCGCAAAATCCCTCCGGTGGGTCGTCTCCGGCGACGGCACCGCCAAAGGCTGGGACCCCCAGGAGGCGAGCGAAGCCGCGGCGATGATCCGTACGGGCGCTCACCCCGCCGTCACCGGCGCCTCGGGCCCCCTCCGGTTCTCCGAAACCCCCTCGGCAGGCCCGATCGTCGGATACTACACCCGCTGGGGGGTTGAAGGCGGAGCGTTCTCGGAGGGCACTCCGATACCTTCCGCAGACGTATCGGTGGCCCTCCCCGGCCTCTCCTACGACCCGGCGGCCGGCACCGGCGATGAGCCGGTGATCTGGATGGTCTACCCGCTGGCGAAGGGCGACCGGTCGTTCGCCGACTCGGCGTACCGCGGCCTCTTCCGGGCGCAGGAGTCGTTTGACTTCACCAAGCGGGAGTGTTCGTACGACGATCTGGCGCTCCTCGACGCCGTATTCTCTGCCGGGAACTTCACCGAGAAGCCCGACCTCGTGATCACCGAGGGGTTCCAGTTCACCGACGCCTCCCGGGCGTGGGCGGAGAAGAACCCCGACATCCGGTTCTTCACCCTCGAGCAGGCGGACTTTGCTCTCCCGAACGCGTGCGACGTCGTGATGGTCCCCTACGGGGCGTCCTACCTCGCGGGCGTGATGGCGACGGATATGACGGAGACGGGCCGGATCGGTGCGGTTGCCGGTGCTCCGGTCTCCGTCATCGATCCGTTCGTCGAAGGGTTCCGGGCGGGGGCGAAAGCGCACGACGCATCCGTGAACGTGACGGTGGCTTACGTCGGCGAGAGTTTCGAGGGGTTCGGCATGCCGGAGCGTGCGGGGGAGCTCGCCCGCGGCCTCCGTGCAGAGGGTGTCGACGTCATCCTGATGATCGCAGGCTCCGGAAACACCGGGATCGTTGATGCCGTCCGGGAGACCGGTGACGTCTACCTCATCGGCGAGGATACCGACCAGTCCTACCTCGCCCCGAACCTCGTCGCCGCGTCGGTGGTAAAAAGGATCGACGCGATCGTCCATCACGC
The DNA here is from genome assembly GCF_023702065.1 of Methanoculleus oceani. Taxonomy (NCBI): domain Archaea; kingdom Methanobacteriati; phylum Methanobacteriota; class Methanomicrobia; order Methanomicrobiales; family Methanomicrobiaceae; genus Methanoculleus; species Methanoculleus oceani. The sequence goes on along the minus strand of NZ_QFDM01000003.1, from coordinate 93,426 downwards.
GGTGGAGAACGAGATCGACGGCACGTTCACGCCGGGACAGGAGGTCTGGACGCTCGAGAACGGCGGCACCGGGCTTTTTGTCTCGCCGGGGTTCGACGAGAGGTACGCGACGCTCCCCGTCGAGTGGCGGGAGAGGGCGATCGCCGCGGAGAACGACTACCTGAAGACGGCGGTGCTCTGAACGGGACGGCTGGCCGGGGAAACGCCGCGCACCCGGCCGCCCACACGGGCGCGAATATGGTGAACTGATATGTCCACAGGTTGATATCTCTACGTTGCACCGCGCGTGCACGGGCTGAAGTGATCAAAACGAGCTGGCAGGACCTTGCAATAACCGGCATCACGATACTCTTCGCGGTCATGCTCCTGCCGCAGCTCCGCGACGTGCTGTCGCGCGGCGCGGTGCTGAACTTCTTCTCGGCGCTCTTCACGAGCATCCTCGGCTACAGCATGGCGCTGGTCTTCGCCACCCTCGGGCTCTGGATCTCGATGGTCGGCCAGGGGCTCGTTGCAACCGTATGGATGCTGCTCGCGTGCTTTTCGCTCCGGAACGTGCGCAACCGTATGTTCCCTGAAGAGACACTTCTCTCCGTTGCCCTGGATTTCTTTACGGTCTGGGTGCGGGGTGTCGCCTTCATCGTTTCGGGAAGCGTGAAGGAAATCTTTTCGCGGATCAGCCGGGAATGACCGGTGCAGTCTTTGGGGCGCATGCCGGAATCGAGCCGCATTCCTGCCGGTGAAGCGGGTTACCGTCGTTTCGGAAAGGCTAACTTCTCGTGCGGTGAGGGCGTAGTATGGAGCGCATCACTTCCGGGGCAGGCCGGTGCACTGCAGGATCGCCGGAAAAGACGGCAAGAGCGGATCGAATGGCTCTCCTTGAGGAGATCGCTGCGTTCGTCCGTGAGCATGGAGAGATCCTTGCCCGATACCACCTCTATTCGATGGACGACCTCAAACGCATCGAGCAGGAGTGCTGGAGGCTGCACGACGAGGCGTGCAGCAGAGGCGCCTGCGGGACTGCCGGCGAACTGGTCGAACTGGAGTACCTCATCGACCGGGCGAAGGAGATGAAGGCGAAGAGGATGGAAGAGGAAAGAGGCCCGGGTTGACCCGGAACGGAGGCCACATCGGTCCCCCTTGCTGCCGCCTCACCGACGGTCCCCTCTTTCTCGCGAAGAGTGCGGGACCCGGTTCGCCACGGCACTTGCCGTCGCTTTCGCCGGCGGAGACATCGGGGTCCCCGCATGCCGCAGATGAAGCGACGGGTAGACCTCCATAGCCCGGTACCTTTAAGTGCTTCTGCCCGATCCATCCTCCCGGATGTGGAGATCGTGCCGGATGTTGTTCTTCCCCGGGTCGCCCCGGAAAGAGTGGGCCTTGAGGCGGTCGCCGCGGGATTCACCATGCCTGTCGCGCTTGCGTCTCCCGGCGACGGGACCGGGCGGCTCTTCGTCGCGGACCTCCCGGGCGTCATCCGGGTCATCGGCGCCGACGGTCGCCTGCTTGATGAGCCGTTCCTGGATATCACCGACCGGGTCGTCAGGCTGCGGTCCGGCTACGACGAGCGCGGACTGCTCGGTCTTGCGTTTCACCCCCGGTTCGCGGAGAACGGCAGGTTCTTCGTCTACTACAGCGCTCCGCCGAGAGCCGGGGCGCCGGGGGGCTGGGACCACACGAGCCGAATATCGGAGTTTGCCGTCTCGACAGACAACAATCGGGCGGATCCCGGCTCCGAGCGGGTGGTCCTGGAGGTCGACCAGCCGCAGTCGAACCACAACGGCGGCTCGATCGTCTTCGGCCCCGACGGCTACCTTTACATCCCGCTCGGCGACGGCGGCGGCGCACGCGACGTCGGGAGAGGCCACCCGCCGGGAGGAAACGGGCAGGATATCACCACGCTGCTCGGGAGCATTCTGCGGATCGACATCGACGGCCCGAAGCCCTATGGCATCCCGGCAGACAACCCGTTTGTCGGAAGAGAGGGGCGGGACGAGATCTACGCCTACGGCCTCCGCAACCCCTGGCGCACGGCCTTCGACGCCGGGGGGGAGCACCGCCTCTTCGCCGCCGACGCCGGGCAGTACCTCTGGGAGTCGGTGAAGATCATCATCCCGGGCGGCAACCACGGCTGGAACCTCCGGGAAGGCAACCACGCCTTCGACCCCGAGAACCCCCGCGAGTCGCCGGAGGACGTGCCCCGGGTCGGCCGCCGCGGCGAGCCCCTGGTCGACGCGATCATCGAGTACCCGAACGCCGACCAGCCCGGCGGCATCGGGCAGGTCGTGATCGGCGGATACGTCTACCGCGGCAGTGCACTCCCTGCGCTTGCCGGGCGCTACATCTTCGGCGAATGGAACCGGGCGGGCGCCGAGGGCGACGGGATCATTTTTGCAGCCACGCCGCCGGAAGACCCGGAAAAGATGTGGGAGTTTACCGAGGTCGAGGTGGCCGCGGGCGGGACGGAAAACCGGACCGTCGGGGCGTACATCCTCGCGTTCGGGGAGGACGCGGATCACGAACTCTACGTCCTGACCGCGGAGAGCAGGGGACCTACCGGAGAGACGGGCAGGGTCTACCGGCTCGTGCCGGCACCCTGATCCGCTTTGGCCGGAATGCGAGCCTGAGATAGTTACTTCCCGGGTCCCTTCCGGACATCTCGCATCGTCGTCTCGAAATCGCGCATGCGTGCAAAGTCCGGCGTGGTGAAGACCAGACGGTAGCCGTCGGGATCGCGAACCACGACGTCCCGGGTATTCCAGGGCCGGTCCACCGGCCCTTCGATGACGGCCCCGGCATCTGCAACCCGTGCGGCGAAGGCGTCGAGAGCGGGGATCCTGTCGACCGCCTCAGCGGCGAACGCGAGCGTGATGGTGACGCCGGGGCACGGTTCGGCGCGGTCGTCGCGGCGGGGCACGAGCAGGATATCCTGGTGCTTCAGCCGCCGGAGATGGGCAAGGTGCGTCCTCCCCTCAGGGTCCTGCATCCGGTAGACCAGGGCGAAGCCCAGGACCCGGGTGTACCAATCCACGGACGCCTCGACATCCCGGACCTCGAGGGTGGGAAAGAGCATCATCGGGTAGATCTCGTGCTCGATTGGTTCCATGTAAGTCCTCTCTGTTCTCAACAGACATCTCGGTATCGAACCGTTCCCGGCAGGGCTCTACGGACCCGTCTTTCCCGTATCGTAGACCATGGTCAGGACGCTGAGGGTCCGATGCGGCACCCACGCTCTATGGGTGGATACGGTGCGAAACCCCGCCCTCTCGTACAACCGCACCGCTGCCGGGTTGGGGGCGATGACGTTCAGGGCTATTGTTCCGCCCCCGCGGGACCGGACCTTCCGGACGGCACCTTCGAGCAGGGCAGCGCCGACCCCCCGGCCCCTCTCGGCCGGGACGACCGAGAGGCTGGAGATGTAGTATCCGGGTTCCGGCGCTCTCTTCAGGTAGTTCGGTGCAAAGATCAGCCATTCGGCGAGAAGGAACCTGGCGGCGGTGACGGGGCCGGCCGCACGGGCGATGACAAAAAATTCCTCCGCAAGCCCCGGCGAGTGAGGGGTCTGCATGACCAGGATCCCGACGACCCTGCCTGCCCGGACAGCGCAGGTGATGTTCTCGTGCCCGAAGGCGTTGCCGCCCGCCAGGATCAGTTTTTCGATCCTCCGGAGGGCTACTGTGCGGTCCCTGCCAAAGACGAGAGAGAAATACACCTGCTCGGTATCGTAGATGAGGCCGGCAACCTCTCTAACGGGGTGCTTTTCCGGGCTGAACGGTTCGAGGATCATCGACGGCGCATCAGGGCGTGAGTGACGGTGGATCGGGCAAGCACCGGCACGATGACGGTCTACCCGGGTTTTGGGCTCCTCGCCGAGGAGCCTTGAGACGATCACTATGCTCGTTATGGCCGTCCCTTCCACTCCCAGATCCTCGAATGGCTATTGCCTTCGGCATCAACGGTATATTCGACCACGGCCACGATCCCATTGAGGCGGCTCCATTGCGGGGTGGACGAGCGGAAGAGGAGAATCCCGTGGAAGAGAGTCTCAGGGCTCCACAGACTTCCTTTACCCATCCCGGTTCCGGTGTACATGGCTACCTCACCGCTTGTTGATGTTACTACTCCGATACCCTCCGCGTAGAAGGTATCCGGAGAGCGCCACACGCTCCGGGCAGTTGAGATATCCTGCATATCGATATCAAGCAGTTTACCGGTCGACTGGTCTGTCGTCTCGATCTTCGGGCTGGTTTCGAGAAGTTCGACAATTCTCGTGCCGATGATCTTCCCCCGGGACTCACCTAACAGTTCACCTGACATCCTCAATTCCTCCTGTTGCTGCAACTCCCCGCATCTCGACGCCGATAGGGTTCGGGACCGTGTCCGGTTCTGTGGGGAGCGCCGGGCCATCCTATCTTTAACGAGATAAAAATATATATGCCGGATTACAGGCGCCCCCGCCGGCGCGAGACTCCCCATCAAGACGCCCGAAGACCTCCTTGTCGCATTCCTGCTCGCCTCACCGTCTACTTCAGGCTCTCGCAGGCGATACCGTCCTCGTCAGCGTCAAGTTTGTGAACATCGCCAATTCCTTTCGACCGGCAGTAGTCATAGCATGCTTGCGCTTCACTCTGAGTCTTGAAGTCGCCACAGTTGTAGCGGTCACCCGAGCAACTGCATACTTCGCAGGACGTCGGCGCCGGTTTCTGGGTTGTCGGTTTCGTGGTCGGCACGGTGGTCGGTGTATCCGTAGGTGCCGTTGCGGGGAGAGAAGTCGGCGGCGGTTGTGTCTCTTCCGCGATCGTTGTCGATGCTGCCGGTTGACTCTTGGTAGCGGCCCGTGAAGTGCAGCCCGATACAAAGATCGCCAGGCAGAAGATGAAAATGATCCCGACGATTACGCTCCTCTTCGACAAACGCAGGTCTACCATGGGAGGCCAATGGACGATTGACCTCTTTAAATTTTCGCGGGTCTCTTATGGCAGCTGAGAAGGGCCTGCCGGACTGCCCCGGGCCCGTGCCGTCGAGGTCTGGATGTCAGAACCGGCGGGCATACGAATCGGGCCAGCGTCTCCGGCCCCCAGAGGAGCGTCACGACTACGGCGATCACCGCTGTGATCGCCCCCGGTGACGGCCGGGTCGTAGTATTGTAGAGCCAGACGATGAGGACCCGCAACGTGACCGTGGAGAGGGACTGCCCCGCTGCTCAGACCGCCGGTCACACTCCCCCACCCTCCGGCACGGGCGCATCGAGGAACTCTCCAATCATCGAGAGCAGCCAGTCGGTGCGATCGATGAGCGTGATATGAGTCGTGCCGGGGAGGACCGCGAGCCGGGAGCGGGGAAGCCCGACGAGATCCCCCGGGACGCCGCCGCCGAGCAGCCGGAAGAACTCCACCGCATGCTCGGGGCGAACGACGTCGGAGTCGCCGATGATGACGAGCGTGGGCGCCCGGATCGACCGGATCTCCCCAGGCGTCCAGCCCTGAAACTCCCGGTCCAGCTGCTTCACCTTCTCGATAAGCCCGGGCCAGTCATCCGGATTCGGGGCTGTCCGGGCGTACTCTTCCGCGAACGGGGTTCCGGCCAGATCCTCGGGCTTCAGGTTCTCTTCCCCCTCGTACATCTCGGGGTAGGCCCCTTCTCTCGTGTAACTCGGCGAGACGAGGACGAGTTTGTGCACGAGTTCGGGGTGCCGGACGGTGATCTCGAGGGCGATGGCGGCCCCCATGCTGTAGCCGAAGATGTCGGCTTCTTTGACCCCGATCTGCCGGAGGAGTTCGGCGGTATCCTTTCCCATCCCCTCGTAGGTCAGCGGGCGGTCGATATCGGCGGTACGGCCGTGAGCCTGCTGCTCGACGGCGATGACCTGCCGGTTCGCGGCGAGCGTCGGCAGCATCCTCTGAAACGAGCCCTCGATCGTCGTGAGCGCCCCGTGAAGGAGCACCAGCGGTCGGCCGGTGCCGTGAATCTCGTAATACATCGAAAGCCCGTTTATGGCCGCGTAGCGGCCCGGGGCCGCGGGTGCAATCTCATTTGTTACCATGATCATTTCTCCTTCTGGTTTGTAGAGGGACCGGGAATGCCGTTGTCGTACAGGAACTCCGTGATCCCCTGCCTGACTTCTTCGTCATGCCCGAGGAGCATGTGACCGCCCCCCGGTACGGCAAGGAGACGAGCGCCCGGGATCTTCCGCACAAGGGCACGTGCATTCTCGTGGAGCGCCAGCGGATCGTCCACGGCGCTGACCACCAGCGTGGGGGCCCTGATGGTGCCGAACGGATAATCGTTGCCCTCCTGGTCGTTGAGCAGTCCGGGGGTTGATACGTAGATGTCAAAAGAACTTCCGTCTATCCGGGCGCTGACCGGCAGGAGGCTTGAAAGCAGCATCCTGACCTCGGCCTTATCTTTTGGGGTGAGCCGCTTTCCCCGGGGCACGCCGGCCCATGCTCCTCCCACGATCGGCTGGAAATAGGTGACCGTTGCCCAGTAGATGAAGTTGTTCGTGAAGAAGATGGTGAAGATGGACTTCGGCATGACCGGCCCCTTTCCCGGGGCGACGGGCTCGACAAGGACGAGGGCCGAGACACGCTCCGGGTAGCGCAGGGCAAACTGGATCGCCGATGCGGATCCCGCCGAGTAGCCGACGACGGCGGCCTGCTCGATCGCAAGGGCATCCAGCAGGCAGGCAAAAGCATCCGCCTGCATGGCGACGCTCGCTGCCGGCGGCATGGGCGAGCCGGGGTAGCCGAACCTTGAGGGCGCGATGACCTGGAACCGCGGGTCGATGGTCCGGCCGGCGAGCATCAGTCCCTGGTCGAACCCGCCCGCGTTGCCGTGGACGACCAGCACCGGATACCCGGATCCCACCCGGGCGTATTCGATGCTCCCATAGTCCGTCCGGGCCACCCGGCTCCCCGACCTCTCGATACGCTCCCGGGCGGCACGCATATCGCTCCGGTAGCGCACCGCGACCGCCACCCCCGCGACGGCGATACCGAGCAGGATGAGAACGATCGGGAGGTCAGCCAATGAGTTCACGCTCCTCTCGGTCGTGCCGGTTGGCGACCTCGCCGTTCCACGCCGGCATCCCGGGCCTTGCACCCGGTTGAACCCGGGTCTTCAAGCGCCTCGCTGCGTCTCTTCGAGGAGCCTGGCGAACCGGTCCATGCTCTCGACCGCCCCCTCCCTCATGCCCGAGGCGAGCGCCGCGTCGCGATCCTCGACCGTCGAAAAGACCGTCCGGTCCGTCACCCTCGTCCTGCTGCCCAGGTCTTCGAATGTCACCGTCTCGAGCGTGACGCGGCCCGGCTCGCCCTCGAACTCGGAGGTGCCGACGAGCCGCTCAGGCGGGGTAATGTCGTGATACACCCCGTGGAACGCGTATTCGTTCCCATCGGCGTCGCGCTGGACATACCGCCAGGTGCCGCCCGGCCGCACCTCCATCTCCTCGACCGTCGTCGTGAGGTTCGCCGGCCCCCACCACCGGGGTATGAGGTCCGGGTTCGCGAAGATCCCGAAGACGGCATCCCGCGGCGCGTCGAAGACCCTCGTTATGACGACGTCCTGTTTGCCCGGCTCGGCGGTAAGATGCGTCTTCGCGGCTCCTTTCAGGACGTCTGCGAGTTTGTCGAGGGACTCGTTCCAGCCGACTACGGCCATATCGCGGTCCTCGTCCGCCGGGACGCCGGGCTCCCGTATGGTCACCTTTGTCCCGCCGTCGGCGTCCTCGAACGTCACCGTCGCCACCAGTTCCAGCGGCCAGTCCCCGGTCATCCCGTAGTACGAGGCCGGGACGACGTTGCCTTCTGCGTCCGAGAACGAGTCGGTGAAGACGAGCCGTTCCGCGGGGGCGATCTCGCGGTACTCACCCGTGCTCCAGAAATCCTGGCCTTCGGGCGATCGCATGCCAAACAGGTACCTGCCTTCCTCGCGGAGGTCGATCCTGATGACCGGCTCAGTGAAGCCCTTCGCCCCCCACCAGCGTTTGACATACCCGGGCTCTGTCCACGCCTTCCAGACGAGTTCGCGCGGTGCGTCGAAGACGCGTTCGATGAGAATTTCCGACCTGATCTGCTGTGCCTCTTCCATGGAGTGCTCACCTTAGAGCGCTCCTATAACGGCCGGGTGGTTATTAACCCATCGGCAAATACTCCTGACGAGGTTGCCGCAGGTCCCCTTCCCGGGCGGCTGCCCGGCACCGGAGGGCCGCGGCAGGATCCCTGCATGAAAAAAGTCGGGTTGAGGCCGGCTGCTCCACGTTCATCGTGCCGGCGCCGCCTGTTTCAGCGACTGCAGGAGTTCCGCGAGGCGCTCCATGGGGCCGGTCATCTCTTCCTCCATGCCCGACTGGAGCATCCCGTCGCGGTCCTCGACCGACTGGAAGATCAGGTGGTCGGTCATCTTTGTCCTGCCGCCGCCGAGGTCTTCGATCGTCTCCGTCTCGAGCAGAACATGGCCCGGCATGGCCTCGTACTCGAAGGTGTCGACGATCCGCTCGGGCGTAACCTCGTGGTATACGCCGTGGAACGCGTACTCGTTGCCCTCGGCATCGCGCTGGGTGACGCGCCACATCCCGCCGGGCCTCGTGTCCATCTTCTCGACCGTGGTCGTGATGCTCTCCGGCGCCCACCACCGCGATATCAGCTCCGGGTCCGTGCACGCCTTGAACACGAGGTCCGGCGGCGCGTCGAAGACCCGCGAGATGACGATCTCCTGCTTGCCCGGTTCAGCGGTGATACTTGTTTCTTCCATCATATCTCCCTCCGATTTTCCCGGGCTTCATCGTTTCTCCATGAAAAACTTTCCCGTTGCGGGTGCACCGGTGAAAACAGATATGATGACGGCAAACCGGAGAAATACCTCACTAAATACAGTGTTTTCGCCGTATGCCCCTTGTGCAGGCTCACGTTCTCCGATAAGGGCCTCAATCGTGCAGGGCACTACGACGGGCGAACGCCCGGAGATCTCCTTTGCCTTCCTTACCAGAACCGGGCCAGCAGGAAGATGGCTATCAGGAGAAGGCCGTCCTGGAGAATGACGGAGATGACCATGATCTCGGTGCCCCGCCTTGGCCCGAAGATCGCGATGTAGAACGACCCGAGCCATCGCAGGTAGGTGGTGAGGCTGGTGAGCAGGTTCGCCACGAGCAGCGTGATGACGATATCCCTGCCGGAGATATCGCCCGCCGCGAGCAGTCCGGACGCAAGGCTTGCCGCGGCGACGTACGACCCGAACTTCGCGGCGATGATCGCGAGCCCCTCGGGCGGTATGGGGAAGAGCCTGCTCGCGCCCTCCAGGTAGGCGGCAACGGCATCGAAGAAGCCCGCTTCGATGAGAAACGCCACGGCGACGATCGTCGGGATCATGATCCCGAGGATCCGGCGGAGGGTTTTTGCGGTCGGTCCGGTTGCGGCAGAGAGCGCTTCCCGCAGCGACAGAGTCTTCCCCGGGGGTCTCTCCGGCGGCCCGGACGCCGGAACCCCGGGAAGAAGCATCCTCCCGGCCACCATGACGATGCCGGTCTTGAGAAACCCGATCCCCATCAGTATGGCGAAGTAGATCATCCCGAAGACCCCGAGCAGCGGCACGTAGACGGGAATGAGGTAGCGCCAGTGCATGACGACGGACGGGAAGGAGTTGATGAGCGCTGCGACGACGAGTTCGACTCTCCCGATCATCCCCTTGTTGTAGTAATCGACGAGCATCGCGTCCGCCGCCTGCGGCGAGATGAACGCCAGGAGAAAACTCGTCCCGCACTCGCGGGGCAGGTGGGAGAACGTCGTGACCGGGTAGGCAACACTCGCGATCCTGTCGGTGATCCGGAGAGCAATCAGGACCTCGGCGAGCAGCACGCCGATGACGACGATCGGAACCGTCCGGAGCAGGAGCTCGAACGAGAGGCCCAGTGTCGCTGAAACGATCTCTACCGTGCTGTCCATGATCCATCACCTTACGGCCCGGCGGGCCGCTCTCCGGGACTTCGCCCCGAAACAACATCCGGTACGCCGTCCGTGCATATCACCGTTCTGGATGCCCGGGAGCACGATCGGCTGCCGTTACCCGGGCCAGTACTGCAAACGGGGCTTTAATATGGGAAGAATCCGGCAGCGATGCAATCTCCCTTCGCTTGAGTGGCAAAAAGATCGTATGGTTTAAATACAATGGATCTAGAAGGTGTTTAGGTACTCGATGATTGGCAACGATTTAGAGTCCTACCACTGCACGCAGGTGCAGAGCGCATTCTTCTTTAGGTAGGGAACCGGCCCTTTGCTGAGTTCCCGTGTAATGTAACGGTTTTCCCGTTACCGCCAGGTGGTTTGTTATGTTTGGCATTACTGATCCCTCGATCTGGGTTGGATATCTGCTTGCGCTCGTCTTTACGCTCGCATGCTTAGTGTACGGCCTGTGGAACTGGAATAACGGCGCGGAGGAGCAACGGGATGGCAGTTGATACAGGGCTCTTCGTCGCGATAACGCTGGCGTATCTCGTCATCATCATCGGTCTCGGCTATCTCGGCTACCGCCAGACAAAAGAGAGCGACGACTACATGGTCGCCGGCAGGAAGATCCATCCCGTGATCCTTGCCCTCTCCTACGGAGCGACGTTCATCAGCACGTCCGCCATCGTCGGGTTCGGGGGCGTTGCGGCGCAGCTCGGCATGGGGCTGATCTGGCTGACCGTCCTCAATATCGGGCTCGGGATTCTCATCGCATTTGTCGTCTTCGGAAAACGGACCCGCAGCATAGGGAATAAACTCCGTGCCGTGACCTTCCCCGACCTGATGGGGAAGTGCTACGGGTCGCCGTTCATGCAGTATGCCGCGGGGCTCGTCATCGTCATCGCCATGCCGCTGTATACGGCGGCGATCCTGATCGGCGGCGCCCAGTTCATCACGAGCACGCTGCAGATCCCGTATACCACCGCGCTCATCGCGTTTGCCGCGATCGTCGCCCTCTACGTGGTACTCGGCGGGCTCATCGCCGTCATGTACACCGACGCGCTGCAGGGCGGGATCATGCTCGTCGGCATGACCATCCTTCTCGCGCTCACCTACATCCAGCTCGGGGGCGTTATCGAGGCGCACACCGCTCTTGCCGCGATGTCGGACCTCGTCCCGCAGGCGCTTGCCGCCGGAGGGATGACCGGGTGGGCTTCCATGCCGGCACTCGGCTCGTCCATCTGGCTCACGCTGGTGACGACGCTCGTTCTCGGGGTGGGCATCGGGGTGCTGGCGCAGCCTCAACTCGTGGTCCGGTTCATGACCGTCAAGGACAGCCGGTCGCTGAACCGGGCGGTCCTCGTCGGCGGACCATTCATCCTGATGATGACCGGCGTCGCCTTCACGGTCGGCGCGCTCACGAACGTCTACTTCTACCAGACCCAGGGAGTGATCGCCCTGCAGGCGGCCACCGAAGGGAACGTCGACACGATCATACCGAACTTCATCAACGCATCGATGCCGGACCTCTTCGTCGTCATCTTCATGCTGGCGCTCCTTGCCGCCGCAATGTCCACGCTCAGTTCCCTCTTTCACGTCATGGGAACGTCGCTCGGGTTCGACGTCGTGCGGCGCACCGGTCACGAGAAAGCGGCGATGCGGCCGATCCGGGTGGCAACTGTCGTCATGATCGTCGTAAGCGTCGTCCTGGCCTTCATCCTGCCCGGCAGCATCATCGCCCGGGCGACGGCGATGTTCATGGGCCTCTGTGCTTCAGCGTTCCTGCCCGCCTACGCCCACGCCATGTACAGCAGCAGGCCGTCGCTCCGAGCGGCGAAGATGAGCCTCGTCGCCGGAGCTGCCGCCTGGTTCGCGTGGACCGCCTTCGTCCACGTCAAGGAGTCGGCGGCGCTCGGGCTCTCCAACCTCCTCTTCGGGGTTCCGGCGGTCCTTTCCGCGCCGTGGCAGGTCGTGGATCCGCTCGTCATCGCCCTTCCCCTCTCGACGGCCGCACTGCTGATCGGGTGGGTGCTCGACCGGCATGAGGTGCCCGCGGAGAAAGGGGCCGAGGCTGCCTGACGGCCGCTCCTCCCCGGAAACTTTTTTTGACGAGTCGGCCGGAAGCCGGCACCCTCGACAGGGGCGATACGGACCCCCAACCCCCTCATCCCTTCCGCTTTCTCCCCACGGAGTCCATGGCAGGCCCGGGCTTTCCCCCTGAGGTCGACTCCGAGCGGATGCGAACGGTATCGGCGGACTCCCAGGTCGCCGTGATCGTCTCTTCGGCCTCCCCCGGACCGCTCCAGTGCATCTCCAGGGTGTCGGCATCCTTCCACCTGCCGGTGTGGTCGTGTACGCTTCCGTCTGACCCCACCCCGAACATATGCATCGTCTCGCTCCAGCGGTCGTAGCTCCAGAGATCGGTCTCTTCGTAAGGCATATCGCCGAGGGTGTACGCGAGAACGCTCTCGATGCCGTAACCCGCGGAGACCTCCCGGACGATGGCCGTACCCCGGCCCGCCAGGGCGTTGCCGTCCGGCATACGTATGGTTATATCCAGGTCCCAATCTCCCACGAACCGGTCCTTGAGCCTGTTCAGTTCCTCAGGCTGTTCCATACCTCCTCCCCAGGAGGCTCCTGACTGGTGCCATGCATCAAATATGTTTCTGTTCATGCCGTATGAGAGGAGAGCAGCGGCTCACCGATCGCGTGATTCGCCGTTGTACGGAACCGTAAATGCGGCAGCGGTTGCTGGGACGGGAAGGCACTCTACGGCTGCAGGGCACCGATGCCCTTGAGCGTCTTATAGCCCTTCTCGGTGATGATATAATCCCCCCGCTCGTGCCGCTGCAGGATCATCCCGGCATCCTGGAGTTTCTTGAGGTGAAAGAGCAGGTTGCCCCCCCTTAGACCGGTCAGGTTCGAGAGAGCCGAGAACGTCTGTGTCCCGGCGGCAAGCGACTGCACGATCCGGAAACGGTGCCGGTTTGCAAGCGGTTCGAGTATGTCCCTGACCAGGATCTCGTCCGAGAGATCCGCGATGGACGAAGATGCCTCTTGATCACACCGGTAGATCCCGAGCGAGCGCATCAGCTCGATCTGTTTCTCAAAGAGGCGGTTCGTCTCGGCAAAACAGGTGGAGCAGCTCTCGAACTTCCCGCCCTTCCGCATCGCCGCGAGCCGGTCGCGGTATGACCGGACGACCGCTTCGCTTACTTCGCCGTCCCGGATATGCTCTGCAGAACTCTTGAGAAACTCGTAGAATGCGGCATAACACCGATCCCGCATCGGGCAATCCCGGATCATCCGCTCCCGGAGCCTCTGGTCCGCGTCGGAGAGGTGCTGCTCAACGAAGACCCCCGCGTACTCCCTGCGGAGCCCGTCGATGGCCGTATCGACGTGCTGCCTGTTCGCGTACTCGATGAACCGCCGGAGTTCGCTCCTGAGTGCCGCAATCTCGGACTGGACTTCTTTAATCTCCCGGCCGTAGCGTTCTGTCCCGTCAGTCATTGGATCCTCCATCGTCGATCAATACCGTACTGTTACGGTTATGAGAGTGTAGCACGAGATTCTTGTATAGTTTAATGACGAGCATCTATATTATTATAACCGTCCAACGGGAGGATCGGCGAAACACGTTCCCGAACGGCGTCGCGCCGGAGCGTTCGTACCGGATGAGAACGCAGAGCAGGCAAGCGGCCTGTAAGGGCGCACGTTTCGGTTATGCCGATCACGGCAAAGGCCGCCGGGGACATCGCCGAGATGCTGGAGGCAAAGAAATGAACGTTAAAGAAGAGATCCGTGCCCAGATTGCCGGCGCCCTCGTCGGCGCGAAGTTCCCGATCAGGACGCCCGAAGAGCTCCTTGCCGCATTCCCGGCGGGAGCGGCGACCAGGTGCAAAGCAGGCGATGTGGAGATGACCGCCGGTGAAGCCGGCACCCTTCTAAAGCCTGAGGACTTCCCCTTCACAAGCCCCGGACAGGTGGCCGACACCATCCTCTCCCGGGCGGGAATGTAACCTTTTTTCATTGTTGCCGGGTGGACAGCGCCCCGTCTACGATAACCTGCTCACGGTGTACAGGTCGGCGGCAGGGTCATTCCGGTTGTCCCGGGGGAGCTTCTGTAGAGAGGACGTAGTCCCCGTCGATCCGCACCTGCCCCCGGCCGCCGAACATGAGCCCCCCATCTTCGGGGCGGAGCAGGCGGACGATGTTCGGGTTCTCCCGGTCGGGCCCCTGCTCGATGACGAGCGTCCGGCTGGTCCAGAGGTTCTCCCGGACGAGGAAGTTTCCGAGGGCGGCGTTCCCCGAGCCGGTCGCCGGGTCCTCCAGGTACCCGAACGTCGGGGCGAAGACCCGGGCATGCAGGTCGTTCTCCGGAAACGCCGTCTCGCGGGTATAGATGACGACCACGTCGACGGAATGGGCGAGGGCGAACGCACGGAGCGTCATGTAGTCGGGAGAGCACCGGATGCAGGCGTCGAGCGAGGCCAGGGGGACGAGCAGGGTTTCGAGGCCGGCGTTCACGACGCCGGGGGGTATCGCGGGATCGATATCCCGGATGCCGAGACCGAGGGCGGCGGCGGTCTCTGCAGCGTCCGGGCGTGCGCCGGAGAACTCCGGTTCGGGAGCCCGGATATACACCATGCCGTCCTCGCCCGTCCGGTTCAGCACCGTGACAACACCTTTGTTCGTCCGGAGGAGCAGGCTCTCCCGGTCACGGAACCGGTCGTCGTTTCGCACCACGTCGTCCATGACGGCTATCGTCGCGTGGCCGCAGAAGTCGACCTCCCGCTCGCAGGAGAAGTAGCGTATCGAGAGGTCGCACTCGCCCGGCGTGCCCTCGCGGAGAAAGCCGACTTCCGAGACGAAACCCTTCAGTTCGCGGGCGATCCGCTGCATATCGGCGTCGGGGATCTCCTCCCCGGGAGAGAGGCGGACGTATCCCGCGGGATTCCCTGACGATCCGGCGGCTGCAAAGGCATCGATCTTCTTGAACCGATAACGTTTCATGAGTCCACCCGCGCTGCTCGCCGTGAGCCTGAATGCCGGTTCTGCCTGTTCATCCAGCAGTTGTCCTCCTCCGGAAGGGAAAGAATTTGCCATCTGCTCTGGCAGGATAACGGCGGCAGAATGCTTTGCTGTGAGGACGACCGACAGGGTGTTCTGCCGCGGGAGAAGGACGGACTGTTCCGCCGGGTGTCGGCAGGAACACCGGCCACGGCCTCTCTCTCGCGCAGGTTCCTCGCCCTCCGGGGAACCGGCCTCGCCCGGCAGCCGTGCGCGGTCCGGTATGCGGATCCCCGACGGTGAAATCAGGTACGGCGAGGCAGAAGTCCGGGCGGTCTTCCGCCAATCCGCGGGTGCGCCCGCATTCCGGGAAGGTTATTATGGACGTCCGTCCTCTCCACGAAGGGATAACGATGAAGGCATGGAATGCAGCAATCCTCGGAACGGCGATCATCTGGGCGGGAGTCATCATCGCCACGGGGATCGTGCTTGCGGGAACGGGTTATTTCGGTCTGCTCATCCCCATTCTCGGCGGCGGGGCGGCCGGTAATCTCATTGTTGTTGCAGGAGCGACGGGCCGAAGGGCCGGAGCTTGAGAAAACGCGAAGCGTTTTCGAACTGCGACGTTCCAACGGAATGCGACGGGCCGAAGGGTGCGACTGCCGGAACGGCAGGGAGCTTGAGAAAACGCGAAGCGTTTTCGAACTGCGACGTTCCAACGGTTCATTAGAACTGGAGCTTGCGAGGGTAAGACCGCTGCTGCCGGACAGGATTCACGAAAAAGAATAAGGGGGTTAGTTCTGCTTTCTCCCCGCAACCAGCAGCAGCCCGACAATCAGCAGGGCACCGCCGGCCAGGGCCGGAGAGAGGGGCGCCTGCTGCGTGGGAACCGGCACGGGGTTCAGCGTCACGTAGAGGTCGACCGTCTCACCCTTGGCGGGGTACCGGTCGATAGAGCCCGTGTAGGTCTGGTAGCCTTCCTTCGTCACGGTGTAGGTCTGGTAGGGTGTTCCGGTCGTGTAGACCTGCACGGAGAGGACTCCCTGGCTGGTGACCCCTTTGACCTCGTTGTCGAACTGGACGGTTGCGCCGTCAACGTTGCAGTGGACGGTATACCAGCCGATGTCTCCCCCGATCAGCGGTGCCTGGGTGGGCTGGACCGGGTTGATGGTCGCGTAGAGATCGAACACCTCTCCCTTGCCGGGAACGGAGGTTACGTCCCCGTAGTAGGTGGTGTACCCGTCTTTCTCGACGCGGAACGACTGGTAAGGCGTTCCGGTGGTGTAGACCGGGACGTACAGCACGCCGGCCTCGATCTCTCCCTTATACTCGTTGTCGAAGTATACCTGTGCTCCATCCACGTTACAGTTGACTGCATACCATCCGTTGTCTCCGCCCAGGGGTGGCTGAGCACTCGAAGGAAGGACGATAAGACAACAGGCAACAAGAGAAAATACCAGAATATTGCGTACAACGCTCTGCATAAAAGCCTCCGCTTTAATTAATAAATTGTCTTCTGACGTATATATCTTACTCTATTATAACGGCTGAAATTCAAGATCAAACGTTATTTCCAGGAGAAATTCGGAATCTCCTGATTTATTCACGCAGTTTTGCGCTGCTTCCGGGTGGTCCCGGCGGGAACGCGCTCACGCACGATCTCCCCGTATACCGTTATCCACACGGTGGTGCCTGACGGCAGGTCCGGGGAGGCCGGGGGCGATGAGCAGGTGTCCGCAAACAGACAACCATCCCGGGAAACAGCAGCCCGGAACATCTTCCGGTGACATTTATTGCATGGAAAATATAAAAATAAGGCCTGCATGGGGAGGGTCCTATTGTGGCACCACTGACCGAGACCACCCGTATACTCATCATCGGCATCCTGCTCGGGATATCAGTCTTCCTGACCTACTACTTTCATGCAGTCCTCTCCGTAGGGGCGGTCTTCTCCCACTTCTTCTACATACCCATCATCCTCGCCGCGCTCTGGTGGGGGAGAAGGGGCATCAGCGTGGCGTTCTTCCTCGGCGGGCTGGTCCTGATCAGCCACTTCCTCCTCAGGATCGACGTCGGGACCTTCAACGACTACGGGCGTGCGTTGATGTTCGTCGTGGTCGCCTTCGTCATCGCCTGGCTCTCCGAGCGGCTGAAGAGGCAGCAGAAGGACACCGAGAAAGAACGTGACCGGGCGCAGGGCTACCTGGACGTGGCTGCCGTCCTGCTCGTCGTCATCAACGCGGACCAGACCGTCGCCCTCATCAACCGCCGCGGCTGCGAGCTTCTGGGGTACCGGGAGGACGAACTCGTCGGGAAGAACTGGTTCGACGTAGCGATCCCGGAGCGCAACAGGGAGGATGCCCGGCGGGAATTCTTACACGCGGTATCCGGGGTCTCCACGATACCCGATATGGACGAGAACGTCATCGTGACGAAGGACGGCGATGAGCGCACGCTCATCTGGAAAGAGGCCATCCTGAGGGACAACGGCGGCCGCATCACCGGGGTCATCGGGTCGGGGAAGGACATCACCGACCGGATCCGGGCGGAGGGGGCGCTCCGGAGCAGCGAGGCCCAGCTCCGCACGATCGTCGAGAACCTGAACGAAGGGCTGGGTGTCTTCGACCTCGAAGGCAACCCGCTCCACTGGAACCGTGCCGCCGCCGAGATCTTCGGACTGCTGGGCCTTGAGACGGTCCCCGCGAACGTGAGCGAGCTCGGCGATATCTTCGAACTTGCAACGATGGACGGGACCGTCCTTCCGGTGGAGGAGTGGCCCCTGTCCCGCATCCTGCGCGGGGAGCAGGTCCAGGATGTGGAGGTGCGTACCCGGCGCATCGGGGCCGAGCGGCAGCGTGTATTCAACTACGGCGGCACCCTGGTCCGCGACGCGGGCGGCAACCCGTTCATGGCGGTGGTCACGTTCACGGACATCACCGGACGCAAACAGGCGGAAGAGGCTATCCTGGCGGCGAACGAAGAGGCGAACCTGTATCTCGACATCATGGTCCACGACATCAACAACGCCAACACCATAGCGCTCGGTTACAGCGACATCCTCGGTGAAGACCTCGAAGGGAAGAACCGGGATATGATGCAGAAGATCCGGTCGGCCGTCAGCCAGAGCATCGAGATCATCCAGAACGTCTCCACGATCCGGCGTCTCCGCCCGCCGACCCCCCCGCTGAAACCCGTCGACCTCGACGCGGCGATCCGGGCCGAGATCCGGCAGCACCCGGAGACCGATATCAGGTACGCCGGGAGATCGGTTGCAGTCCTCGCCGACGACCTCCTCCCCGAAGTCTTCACCAACCTCGTCGGCAACAGCATCAAGTTCGGGGAGCCCGACGTCACGATCGAGATCCGGGTCGAGGAGCGAGACGGCGAGGTGCTGGTCTCGATCGAAGACACGGGCCCGGGAATACCCGACGCGACAAAGGCCATTCTCTTCTCCCGGTTCCGGAAGGGGAAGAGTTCGAAGAGCGGCAAGGGTCTCGGCCTTTACATCGTACGTATGCTTGTTACGCGCTATGGCGGCCGGATCTGGGTCGAAGACCGGGTACCCGGCGCCACGGATGCGGGGGCGGCGTTCCGGTTCACGCTCAAAAAGGCCCGAGAGGGGTAATCAGCGGCACCAGGTGTGCCCGAAGCCCCGCCGCAGATGTAGAAGGGCCGGACGGCCCTGCCGGCCTCCGCGGTTCCCGGATGCACGGGCCGCAACCGACGAATGCCGGGGATATTCCCTGCAAAAAGAGTGTAAATCCCTGATACTCGCCGGAGAAAGACCCCTCAAAACAAAAAGATTTTTCACTGTTCCGCATGTTCTCTCTATTATGAGATACCGTGCGATCATCGCTCTCCTGGCTGTATCCGCCCTCCTCCTTGTCTTTGCGGCCGGATGCACCGCCGCAACAGAAGAAAAGATCCCCTCGCCGGCCGACGAGGCCTATGCCCGGGGACTGGCCGAGTACGCGAACGCCAACTACCGCATCGCCGAAGAACGCTTTGCGGAAGCCTTCGCCCTCTACACGGACGTCGGCGATCCGGATAAGGCTAAGGCCGCGAGGAACGCTATGTTCCGGGCGAACAGGACATACATGGAGTATCCCCTCGACGCTGCGGCCGCAGAGGCGGCGCTGCGGGAGAAGGTCCCCGGCATCACCGACGAGGACATAACTGACTGGCTGGAGAACCGCGCCCAGAAGATCGTCTCGGAGAACGAGACGCTCTACTTCTACGACGTCTCCAGCGACTACCTCTACGCCCACTTCGACGAGATGCGGAAGGTGACCGCGACGACGCTCGACTTCGACTACATCGCCCGGTATGCCTGGTCGGAGAACCGGTCCGGAGAGACCGGGCCGTACGTGAACCCGGTGCGCTACGAGGGCGTCGAGCGGCTCGAGATCCCGTTCGAGGCGCTTCCCTCGTCGGGAGTCTTGAAGATCTGGCTCCCGCTTCCGGTCGAGACGGAATCGCAGAGGAACGTCACCGTCACGAACCTCTCGTGCCCCGAGTTCATCGTCGCCGGCCCGGTCACCACCGGCGCTATCGGCTATGTCTACTACGAGGTCCCGGCCGGGGCGGTCAACGGGAACCTGGTCATCTCGGCGGATATCGGGTTCACCTCCTACGAGCAGATCTTTGAGGATATCGACCCGGCAAAGGTCGGGGAGTACGACACGAGCGATCCCGAGTACCTGCTCTACACGGCATCGGAGAGGAACATCGAAGTAACGGATGCGATCCGGGAGAAGGCGCTCGAGATCGTCGGGAACGAGACGAACCCGCACCTCCGGGCACAGATGATCTACTACCACATCATCAAGACCTACCCCTACAGCCACGTCCCGCACGGTTCGCTCGATACCCGGGACCCGAAGGTCGCCGAGTCCACCTACATGTTCGAGACCGGTCACGGCGACTGCGGCACCCAGAGCATGCTCTTTGCCGCATTCTGCCGGTCGCTCGGGATTCCCGCCCGGGCCATCGGGGGCTACCAGATGCTTCTTTCCGAGACGCCCGGCACCCACTTCTGGGCGGAGTACTACCTGCCCGGCTACGGCTGGGTCCCGAACGACGTAACGGTCGCCGAGATGGCCGACTGGGTCACCATCCCTGAGGAGAAGCGGACGGCATTCAAGGACTACTACGCCGCGAACCTCGATCCCACACGCCTCGTGATCCAGAAGAACGTCGACGCCCCGATGGACCCGGCCATCCCCGACGATGCCGTCGTCTTCAGGGCGGTCAGACAGACCCCGGCAATCGTTTCCGATACGGCAGAGGACGATATGGATCTCTTCACCTCGGAGTTCTTCAGTATCAGCCTTGCGGCCGTCGACTGACACCAATCACTCATTTTTTCGGACGGTTCAAAAACCGTCCCGGTTCCCTTCAGGTCTGCCTGAGACGGCAACGCCGACGATGAAACTGTCCTGCATGCGATCCGGCACGGAGGGGCGGGAAGTATGATGCGGTAACGGCAGGGATGACGCAGGGATTTCCACGCGACATGTCCATTTTTTGTGCAGAATTTAGTTAACGGCGTGAATTCGCCGGATGTAATACCAGAATGTATATTAGTCAATTGTGACGGTTCGCCAGGTATATATGGATTCGGCTCCGTATAGTTGAGTAGAGCCGCGCTTCAATCGCCAGAATACCGTCGGGTTGAATCATGATCCAGAGAAGCCAGCTTGACCTGAGAAAATTCGTAGCTCCCGAGTTTGTCTGCGGGCACGGGGCACTGCAGCTTGCAGGCAGGTATGCACGCAATTTAGGGATGAAGCAGGTACTCCTCGTCACCGACCCGGGTGTCCGGGCCGCAGGCTGGGCCGAGGCCGTAGGGGAGAGCCTGACTGAAGCAGGAATATCGTTCACCGTTTTCGACTCTATCTCTGTAAATCCCCGTTCCCGGCAGGTGATGTCGGGTAAGGAGGTTTACCTGTCCGAAGAATGCACCGGCATCGTCGCCGTCGGTGGAGGAAGCCCGATGGACTGCGCCAAGGGAATCGGGATAGCAAGCTCCAACATGCAGGATATCCTCGCGTTCGAGGGCGTCGACCGGGTGCCGGTGCCTGCGCCGCCTCTCATCTGCATCCCGACGACCGCCGGGAGTTCCGCCGATGTCTCCCAGTTCGCCATCATCACGGACGAGGAGAGAAAACGAAAAATCGCCATCGTCAGTAAAGCACTCGTTCCCGACATCTCTCTGCTCGATCCCGAACCGCTGACGACGATGCCCCGGGACCTGACCGTAGATACCGGCATGGACACCTTGAGCCACGCGATCGAGGCCTACGTCTCGAACGCCAGTTCCCCGATGACCGACGTGCATGCCCTCGAGGCGATACGGCTCGTCAGAAGCGCACTGCCTGCGGCCCTGGAAGAGCCGGAAGACCTGAACCTGCGGTTCTCGACCCTCCTTGCCAGCCTTCACGCAGGACTCGCGTTCTCCAACGCAAGCCTCGGGGCCGTGCATGCGATGGCGCACAGTCTCGGAGGGGCCTACGACCTTGCGCACGGGCGGTGCAACGCGCTGCTCCTCGAGCACGTGATCGCGGCCAACTACGAGGCGGCGGCGGACCGGTACGACCGGATAGGAGCGATCCTCGGGAATGGACCGGACGAACGAACACCCCCGGCGGAGGGGGTGGCGGCGTTCAGGAAAACGCTTGGCATTACCGAGACCCTCGCCGAAATCGGCGTCCGGGAGGATGCGATCCCCGCCCTTGCCCATGGGGCGTACGCCGACCCCTGCATGGTAACGAACCCGCGCAACCTCGCCTGCGAAGATATCGAACGGATCTATGAGCATGCACTCTGAACCTCCCAACGGCCGGGATACGCTCCGGGAGAAGATCATCGGTCTTGGGGAGACGTCCCTGCACAAGAGTTACTACCCGGAACTGCAGAGCCGGCTTGCGGAACTCGAGCGGTTCCGGGCGCTGCTTGATCAGACCTACGATGCGATCTTTCTCATCCGTGCAAAGACCGGGATGCTTGCGGACGTCAACGCGGCCGTGAGGGCGTACCTGGGCTACTCGAAGAAGGAGCTGCTTGCAACATCATTTGCCGACCTGATCTCCCCGCAGCAGAGGGCCTGGTTTGTCGATTTCGTCCGGAAAAACGACGATCTCCCCTCCGAATCCCGGCAGACCTGCACCGCGTCGCTCGTATCAAGGGCCGGATCGGAGATCCCGATGGAGATCACCGTCCGGTCGGTCACCTTCGGCGGCGAGCAGTATATCGTAGCGATTGCACGGGACATTACCGACCGGATTCGCACCGAGCGGGATCTGAAGATAAAGGAGAGTGCTCTCGAATCGTCGACAAACGGCATCCTCATCGCCGATCTCACCGGGGCCGTCATGTATGCCAACCGGAGTTTTGCCTCGATGTTCGGGTACGGAGAGGGGGGTGCAATCACGGGGCGAAACCTGGAGGCATTCTTTGCGGACCCCACCGTCGGGGAGAAGGTTACGGCCCATCTCCTCGACAACCCTGCGATCGTGCAGGAGACGATCGGGCTGCGAAACAACGGGTCTCCGTTTCATATCCAGGTCTCGGGCAGCGTCGTGCAGAACGATGCCGGGCAGCCGCTCTGTATCATGCTGATTGTTATGGATATCACCTGGCGGATCCACACCGATCAGATGAAACAGGAGACATACGCGCAGCTCGGGAGAAACATCGAGCAGTTTGCCATTCTCGGGGACCATATCCGGAACCCGCTGCAGGTGATCGTCGGGTATGCGGAGATGCTTGACGACCCGTTTGCCGGGAAGATCCTCGAGCAGTCACGCCGGATTGACGAGATCATCACCGAGCTCGACCGGGGATGGGTCGAGTCGGCGAACGTCAGGCAGTTTCTGCGGAGGCATGGAGATGGTGCGGAGCCCCCTGAGGAGGCGTTTTTATGCTTATGGAAATAGGATCTGCCCTGACGGACATTCGACCAAAATAAGAAACGCCCCGGCCGGGATTCGAACCCGGGTCGAAAGCTCCGGAGGCTTTCAGGATATCCACTACCCTACCGAGACTGCGATATGATGTTGTTCTGTATGGTATAAAAGGCCAGCGGAGAGGAGGGTTTCAGGCCCTCCTTGACTCATAGAGCTGCCAGATCTTGCACGCTCCTTCGTGGCTGACCATGCAGGGGCCGACGGGAGTGCGCGGGGTGCAGGCCTTTCCGAAGAGTTTGCAGTCGGAGGGCCGTGCGATGCCGCGCAGCACTTTGTCGCAGATGCAGGCTGAGTGCTTGTCCACGTGCCGGATCTCGATATCGAACTTCTTCTGCGCGTCGTAGCCCTCGAACTCCGGTTTCAGGCGGAGGCCCGATGCCGGGATCACGGGAAAGCCGCGCCACTCGACGTCGAACGGCTCGAAGACCTCATACATCAGGCGCTTTGCCTTGACGTTCCCCTCCCGGGTGACCACGCGCGGGTAGGCGTTGTCCACCCGGTGCACGCCCTCGCGGACCTGCCGCACCGCCATCAGGAGGCCGAGGAGGATGTCCTCCGGCTCGAACCCCGCGACGACCTGGGGGACGGGGAACCGTTCGTACTCCTCGTAGCCCATCACCGCGCAGACGTGCCCGGGGAGGAGGAACCCGTCGAGCGACGCCTCCCCCTGGGCGAGGAGCCACGCCATCGCGGGCGGGACGAGCCGGTGGCACGAGAGGATGGAGAAGTTTTCGGGCGGGCGGGAGAGGATCGTGGCGGCGACCGTCGGCGCGGTGGTCTCGAAGCCGACCGATATGAAGACGACCTCCCGTTCGGGCTCCCTCCGTGCGATCTCCACCGCCTTGTGAACGCCCTGCACCACCCGGATGTCCCCGCCGCTCGACTCGAGCGACCCCTTCGACCCCGGGACGCGCAGCAGGTCGCCGTAGGTGGCTATGGTGCAGCCCTGCTCCACCAGGTCGAGCGCGGCGTCGATCTCGCCCTGCGGCGTGATGCAGACAGGACAGCCCGGCCCCATCACGATCTTGAGCTTTCGGGGGAGGATGCTCCGGAGCCCGGCGCGCGCGATCGCCGCCTCGTGGGTGCCGCAGATGTGCATGAGCGTGATATCCCGGTCTACAAGGGCGTGGAGCGCATCGAGGATTTCCTTACCAACCGCCATGAATTCTCATATTTATATTTCACTAAAAGCACATATTAGTACCGGAATGAACAGCATCCTGTATGGAAGCGCGATCGTCCTCTGTGGGATCGTCGCCGCATTCGTCTTGCACGAGGTGTTCCGGTGGCTGCAGAAGAAGGCCGACCTCACCGAATCCAGACTGGACGACATTGTACTCTACTCGCTCGATAAACCCCTCTGTATCGCCATAATCCTGGGTTCCGTCTGGCTCGCCGTAACGCTCTTCGTCGACCTTGAGGCCCTCCTCGGGGAGTACGCGTGGCTCTTCTCCGGGCAGTACTTCACCGCGGTGGCAATCCTCATCGCGGCATGGGCGATTTCCTCATTTGCCTACAGCTTCGTCAACCTCTACGGCAGGTGGATGGCGTCGAAGACCGAGACCGACCTCGACGACCGGATCATCCGGGTGTTCGAGGTCTCGGCACGCTACGTGGTCTGGTTCGTCGCCATCCTCATGGTCCTCCAGACGCTCGAGGTGAACATCACGCCGCTCATCGCCGGTGCCGGGATCGCCGGCCTGGCGGTGGCGCTCGCGGCCCAGGATATCATCTCCAACTTCTTCGGGGGTGCGGTGATCCTCATGGACAGGCCGTTTGCGGTCAACGACCGCATCAAGATCGACACCTACCTAGGGGACGTGATCAGCATCGGCCCCCGCAGCACCCGGATCAAGACAATGGACTACCAGATGGTCACCATCCCGAACTCGAAGGTCGCGAGCAGCGTCATCGTCAACTACGCCATGCCGGACGTCAAGTTAAAGATCAAGGTTCCGATCTCGGTCGCATACGGCAGCGACGTCAAGCGCGTAAAAGAGATCCTCCTCGAGATCGCAGACGAGGCGGCGGCCCGGTCGAAATATGTCCTCTCCGACCCTGCGCCGACCGTCTACTTCCTCGAGTTCGGGGCGTCGAGCATGGACTTCATGCTCGTCATCTGGGCGCAGGCCTTCAACATGGCCTGGGACGTCCAGGACTACGTGAACACGCGCGTCTGCGAGCGATTTACAGAAGAGGGGATAGAGATCCCGTTCCCACAGATGGACGTTCATATGCGGGACTGATTAGATCGCCCGGTAAAACACTCCTCTTTTTTCCCGGACCCGTTCGACCAGGCCCCCTGCTTCGAGGACACGGAGGTGCTTCGCGACCTCGGTTGGACGGATGCGGAGAAGTGCGGTGAGATCGCCGGGCGTGCAGGGCCGCCGCCGGATGGTCGCGAGGATGATCTCTCCGGCCTCCCCGATCTCCGGCGGCATCACCTGGCCTGTACGCGCCGCCCCGATCACCTCCGCATTCCCACCCAGCATCGACGCGATCCGCTCGAGAGCCGGACGCGATGCAGGTCTTACCCGGATATCGGTGCCGGGCCGATCGAGGGTGTTTACCTGGACGCGGTCGGGGCTGATTGCCGCGACGGCGTCTTTCAGGCGGAGGAGTTCCTCCTCCGCGTCGTTTATGCCCGGGACGATGAAGACCTCGAGCCAGATCTCGCCGGGAAACTCCCGGGCAAAGGTCACTATCCCTTCAAGCACCCGGCCGGCGGTGAGGCCCGGGCAGGGGCGGTTGAGCTCCAGAAAGACCTCTTCGGAGACCGCATCGAGCGACGGCACCACGAGGTCTGCCGGCATGAGGGCGGCCCGGACCTCCGGGTTGGTAAGGAGCGCGCTCCCCGTCAGCACCGCGACCCGGTAGCGGGGATACCGACCCTTGAGGAAGGCGATGACCTCGCCGATTCCCGAGTGCAGCGTCGGTTCCCCGGAGCCTGCGAACGTGACGTAGTCGAGGTCCGGCGCTCGTGCGAGGAAGTCGTCGAGTTCCGCGATGACCCGCTCCGTCGGGACGTACTCGCGCCGCTCGCAGGTGTGGTCGGTCGTCCGGCCGCACTCGCAGTAGACGCAGTTGAAGGCGCAGGTCTTCTGCGGCACCAGGTCGATACCGAGCGAGGTGCCCAGGCGCCGGGAGGGGACCGGGCCGAAGAGGTGACGGTATGCCATAGGGTCTGTCCTGAGTACTATCCGCACGAGAAGTCATCAGGGTTGACCTGTCTGCAACGACCTTCCGGAGGAGGGCTGAGCCGGAGGCCCCTCCGCGTCCCGGGCGTCTTTCGACCGGCAGGCCCGGCGAGGCACGATGTGCCGGGGGGTGCCTATTCCGAACCTATTTATCGTCCCGGCCGGAACATTCTGTATGTTCGGCGTCTCCACCTACTGCCTTCACCGTGAGCCGCTCTCTCGCGCGCTCGAGAACCTCGCTCCCATAACCGATTGCGTGGAGGTGATGGACGAAGGGCTGCACTTCCTGGAAAGCGCGGAGCCGCTGGAGAGTTACTCGTATCTCTACTTCATCCACGCGCCGTCCCGGGGGGTCAACATCGCAAGCATCCTCGAGCCCATCCGGCGGGCGAGCGTCGAGGTCCTGACGCAGACCTTCGCCGTCGCCGCCGAGGTAGGGGCGGACGTGGTCATCCACCCGGGCTACTACGCGTGGCGCGAGGAGCGGGACCGGGCGGTGGAGAAGTTCCGGCAGTCGCTTTCCGAACTGACGGCGGCGGCCGAAGACCTCTCGGTCGCGTTCTTCGTGGAGAACATGGGGAACTGGGAGTACTTCTTCCTGCGCTCCTGCGAGGACCTGCCGCTCATCGACGGGATCGGGCTTGCGCTCGACGTCGGCCACGCGAACCTGAACGGGTGCCTCGACTGCTTCCTCGCCCACCCGGCGGCGCACTTCCACCTGCACGACAACAACGGTGACGAGGACACGCACTCCCCGGTCGGGGCCGGGACGATCGATTTCTCAGCCGTGATGGAGGCCGTGCGCCGGAGCAACGTCATCCCCATCGTCGAGGTGGAGACCTTCGACGGGGTGACCGCCAGCATCGGCGCGCTGGAGGCGATCGATGCCGCCGCGCGGGGCGAATAAGGGCGGTCCTGCCCGGTTCCCCGCCCGGTTTCGGCCGTAACCTTTTATAGGGAAAAACTCTAACATAATTGGTGCGTCACGCCTCAGTGGCTCAGCCGGTAGAGCGCGTCCTTGGTAAGGACGAGGTCGCGAGTTCGAATCTCGCCTGAGGCTTGCTTTCTTCTGGTTCGAACCTTTGGGTAAACGTTTATATCCCTGTTCTCCTGTTCCTCGATTGTGAGATCTGCTCCCGGAGTTGCGCATAACCGCCTCTTGGCTGGAGTACAATAGGGCATGGCTCCTCTGCGGGCAAGATCTCATATCCTGTGGTGGTAAAGAATTATCATCGGTGAAGCCCGGAGGCGATTGGCAGTGGAAGAATATTGATCCATTAAGCCCAGAGTTCTGCCCTTCTTGAATTTGAAATATATCTGGACTCTTGCGACTGTGGAAATACTTATTCTGCACCGACAGATTGGAGATATTCTCACTGATTTGGAATAAAATCCTTCTTCGCCAATACCGGTCATTTCTGGTAATTTTTAATTTTTTAAAGAGGAGCATTTCCGAATTTCACTGCATTCCCAATGAATTAAACCCCTGCCCGACAAACCGATCAGGTACCTATGGCACCCGTGACAGAAGGAGATACCCTGCTCCTGCACTTCACCAGCACCCGCCCCGACGGCGAGGTCTTCGAGGATACCCGGACGGGAGAACCGGTCCGGGTAACTCTCGGCAAGAACCAGATCAATCCCCTTTTTGAGAGAGCGCTGATCGGCAGAAACCGGGGCGAGACGGTGACCGTGGTGCTGCCCCCGGAGAAGGCCTACGGGAGTTATCGCAAACAACTCGTGGTCACGATAAAACGCAAGAAGCTGGAACTCGACCACGAACCGGTCCCCGGAGAGTTCATCAGGGTCGAGGTGATGGGAAAACCCTGCCTGGTGACCGTCGTCGACAAAACCGATAAGACCGTTACGGTCGATGCAAACCACCCGCTTGCAGGCGAGACGGTCACCTATGCGATCACGGTCGCAGCAATACTTCCCCGGGACGGCTGAGCGCCCCACCTGCCCGGAACCGCGAGGGAGCCGTTCGGCCCGCTGCCCGGTGAACACGAACGGGAAATCCGCAGCGCCCGACCCGGGCTTATGCAGTATCGGCCGGATATCCGCCCCATCCTCCCGTTTCCCCTGCGGATCTATTCCGGCTGGTATTTAGCCGTCCGATGAGAGTTCTTTTAATGACAGCCGGTTCACCACCGAACGGCAGATCGCCCCGGCGGCAGGCGGTCGTCGGCTTTTTCGTACTCCTGATCGTCGTTCTCGCCCCCGTCGCACTCGCGGGGCACCTCTCCCCGGACCCCGAACCGGTACACGTGAAGATCCTCGCGGTCAACGACTTCCACGGGCAATTGCCTGCTGGACAGAACCTCGACGGCGAACCGGCCGGGAGCGCACCGGTGCTTGCGTCGTACCTCGAATGCGCGATGGCGGATGCCGGCGAGGCAACCACGTTCATCGCGCTCCCCGGGGACGTCGTCGGCGCGTCGCCGCCGGAATCCGGGCTGTTGCTGGACGAACCCACCCTGCTCTTCTTCAACAGTCTCGCGGACGACTGCCCGGAGATGATCGCAACCTTCGGCAACCACGAGTTCGACCGTGGCACGGACGAACTGTTGCGGATGGTCCGCGGGGGAAACGGTGCGACGACCATCACCCACCTGGCGGACCCCTACCCGGGTGCGGAAGCGGAATACATCTCCTCGAACGTGGCCTGGAAGACAAACGGCACCCTTCTTTCCGCCCCCTACACGATCCGCGACGTCAACGGTGTAGGAATCGCGTTCATCGGTGCCGACACGACCGAAACGCCCTCGATCCAGAAGCCGGCCAACATCGAACTTGTTGCCTTTGAGAACGAGACCGAATCGATCAACCGGTACGTCCCGGAGATCCAGCAGCAGGGGGTGCATGCGATCGTCGTCCTCCTCCACGAGGGCGGCTCGCAGGACCCCTACGACGGTCCGACCCGGGAAGGGGGCAACGTGACGGGCAGGGTCGCCGTGATCGTCGCCGGCCTTGATGCGGACGTGGATGTCGTCCTCTCGGGCCATACCCATGCATTCACCAACGCTTACCTGGAGAACGCCGGCGGAAAGCCGGTGCTGGTGACGCAGGCATACAGTTACAGCAGGGCTTTTGCCGACGTCGATCTCGTCATCGATCCCGTCACCGGCGAGGTCACTCATAAATCGGCACGGATCGTCCCGGCATACAGTGACCGGCCGCCCGGCACCAGCCCCGACCCGGAAGCCTCTCTCTTGCTTGAACTGAGCGAAGAGGCGGTCGGGCCGCTGACGAACCGGCTCGTCGCGGTTGCATCGGCGGATATCACGCGCGAGGAGACCGGTGCTGGCGAATCCGCACTCGGGAACCTTGTCGCCGACGGCCAGCGGGCGGCGATGAATACCGATATCGCGTTCATCACCACCGGCTCGCTCCGGGCGGACATAGCAGGGGGCAACGTCACGTGGGGCGACCTCTACTCCGTGCAGCCGTTCTCTGCGACCGTGCTCTCGATGACCATAACGGGAGACGGGATCAGGGATGTGCTGGAACAGCAGTGGGAGACCCCGTTGCCGCCCCACAACCTCGCCGTCTCCGGGCTAGTCTACACGTTCGACGACGAAAGACCCGCGGGCAGCAAAATTACCGAGATCCGGGTGAAAGGCGTCCCGCTGGACCCGAACGCGGAATACAGGGCGGCAATGGTCGATTTCCTCGCAACCGGCGGCGACGGGTATACCGCGTTCACGAAAGGGACGAATGCGGTCAACGGCCCGTTCGACGTCGATGCACTGGTCGCATACATGGGATCTCTTCCGGAGCCGGTGGACGCGAAGACGGAGACGAGGATCACGATGATCGCGTGAAGGGGTTCCCCGTTCACAGCGGGCCCAACCTATAAATAACGCCCCGCCGCATGAGCCCCCGGAGGTCATCCGACATGCCCGATTTTACAAACCCCTTTGCCGGGAACCACATGGAACGCAAACTGGACCGGGGAGAACTCATCCGGACGATCCGGTTCTCGATTGCCGCCGAGTACGAGGCGATCCAGTTCTACGACCAGATCGCCGAATCGACCGACGATCCGCTGGTCCAGAAGGTGATGCGCGACATCGCGAACGAGGAGAAGGAGCATGCAGGGGAATTCCTGCGCCTCCTGCGGGAACTCGACCCCGTCGAAGAGGGATTCTACCAGCACGGCTACGAGGAGGTCGAGGAGATGATCGAGGAGTTGAAGGCCGGGAAGTGATCCCTCCCGTCACCTGATCCTGCAGGACTCGTCGTAGGACTTCTTGCAGTCGGGGCAGAGCGTCCGGGCCTTCTCGAGGTCCGGGAAGTTCTCTTCGGTGATCTCGTCGCAGGCCGCTCCGCAGATCTCGCACCAGTACTCCTTCGTCTCCGCTTTCTCTTCGCCTTTTATGCTGCGTTTTGTCATGTGATCCTTCCTCCGGGTGTCCGCTCTCCCTCATCGGGGATATGCTTTCGGGTCGGCCCACCGCACCGCCCCGGTGAGACTGCTTCCCATCTCCCAGAACCGCTCCTGCACCCCTGCATCGAGGGCGAGTGACGACGGACGGGTCCACCGGCTCTCCTCGAAGTAGCCGCCGTTCATCGCCCCGGTTTCCGGCGAGACGGCGAGGTGCACCTCCACCTCCGCTCCCTGCTCCGGCGGGGCGCCGCCCCGACCGCCCATGTAGGCCCGGAGGAGTTTGGTATCGATCACCCCCGGGTGGAGGCAGTTTGCCGTCACCCCCGTCCCTTCGAGGGTCCGGGCGAGCCGTGCGGTGAAGGCGACGACCCCGAGTTTCGATACGGCGTAGGCATCGTAGGCGTCGTAGTCCGGAAAGTCCGGGAGGTTCTCCCAGTCGATCGACCGCACGCTCCGGTGGGCGATCGACGCGACGTTGACGATCCTTGCCCCTGTGCTTCGCTCGAAGAGCGGGAGAAGTTCGTGGGTGAGCAGGAACTGCGCGAGGTAGTTCACGGCGAACGTCGTCTCGATCCCGCCGGGTAGAATCTCCTGCTCCGGCATGAAGACGCCGGCGTTGTTGACGAGGACGTCGAGCCGGTCGCACGCCTCGCCGATCTCCCTCGCGAGACCCCTGACCCGATCCTGCACCGCGAGATCGGCGACGAAGAGGCTCAATCGGTCGGAACCGGTGGCCGCCTCCAGTTCCGCGAGGACTCTCTGGCCCTTCTGCCGGTCCCTGCCGTGGAGCAGCACCCGGTGGCCCTGTCCGGCCAGGGTGCGTGCGGTCGCCTTCCCGATCCCGTCCGTCGAACCCGTAACGAGGATAGTCCGCTCCATACGCGACCCGGATGCATGCCGACTCTATTTGAATGTGGTGATGACGGGCCCGGTTCAGACCCGGTGCGCTCCCCCCTCCCTGACCGACAGGCCGGATCGGTTCCCGGACGATAGACGGGCCGAACGCACCAGGAGTATGCCATTTCCCGGAATTGTGGTGCGCGATAAATCAAAAAGGTGATATGGTGCACCACAGACCTGTATGTATGGTGCGATACTCGGTCACGATGGATGACGACCTCGTGAAGACAATCGACAGGATGCGTGAATTCCGGGGGATGTCCCGGTCGGAATGGCTCAACGAACTCTGCACGAAGCACCTCGACGGTGCAGCCGGGAGCGGGGTGCAGGCCGCGGTCCCCGCGGGAGTGCCGCCCGAAGGCGTTCCGGAGCCGAACATGACCGACTACGAGGCCGCCTGCGCCAACTTCACGATCGACGTCCCCGAACAGTTCAACTTCGGGTATGACGTGATCGACCGGTGGGCAGAGACCGAGCGGAACAAGCTCGCCATGATCTGGGTGGACCAGGAGGGGAACGAGAAGAAATACACCTTCCGCGATCTGCGGTATCTCTCCAACGGTGCCGCGAACATCCTCCTGAAGTACGGCATCAAGAAGGGCGACCGGGTCATGCTGATGCTCCCGAGGATCCCGGAATGGTGGATCTTCGTCATCGCGCTCATCAAGCTCGGGGCGGTCTTCTGCCCCTGCCCGACGATGCTGACTCCTAAAGACATCAAATACCGCGTGCAGGCCGGGAAGTTCAGGATGATCATCACCAACTGCGAGAACGCCGAGAAGGTCGACGAGGTCGCCAACGCCTGCCCGCTGCTCGATACCCTCTTCCTCGCGGACGGGGAGCGGGAGGGCTGGGCGAGTTACCCGCACGAGCTCAATTACCCTGCACCGGTATCGCACCACAAGGTCAGCATGCCGGTCGCGAAGAAGCCGAAGTCGACCGACCCGATGATGATCTACTTCACCTCGGGCACCACCGGCGAGGCCAAGATGGTGCTGCACGACCACTCCTACCCGCTCGGGCATATCATCACCGCCTCGCTCTGGCAGGACGTCACGGAAAACGACCTTCACCTGACCTTCTCCGATACCGGGTGGGCGAAGTGCGCCTGGGGCAAGATCTTCGGCCAGTGGATCGCCGGAGCCTGCATCTTCGTCTACGACATCCGGGGGAAGTTCGGCGCGACCGAGCTCCTCCCGCTGATCGAGAAGTACGAGGTGACCACGTTCTGCGCACCGCCGACGGTCTACCGGATGCTGATCCTCGCCGACCTCGACAAGTTCGACTTCCGGGACCTCCGGCACTGCTGCAGCGCCGGCGAACCGCTCAACCCCGAGGTGATCCGCGTCTGGCAGGACGGTACCGGGCAGCCCATCTACGAGGGATACGGCCAGACGGAGACCGTCTGCTGCATCGCCACGTTCCCCTGCATGAAGCATAAGCCCGGCTCCATGGGAAGACCCGCTCCGGGCTGGCGTATCGAGCTCCACGACGACGACGGGAAGCCGGTCGGCGCCGGCGAGGAAGGACGTATCGCGGTCAAACTCGATCCCCGGCCGGTCGGGCTCTTCGTGGAGTACCTGGACAACCCCGAGGCGAACCGGGAATCGTTCCAGAACGGGTTCTACTACACCGGCGACAAGGCGCGTATGGACGAGGACGGCTACTTCTGGTTCATCGGCCGCGACGACGACGTCATCAAGTCGTCCGGCTACCGGATCGGGCCGTTCGAGGTGGAGAGTGCGCTCATGGAGCACCCGGCCGTCCAGGAGTCGGCG
The DNA here is from genome assembly GCF_023702065.1 of Methanoculleus oceani. Taxonomy (NCBI): domain Archaea; kingdom Methanobacteriati; phylum Methanobacteriota; class Methanomicrobia; order Methanomicrobiales; family Methanomicrobiaceae; genus Methanoculleus; species Methanoculleus oceani. The sequence goes on along the minus strand of NZ_QFDM01000003.1, from coordinate 60,249 downwards.
GTCGTCGGGTCGCCGGACCTCATCCGGGGGATGGTCGTCAAGGCGTTCATCGTCTTGAAGCCGGGCAACCAGCCGTCCGAATCGCTGGTCAAGGAACTCCAGGCCCATGTCCGGAACACCACCGCCCCGTACAAGTACCCGAGGCTGATCGAGTTCGTCCAGGAGCTCCCGAAGACCATCTCCGGCAAGATCCAGAGGAACATCCTCCGGGACCAGGAGATGCGCAAGCACATGAACGGGAACTGAACCGCCCGTTCCTTTTTTATAGTGACGCCACCGGCGCGCTGCGGGGGCCGTGCTCTGTTTTCCGTGGGACGTTGTCTGGTGAAGTCCTTTTGCTTTCACAAAATCCCGACATCACGTTTTTCGTCACCCTGGATGAACTTCCATCGCTCACAAAAATTGAGGCACGGCTTTTCCTTGGATATCGCCATGACTGCCCCCGCCCCGAGGTGTGGGGTGCGACGGGCCGTAGGGCCGGAGCATGAGCACCGCAGGTGCGGGTGAGGAAGCCGGAGGCCGGGCGGGGTGGGTGGTGAGGTATGCGGATCTTTGCGCGAGACAGGGGAGGGGGAGACCCCCTCGAAACTCTTCGAGTTTCTCATGCTCACTCCGTTCGCACCTCGCACCTAACGGTGCTCAAGCTCGCTGCACTCGCACCTCCAAGGCCTTCGGCCTTCTCGTGCTCCGTTCCTGTCGGAACATCGCACTCCCCGTCAGCCCCACCCCGCGTGGCGATAGCCACCACGGTTCACTGCACGGTGTTTGCTCCTCGTTCGGGCCGTTCCGTCCGTTGCACTCCAGAAACTCGTATCGCACCTCGCGGCGCCCGAACTCTCTTGAGGCGATCCTAGCAGTAAATCCGATGACCGTCAACCCCGCGGCACCCGTGCAGCCAAAAAAGCACCGCCCCCATCAGGGAGATAAAAACAGGGTGCCTGTCTGCAGGCCCCCGGTCAGCAGACCCGTTCTATGAAGTTCTCAAGGATCTTCAGCCCGACCGCGCCGCTCTTCTCGGGGTGGAACTGGACCCCGTAGGTGAGATTGTTGTTGACGGCGGAGGCGAAGGGGCTGATATAGGCGGTGCTTGCGAGGGTATGGGCCGGTGCGGCCGCTGCGTAGTAGGAGTGGACGAAGTAGACGTACTCCTCCTCGCGGAGCCCGTCGAAGAGGGGTGTCTCCCGGTCGATGCAGATGGTGTTCCACCCCATGTGGGGGACCTTCTCCCCGGCGGCCGGGGCGAACCGTTTCACGTCTCCCGGCACGAGGCCGAGCCCCCGGTGGACGCCGTGCTCTTCGCTCGAGTCCATGAGCATCTGCATCCCGAGGCAGATCCCGAGGAGCGGCGTATCGACGGCGGCGGTAAGGACGGCCTGCTTCAGGTCGCCGAGCATCTCCATCCCCTCACGGAATGCTCCCACACCGGGGAGGACGATGCCGTCGGCCGACGCGATCGCCTCCGGGTCCGCCGTGATCGTCGCCGCCGCTCCCGCCCGCTCGAGGCCCCGGAGGACGCTCCGCAGGTTGCCGAGGCCATAATCAATTATAACTATCTTCTTCTTCATCCGCATCTCCCCGCTTCCGCCACAGCCCGCGCTCGATCCAGTCGTCGGGAAGCCCCTGCTTCTCCTGCCACCTGGCGAGTTTGCCGTGCCACATCTCCAGGAGTTCAGGGTGGGACTCCCCGATGATCTCAAACGTCGCAAGGTCGCTTGAGGGGCACATGAAACACCCGATGCGGTCGAGCCCCCGCTCGTAGAGGCGGTTGTGGGGGGCCTTCTCGCGGAAGATGTAGAGCCAGACGTGCATCGCCGTCCACTGCTGGATGGGAGCCGCCGAGAGTTGCTGCGGGACGTGGGAGTTTTTCCAGACCCGCCTGCTCTGCATCCGCCGCACCGATTCGTACTTCCGCTGCCCGATGAACGAGAGGCATTCTCCCCAGTGCTCGCCGATCAGGCGGCCGACGGGGTGGAGCTTGCAGACCTTGCAGCACCAGCGGTTGTCGACGGCCGGCGGACCGTTCTCCTCGAACGTCTTCCAGAATGTCTCCTCGTCGCAGACCTGGAAGACGTCGAGCCCGTAACGTTCTGCCACCTCGTCCACGTTCTCGCAGGTCTCCGGGAACTCGAGCCCCGTGTCGGCGAAGAGGAGCGGCACCGGGCCGAGCGCCTTTAAGACGACGAGCAGGGTTGCGAGGCTGTCCTTCCCGCCGGAGTAGGAGACCGTGGGCTTCTGTGGGTTCTGCTCCGCGACCTCTCTGACGAACCGGATGCTCGCGGCCTCGTAGTCCGCGAGGACCTGTTCGTTTGCTCGGACGGCATCCTCCCACGTCGCCTCGCCGGGTACACAGATCGAGGGCACGTTTTTGCGGGTCCGGACGACGAGCCCCCGCTCCATCGTCGCGGCGGTAGCGGCGTCGGCCTTTGCCCTGCCGACGCCGATGCACTCGCCGGCTCTCGTCAGGATGAAGACCTCGTCGCCTTCTGCGACGGCGGGGTCGATCGCGACGAGCCCCGGCGCGAGGACGCTCGCCCCCGAATCACGGATGGACGGGATCGCGCCGTCGTCGACGACGACGAAGCGCTTCGTCGGCCGCAGGTAGGCAGCGGCGGCCGGGCGCGGGAGGGGCTCCCAGCGCCGCTCCTCCGGGAAGTAGCGGATCGCGCCCACGACCGCGCCGCCGAGGACGATCTCGTCCATGCGGTCATCGGCGGGGACCTTGTTCAGGAGCGCGATATGACCCTCAGGTATCAGCGGCGCTCCGAAATGCTCGCTGAATATGCGGTTGACCCGCTCGACGTCGTCGGGAAACGCAGGGCGTGCGTCTCCCGGCGGCGTGACGGCTACCGGGCGGGTCGGGGCCCCGCAGGCGCAGACCCCGGAGAGCACGGGAGCGTGACAGGAGTCGCACCAGCGGAGCAGGATCTTTCCGAGGTAGATGCGAGGCATTCTTATATCCGTTGGGGGGAAACGGATAAAAATCTTGGTGTATTCCGGATCTTCCCCGCAGTATTTCCCTGAAACGGAAGTTTTACCCGGTGAGAGGTCGCCCCCATCCTGCGGCGGTATCGGCGGATGAAACGCCGGGTGCGCATTGCATCCCCCGGGAACGCGGCTCTCCGGGTGCAGCGGACGGCGTGATGCGTACCATTAAATACATCCTCTGTCTCATAGTATTGTCATGTTCAATCATGTAGAATTGTGCCCGCGGCTTCGGCATCGGTGCGTCAACGATTCTACACTGGTGAACGGAGAGATACCGAATGTATCGGGTGATTCCGTGACCTCCCGTCTGCTGGCTGCAAGGACCGCAGATACAGCATCAGCCCTCCCTGTTATGGCGATCGACTTCAGAACCCCGGCCGGAACCGTAACTGCCGGCCGGCGGGTCCCGTGCGCCGGACTCACTCCACGGCGTACGCTTGAGGCACGTCCTGCGGAGACGACTACATTCGGGAAACGCCGGGTGACCGGGCGAGGCGGGGGTGAACGACATGCATGAGAGCAGGGGTGCAAAGATGGCATCAGTGCGCATTGCGGGAAAACCGCTACGAAAGATCGAGGTCATGGGGCTGCTCATCTTCATCCTCATGGCGGTTGTCATGTTTGCGGTCGGTACAGCGCTCTTCTGCGACTGGCTTGCCGAGCCGGGATCGGCGCCTGCAGGAACACCGGCCGAACTCGGGCCGATATCCGGGGGCCTCGCGGTTGCCGGCGCGATCCCGGTCGTGGCCCTCGTGATAGGCGTCGAGGTGATCGGGGGACTCTCCCTGATCGTGCTCTACATGCTCTCCGGGGTCAGGCGCGGGGTGTAGGTGCCCCCCGCCGGCACCTGATTTTCCGATCTCGCGTTGTAGCGCCCCGGTGGTGCGACCCCCGTTCTCCCCATGTCCCGACGGCGATTAAAATCGCCCGATTTCGCCTAATTTTGAGAAAAAATGGCAGATCAAGCGTAAAATATATATCCGGAACAGTTGACATCAGATATATCCCACCTCGGGAAGGAGGTGTGTTATTCATGGGAAAGGACAAGAAGTCTCAGGATAAGAAGCAGGACAAGAAGGCGGAGAAGGTTCAGGACAAGGCTAAGAAGAACTAAGCCTCCACCCTTTACACACCCCCTTTTTGGCCGGATACCCGGTCCGGCATACTATCCTCTCTCGTTACGCCGTATCATCAACGGAGTCCAGCGGATTACAGCCTCCGTGACGCCCCGGCCACCAGGGCGATGACGGGCACGATCTCCAGCCTCCCCGCCCACATGACGATGATGAAGAGCCACTTCGCTGCTGGACTCATGCCGGGGTTCACGAACCCGGTGCTGATCCCGACGTTGGATGCGGCGGAGACGACCTCGAAGATGACGTCGGCGGAGTCGAACCCGTCCTGCGGCGCAAGGTGGAGCAGGAGGAGGGTGGCGACCGCGACCATCAGGACGAAGAGCATGACGACGAGCATGCTCTTTGAGACCTCGTACTCCGGGAGGTGCTCGAGGATCGGCCGCCCGTCGTGCCGGAGCGGGGTGATCGCCCGCCAGCCGGTATGAAGCCTCCGGAACCACCACTTGAGGAGCTCAAGGCCGAGGATTACCCGGCCGAGTTTGATGCCGCCGGCGGTGCTCCCCGCCGCTCCGCCGACGAGCATCAGCGCGGCGAGGACCATCACCGTCGTGCCGTACCAGCTGCGGGGATCCCCGTTCTGGAACCCGGTGCAGGTGATGCCGCTCACCGTCATGAAGATGCCCTGCCGGAGCGCCTCCGCGGGCGTCAGGGATGAGATGGATACGAGATCGAAGGTGACGACGGCGCACCCGGCAAGGATGAGCGCAAAGAGGAGGATTGCCTGCCGGTCCGCGAGGAGACCGAACCTTCTCCGGTAGTAGAGGAGGAAATAGAGTTTGAACGGCAGGGCTCCGGCGATCATGATCGGGACGACGAGCATCTCAAGGAGCGGGCTCTCGTAGTAGAGGATGCCGGCCGTATGAACCGCAAACCCGCCGGTCGATACCGCCGTCATGACGATGTTCGCGGCGTCCCAGAAGGGTATCCCCGAGAGGAGGACGAGCCCGATGCCGAGGGCCGTGAGGACCAGGTAGATCCGCCACATCTCTATGGCCGTGGCCACGACGCTCGGCATGAACGTCTCGGACCGCCCTTCCGAGCGGTAGAGCCGGAACCGCGTCAGACCCGACCTGCCCGCGAGAGCGATGGTGAACGCGACGATCCCGAGCCCGCCCATCCACTGGGTCAGCGACCGCCAGAAGAGGATCGTCCTCGGCGTGGTATCGACCGACGGGAGAAGGGAGAGCCCCGTGCCCGTCCAGCCCGACATCGCCTCGAAGACGCTGTCGGTGTAGGAGATCCCGAGACCGAGCGTATACGGCAGCGCGCCTATCAGTGCGGCGGCGAGCCAGATCAGGGCGACCGCCGAGAGCGCGACGGTGAGGTGCGCCTCTCCCTCCGCCTTCGGGATACCGGCAAGCCAGATCCCGATGATGCCGAACCCCGCCGGAGCCGAGGCCATCGGGAGGAGGAGATCGGTCTCGCCGTACCAGAGACCGACGAGGAGCGGGGTGCACGATACCAGCGCGATGAAGAGGAATATGAGCCCGAGGTCGGGGGCAATGATCGCGAACTGGCTGTTTGCCGCCGGCGGTACTTTTTTGCCGGGGAACGCCGGGGAGGAATGGTTTTTGCCGTGAACCATTATCGCGCCAGATGCGGGTCGACAGGATCTCCAGCCGCACCACTGACATACCCGTATCGGTCATCTAAATTTCGATCGCCCGCCTGCGGCTGTGCCCGGACGGCGAAGACCGGCACACCTCTCCCGGTCAGGGCTTCGCAGGCCGCAGACGGCACTCCTTCTGAGCCGGTTCAGCCTTCCGGCAGAGGATTTCCGGTGCCAATTCATTTTATCTGATCAAAATTATACTTGTATCTGGTTTTGACCTGCCCGAACGGATGATGTTTCAATGTCTCATACCACGCCTGCAGAACTGTCCACGATGCACCGGCTGTCCGGCGAGCTCGCCGGGCAACCGATAGGAATACGGAGTGCCCCTGCCGCTACGCGCGGCAAGATCCGCGCTGTGCCGCACCCGATGCGGAAACCGGCTGCCGTGGAAGTTCTCGTTCTGTTGCAGGAGCGGGCAGACCCGTCCCGCCTCCCCTGCCGGGGGGTCCGGGGGAGAGTAAAGCTATGCGGGTGCCGGAACTGTCCTGAACCGGGGTGACCTGATGGAGGAACTGCACAATGAGTATCCCGCCGACATTCTGCAGATGCTACAGGATGCCGCCCCCACTCTCGACCGGCGGTCACGGGAGAGACTGAAAGCAGGCATCGAGGCTCTGATCGCTGAGAACCGGAATCTTGCCGCGCGGGCCGTCCAGGTAGAACTGGAGCGCGATGCGCTTCTCGCTGCCATCGGCAGGCAGGGGATCGTCTACGACGCAGACGGCGGGGTGGTCGTGGCGGGTCCGGGCAAAGAGAACAGGATAGTCCGGGCACTCCTGGGGAGGCGGGATACGTCCGGGGATGCAGCGATCAGGTACCCTGCCGGCGAACCTGTCCGGCCCGAGGACCTCCCCGGGCATCGGGCGCTCAGGGGAGAGACGCTGAAATCCTGCCGGTTTGCCATCCATGAGCCCGGGGGCGAGGATCTTCACGTCGTCGTATCCGCCTCGCCTATCGTCATGGACGGCGTGATCTCCGGCGCCGTCGTCGCCTGGCAGGATGTCACCGGGGAGGAACAGACCCGACGCCGCCTGGAGGAGGCGAACACCCTGCTCGAGGGGCTCTTTGAGAACCTCGGCGACATCGTCGGCGTCCAGCTCCCGGACCACACGATCCTGCGCTACAACCGTGCCGGCTACGAGATGCTCGGGATGACGCCGGAGGAGGTGAGGGGGCGGAAGTGCTACGACCTCCTCGGGCGGACCGGACCCTGCACAGTCTGCGCGACGGCCAGGGCGCTCGAGAGCAGAAAGCGGGAGGTCGTCGAGAAGTTCGTGCCCGAACTCGGGCGTTATCTGGAGTGCCGGGCAAGTCCGATCCTCGATCCGCAGGGAGAAGTGGCGTTCATCGTCGAGCAGCTCTACGACATCACCGACCGGAAACGCGCCGAAGACGAACGCCGGGAGAGCGAGGCGACGGCCCGTGCCCTCCTCGACGCCCCAGAAGAGATGATCGTTCTCGTCGATGCAGAAGGCAGACTTATCGACGTCAACGAGACAGCGACCCGGCGGTTTGGGCTCTCCCGGGAGGCCCTCATCGGCATGACTGCGTCTGAACTCTTCCCGCCGGATGTGGCGGAAGTATACGCGGCCCGCCTCCGCGAGGTCGCCGCCTCAGGCAGGCGCACACGATTCGAAGATACACGGGAGGGACGGCGGTACGATGCCGTCCTCTACCCGGTCAGGGATGCGCACGATACCGTCACCCGGATCGCGGTCATTACGAGGGATATCACCGAGATAAAGCAGGCGGAGGATGCCCTGCGGAAACGGACACATGACCTGAACGAGCGGGTAAAAGAACTCTCAACCCTTTACGAGTTATCCCGGATCATCGAGCAGCCGGGGACCTCGCTCGACGAGATCTTCGGCGAAGTCGTCCGGGCTCTTCCTTCCGGCTGGCAGTACCCGGAGGATGCCGTCGCCAGGATCACGGTGCGCGGGCGCGAGTACAGGACGGAACAGTTCCGGGAGACACCCTGGCGGCAGGCATCTCCGGTCATCGTCAACGCCGAGACGGTCGGCATGGTGGTGGTCTGCTATCTCCGCGAGAGACCGGAAGAGTCCGACGGCCCGTTCCTCCGGGAGGAGCGGGCGTTGATCGATACCGTTGCGAGACGTCTCGGAAGGACGATCGAGCGTTTTCAGGCGCGGGAATGCCTTCTGAAGAGCGAATCGCAGTTCCGGGAGATCATGCAGCAGAGTTTCGATATGATCTACACCTGCTACCACGAAAGCGGGATCGCCTACATATCCCCGGCGGTGATGAGGATCCTTGGTTACAGTCCCGACGAACTCATCGGCTGCAAATGCCGCGACTACGTCGTCCCGTCGTCGCTCCCTGCGTGGGAGGAGGGACGAAAGAAGATAACCCGGGGCGAGCCGGTCGAGGGGCTCGAGATCGAGTTCCGCCGCAAAGACGGGTCCGGGGCGTTCCTCGAGCTGAACGAATCCCCGATCGTCCGCGATCGAACGGTAGTCGGGGTGCACGTGGTCGGCAGGGACATCACCGAGCGGAAACATGAGGAGCAGCTCCGGCAGCAGGCGTTCGAGCAGATCGAGCGGAACATCGAGCAGTTCGCGATCCTCGGCGACCACATCCGCCAGCCGCTGCAGGTGATCCTCGGCATGACAGAGCTGCTCGAGGAAGAGACGGCGGTAGAGAGGATCCAGGAGCAGGTCGAGCGGATCAACAGCTACGTCCGGGAACTCGACCGGGGCTGGATCGAGTCGAGGCAGGTCCGGGAGTTTCTCCGGAAACACGAGCTGACGTGAGGGAGACGGTAGCCATTCGGTGGGGTTGTGCCGATTCGGGACCGCTCCGGGGTGGAGGGACTGGCGTCCCTCCCGGCAGGGGAGTGTCGGCCTGCGCGGGGAGGCGGCACGAAGTGTCACGGTTAACGCGTAAGAAAGACGGTTTTTCGGGTTAGGGACGCCTGAACGAGAATGCTCATGCGGGGGAAGGGATTCGAACCCTTGAACTCCTTCGAGACTGGACCCTAAATCCAGCGCCTTTGACCTGGCTCGGCAACCCCCGCGTGCATATATGTCAATGCCGGGAGCATTATACTTGTTCCCCGGCGCAACAGGGGGCGTCTTCCGCCGGGGGCTCGTCGTCCGGGAGCCTGCCTGACGGGCGGCATGCGCGGTCTCGCTCGCATACCGGCCTGATCCGAAAACCCTTTTCGGCTCCCGGATCCGGCAATAACGGCGCAATGAGTCCCCGAAAAGTGCGTGGAAAAATATATCGTATATAATATTCATTATATTACATACAATACTAACCCGGGGGTTATCGTGCCGGAGGTGCGCCGAAGCCGCATTCCGGTAAAATAACGCCCGAAATGTTAACAACAAAACCTTTATTGAATTGATTGACCGTATTTTCCAGTAGTTGAACTAAAAATGCTGGGCGAGTTCCTCCATATCCTGGCGGCAGCGATCATCAGCTGGCTACTCTTCGTAACCGTCGATATTTTCTTCAGGTTGCCGGAAGCGGGGGGTGTCAGCGGAGCGTCGGCCGTCGCGCGGGATATCGAGGCAGGCGGCGGCGCTCTTGCCGGCGGCACCATGATGGGGAACATCGTCTGCTCCCCCGACGCCTCGGCGGGAACACTCCTTGCCGCCTGCGGCGTTTACGTCGCCGGCATCCCGGGCGGGCTCGCTGCGGCCCTGTTGGTCTTTATCGGCAACCGCATCTGCCACGACCCCGGCTACGCGGGGACCACCGGTGCGGTCCTCGCCACGTTCGTCGTCTACGCCTTCACCCAGGTCGGGTTCGCCGCCACCGACTTCATCGCGGGCATGGTGATCGCCATCCTCACCATCCAGGGGCTCTCCCATACCCACGCAAGCCGGCTTCTTGCACGGCTCTGGAGGGTCCGGCAGTGATCGCGCTCTATATCGTGGCGGGAGTAGCCGTCTTTGCCGCTATACGAGCCGTCATTGAGAAGAACACCGGCCGGAAACTCCCCTACGCGAACGTCCTGAACTTCGCCGTCGCCGGGACAATCGTCCTGCTGCTCAACCATCCGCTCTCGCTCGTCGCGGCGGCAGCCTACTTCGTCGGCTCCACGCTCGAGGCGAACGCCGTGGCAAGCACCTACGCGGGAGGGATGAAACGATGATCGTCGCCCTCGAGGTTGCGTTCGGGCTCGTCGCGCTCCTCGGCGCGGTCTCCACGGCCCTCGTCCGTGACTCCTACGGGAAGGTGATCTCGCTCGGCATCCTCGTCGCCGGGATCGTGCCGTTCATCGTGGACCGCGGCTACCTGGACGTCGCGATCGCGGTCTCCCTCATCGCCCCGATCGCCACGATATTCATACTGATGGTCGTGAGGAGGGAGCAGGCGTGAACGCCGTCTTCGTCCTCGGCCTCGCCATCCTCGTGATCGGCGTCCTCTCCGTCGCCTTCGTGCGGCCGAAGACCTACGTCGCCCGGCTGATCAACCTGGAGATACCGGCATGGGGCCTCCTCCTCGTCATGCTCGCCTACGACGAGGCCCTGGCCCTCCTGACGTTCGTTGCCGTCACCGCGATCAGCACGTTCGTCATCGTGCGCCTGATGGAATGGAGGGATGCATCGTGCTGATCATCACGCGGATCTCAAGGTTCGTCTCCAACTTCCAGAACCTCGTGGCGCTCTTCGCCGGCGCGTGCATCATCATCTCCCTCGCCGGCATCCTCTCCCTGCCGCTCGGATTCGAGGAGCAGCAGCTCTACCCCAAGACTCTCGACCCCGCAAGTTCGCTCTACCCCTATGACCGGGGAGGCGTGCCGTTCGGCACAACGGAGGTCGTCGCCCAGTACCCGGAGAACTCGCCCTACGCGGGCTACGTCACCGCTTACTTAACGCCGCTCTCGCAGTACCTCGCGGACCACACGCACTACCTCGGCACGACGATCGTCGCCCATCCGGGCGGGATCATAGACGAGATCCTCTACAACACCCGGGGGCTCGATACGGTCGTCGAGACGAGCATCCTCTTTGCAGCGTTCGCGATCGCCTCCTACCTCTTCCGGAGGGAGAATGATTCCTGATTACTCGATCGGCCTTCTCGTGGCGTTCGCGGCAGCGGGAGTCGCGTTCTTTGCCCTGATGCGGGAGACCGACGGCCTCCACCGCCTGCTGCTCACGGATCTTGTCGAGGTCGTCACCCTCGCGTTCATCGCGCTCGTCGGCACCGACCTCGCGGAGGCTCTCATCCTCCCGGGCCTCGTGGTGGGGGTCTCGGAACTGATCGCGCTCTCCGAGATCTACCGGGTAAAGGAGGGCTACGTCCGGCCGCCGGCGGCCGGCCTGCAGATCGAGGTGATGGAGAGCGCTCCCGGCATCCTCGCCGCGATCCTCGTCGTCTACGGCATCGTCCTCTCCGGGTTCTCCGGCGGGGCCGTCGCCGGCCTCGGCGTGCTCTTCTACTTCCTCTGCCGCGACCACCACGAGCGGTTCGAGTTGATCGAGACGGCGAGCGGCTACTCGTGGGTGCTCTGGATCGTCGCGTTCTTCGTCTTCATGCTCCTCCCGCAGTACTGGTTCTTCGCGGTCATGCTCGCGGGATCGGCGATCCTCGTCAAGGTCATGGCCAAGATGTCGCTCATCGGCACCATGCGGGGTGGTCCGAATGCCTGATATCGGCGGAAGCAGCCTCTTCGTGCTGGAGTTCGGGGATATCCTCCACTACTACACCCCCTACACCCTCACGCTCTTTGTGCTCGCGCTGATCTTCACGGGCCTCGCTATCCTGAGCAGGCCCGAGGGTCAGGTCGACATAGCGTTCGGGGGGGACGCCTACTACGCGAAGGAGACCGCCGTCGCCGAGATGCGCTTCCGGCGGTTCATGACGATCGCGTGCGGCCTCGCGACGATGGGGGCGATGGGGAGCGGGGACATCTTCAACTTCACGCTCTTTGCCTCGCTCGTCGGCATCACGAACGTCGGCATCGTCGCGGCGGTGAAAAGTCGCCACGTCCTCGATGCCGCGTACGAGTACGGCATCGTCGCCATGGTCGCCACCCTGCCGCTCTTCGGGGGCGCCGCGCTGATCCTCGCGACGACGGGGACGCTCTCGATACCGGCCCTTGCGGCCGGTGCCTCTGCCGTCCCGCCGGTGGGCAAAGCCCTCCTCGCACTCGGCGTCATCGGAGAGGGGATGGCGCCGTTCTACGCGGCAAAGGCCGAGATGTTCCGGGCGCCGGGCGCCCCCTACGTCATCATGTGCTCCCTCTCATCGCTGTTGATCTTCCTGCGCGTCGTGGAGATTGCCATAACTATCTGATTACCATGAAAAGAAAGACGGTTTCCCTGGGGCTCGCGGCATCGGCCATCGTCATCGCCGCCGCATGGGCGGCACTGGCGGCAGGCCTCATACCGCTCTGGGCGGCGGAGACGGCCATCGTGATCGCCTTCCCGGCACTGGTGCTCTTCCTGGGGCTCTGGTGGCGGGCTCCGGGCGGAGAAGAGGATATCCCGTTCATAGGATACTGACATGATCGAGTACCTGGTATTTGCAGCAGCGTTCGGACTCCTCCTGCTGGGGCTCCACCGGAAAGTCATCGCACGGGTACAGATGAGGCCGGGCCCTCCCGTCTGGCAGGAGATCCTCCACGCCCTGAAGTTCTCGTTCAAGAGCACCTGGGTGCCGAAGACCGCAAGCGCCACGCTCTACGTGGGCGTCGTGCTCATCGGCATCGGCATCTGGAGCGCGGCGCTCTTCGTCGTTCTCGCCGGCGAGAGCATCCTGATCCTCTTTGCGATCTACATGCTCCATAAGGTCGTCGAGCACGGGTTCGGGCTCTCGTCGGGCTCGCCCTACGGGAAGTTCGGCGGTGTTCGGTCGGTCATCTCCGCGGCCTCCGAGATCCCGCTCTTCGTCACGATCGCCGCGATCTACCTCTTCACGGGGTCGCTTCTCCTCGCGGACATCACCGCCTACCAGGCAGTCCACGGCCCGTTCCTCCTCATAGCGCCGCCTGTTGCGATAGCAATGTACCTCGTTATCCTCTCGAAGATGCCCTACGGGCCCTTCTCGATCGTCGAGAGTAAAGAACTCGTGAGCGGCTACAAGACCGAGCACTTCGGGGTCTGGCGGGCCGGGATCTCCGTCATCGACGGGCTCAAGACGTTCGTGCTCCTCTACGCCTTCGTCGCGATCTTCGTCGGGGCCGTGCCGTTCTCTCTGGCACTCGTCATCATGACGATCGTTCTCGTATCGCTCTCGTTCATATGCGCGATAACGCCCATGCTCTCGCCGTTCGACAGCGTCACCATCCAGGGGCTCATCACCGGGGCGATGCTCGCCTACGTCGGATACCTGTGGTGGGTGATGCCATGATCCGCGAACTGGTGCTCTTCGGTGGGGCGGCGTACCTCGTCATAGCCCTGGTGCAGTGGCTGCAGAACGGGACGGTCCGGGGCGAGGCGGTGGCCCTCGCCGGGCTCCTGGTGGCCCTCTCCCTCATCCATTACGCCTCGAACGAGGAGCGGTTGAAACGGTTCGAGACGGCGGGGCTCTGGCTGGCGGTCGCTCTCTTTGCCGGCTACGCCCTCGCCAAGGCAGGAGGATTCGCATGACCGGGTACCTCTACGAGAAAGACCTCCGCCAGATGAAGTTCACCATCCTGACGAGCACGAGGCACGACGAGGCCGTCCGGGCGATTGCCGGGCGCCTCGGCATCTCCGACGCGAAACTCCGGATGGTGCTGATCAGGCGGTTCGATATGTCCCTGCTCGAGAACCTCGAATCCCGGTGGCAGATGGGGCAGGAGCACGCGGATAACGACAGCGACCCGGCGGCAAAAGATCTCGGGTGCGAACTTTTCACCCGGTTCGTGCCGCTCGTGGAAACAGAGACAATGCGGTCGATATGCGATGAGACAAAAGCGATGATAGGGGACGGATCGTCAAGAGACGAGGCGATCGCGAGAGGAAAAGCCCGGGTCCGGGAGGCGGTCCTCTCATGAGAAATATCCTGCAGGAGATCAAGAACTTCGTCCGCTCAAGGTCGATCCACGTCGCTTACGTCGACGTCGGGTCGTGCAACGGCTGCGACATCGAGGTGCTTGCCTGCCTCGCGCCGCGCTACGACATCGAGCAGTACGGCATCTACGTCCACAACAATCCCCGGGAGGCCGACGTCCTCCTGGTCATCGGCTCCGTAACGCCCCAGTGGGTGGACAAACTCCGCGAGATCTGGGAGAAGATCCCGGAGCCGAAGGTGGCCGTCGCCATCGGGAACTGCCCGATATCGGGGTGCGTCTATGCCCGGAGGGGTACCTTGACGACCCCGCCCGTCGAGAACTACATACCCATCGCCGCACAGGTGCCGGGCTGCCCGCCCCGCCCGACGGAGATCCTCTCCGCCATACTCTCGGTCGCGCCGTTGATATTCAAAGACTACGAGGAGAAACAGCCATGAAGAAGACCGTCGACGTATCCATTCCGCTCGGCCCGGTGCACCCCTGCTGGAAGGAGCCCGTCCGCCTCAAGTGCGAGACGGCGGGCGAGCGGGTGCTCAGGGCCGAGGTCGAACTCGGCTACATGAAGAAGGGGATCGAGCGGATCATGCGCGGCCGCCCCTGGCAGGAGGTGATGTTCCTTGCGGAACGCGTCTGCGGCATCTGCTCGGTCGTCCACAACATGGTCTTCATCGAGGCGATGGAAGATATCAGTGCTATCGCCGTCCCGCCGCGGGCGGCCTACCTCCGGGTCATCGTCAACGAACTCGACCGGATGGCAAGCCACATCCTCGCGAACTTCTCCTACTGCTACACGATCGAGCACGAGACGCTCGCGATGTATCTCCTGAATACCCGGGAGACGGTGCTCGACAACCTCGAGCGGATCACGGGCTCGAGGATCAACACCGCCTACATGATCCCGGGCGGGGTCCGGTTCGACCTGCTGCCGGAGGACGCCGCGGCGATGCTTGCCGATCTCGCGAAGGTGGAGGACGAGATGCGGCGGTATACCGGGATCTTCGAGACCGGCCCCCTGATTGCGCTCAGGAGCAAGGGGATCGGGGTCATGAGCCGGGAGGAGGCGATCCGCGCCCACACCGTCGGCCCCACGGCCCGGGCGAGCGGTGTTGTCTGCGACCTCCGCCTCCGCCACCCGACCTACCGGGAGCTCGGCTTTGAGCAGGTAACCCGGACCGAGGGCGACAACTTCGCCAGGGTCATGGTCCGGTTCCAGGAGGTCTTCCAGAGCATCGACCTGATCCGGAAGTGCGTCGATACCCTCCCCGAAGGACCCATCCGGGGCGGCGGCCTCTGCAAGGCGGGAGAAACCTCGTACAGCGGCGAAGCCCCCCGGGGCGAACTGACCTACTCCGTCAAGACCGACGAATACGGCAGGGTGCTCGATATCGCGATCCGGACGCCGTCGATCATGAACATCGAGGCCTGCGCCCACTCGATGATCGTCGACGCCGCATCGATTGCCGACGTGACGTCGACGTTCATCAGCAGCGATCCCTGCATTGCGTGCAACGAGAGGTGAGGATATGCGATCGATCGTCTACTACGTGCGGGAGTTCCTCCGGCCGGAATGGCTAAAAGATTTCTTCTTCGTAAAGACCGCGCCGCTCGAGACCCCCTCCTACTTCAAGGGCTACCCGACCCTGACCGATAAGGAGTGCACGCAGTGCCTCACCTGCATGATGATCTGCCCGGCGCCCGGCGCCATCGCCGTCCTCCGCAAGAAGGACCGGTGGGAGCCGGAGATCTACCCGGGCCACTGCATCCGGTGCGGCCTCTGCGTCGAGGCGTGCCCCGAGGGCGTCCTTTCGAGCGGGCGGATCCTCGACGTCACCCATCGTGATAAAACGGCGTTCTCTTCGTGGTACCGCTTGGAGGTCGACGACACCCTCTGCATGCGGTGCGGGAACTGCTGCGTCTCCTGTCCGGTCAACCGGGAGGTGGACCCCCAGCTCGCGGGGACCGGGACGTCCGCAAGCGACGAGGTGATCATGCGGATCGAGGGCGGCCGGGTGACGATACTCCACGAGGAGAAGTGCACGGGGTGCAAGACCTGCGAGACCAACTGCCCGAACCGCGCGATCCGGGTCGCCCGCATGGTTGAAGGGGTGCAGGGCGAGGAGGCGGAAGCATGACGTTTCTCATGATCACCGGGCGGACGGTGACACAGGGCGTGACCGTCGAGAACAAGACTTCTGCCGCCTACGCGGAGGAGACCTCGACCTGCTTCATGCACGAGTTCGACATGATGGAACTCGGGCTTGCCGACCGGGACCCCGTCAGGGTGACCGGGCCCTGCGGGGAGGTCGTCATGCGTGCGGCCGCATCGGTCGAGGTGGAGATGGGAACCGTCTTTGTTCCCTACGGACCCTACGCAAACCACATCGTCGCCGCCGTCACCCACTCCACGGGGATGCCGGACTTCAAGTCGCACGAGGTGGAGATCGAACCGACGGACGAAGAACCGAAGACTGTTCACGGACTGATGGAAGACCTGGGAGGCCTTGCGTATGATCGTTAAGGACGCGGTCTGCCCCTTCTGCGGATGCCTCTGCGACGACATCGAGGTGGAGGTTGAGGAGGGCAGGGTAGTCGCCGTCACCAATGCCTGCGAACTCGGCACGACGAAGTTCATGGGCGAGAATCGGCTGAAGGGCCCGATCCTGCGCGACGGAGACGAATGGATGGATATCTCCTGCGATGAGGCGATCCGGTATGCCGCCGATATGCTCCTTTCCGCCGAGCGCCCGCTCCTCTACGGGTGGAGCGGCACCCACGGGGAGGCCCAGTGCGTGGGGGTGCATATGGCCGAGCTCGTGCGGGGCGTCATCGACAACACCTCCTCGGTCTGCCACGGGCCGTCAATCCTCGCCATCCAGGAGGTCGGGCACCCGGGGTGCACGCTCGGGGTGGTGAAGAACCGGGCGGACCTCGTGATCTACTGGGGGTCGAACCCGATCGACGCCCATCCCCGCCACCTCTCGCGGTACACGCGGTATGCCGAAGGTTTCTTCCTCGAGAACGCCTTCCGCGACCGGAAGGTGATCGTCGTCGACGTCCGGAAGACCGAGACGGCAAACATCGCCGACGAGTTCGTGCAGATCAAACCCGGCGGGGACTATGCGGTCCTCTCCGCGCTCCGAGCAATCGTCCAGGGGAAGACGGAGACGATCCCGCGGACGGTCGCGGGCGTCACCCGGGAACAGCTCGTCCGGGTGGCAAACCTCTGCAAAACGGCGAAGTTCGGGGCGGTCTACTTCGGGCTCGGGCTCACGATGACCCGGGGGAAGTACAAGAACATCCGAAACGCCATCGAACTCGTCTCGGAACTGAGCCGGCACACGAAGTTCACCATCTCGGCGATGCGGGGCCACTACAACGTCTACGGCTCCAACGAAGTGAACACCTGGATGACCGGCTATCCCTTCGGGATCGACTTCTCGCGGGGGATCGCCTTCTACAATCCCGGGGAGACGACGGCGGTGGATATCCTGGCCCGGAAAGAGTGCGATGCGGCGCTGATCGTCGGGAGCGACCCTGCGGCCCACTTCCCGCGGAAATGCCTCGAACATCTCGCCGATATACCGGTGGTCCAGCTCGACCCCTACCCGAACGCCACCACCGCGTTCTGCAACGTCCAGATCCCGGTGGCGGTGACCGGGATCGATGCGGAGGGAACAGCCTACCGGATGGACGGGGTGCCCATCCGGACGAGGAGGGTTCTCTCCACCGGCTACCCGTCCGACAGGGATGTCCTCTCCCGGATGTATGCCCTGATGCAGGAGGCGAAAGGACGATGAGCGAGCTCCTGATCAGGAACGCCTGCGTGATCGACCCCCTCCGGGGGATCAACGCCGAGACGATGGATATCGCCATCCGCGATGGCAGGATCGTCGAGGAGGTGAGCGATGCGGCGGAGGTGATCGACGCCCGCGGTATGCTCACCCTGCCGGGCGGGGTCGATTCCCACACCCATATCTGCGGGACGAAGGTGAACTTCGGGCGGTACATGAGCCCCGAGGATATGCGGGCGGGGAGGACGCCCCGGCGCGGGCCGCTGCATGCTACGTCCGGCTACAGCGTCCCGACCACCTACGGCAACAGCTACCGCTACAGCGTGATGGGCTACACCACCCTGCTCGAGGGCGCGATGGCGCCGCTCGAGGCCCGCCACACCCACGAGGAGTTCCTCTACACGCCGCTGCAGGACACGATGGCAAACGTCCTCTTCGACGGGAACTGGGGGATCATGGAGGCGATCCGCGACGGCGACAAAAAGAGGGTCGCGGCCATCATCGCCTGGACGCTCAAGGCGGTGAAAGGGTTTGCCGTCAAACTCACGAATCCCGGCGGCACCGAGGCTTGGCAGTGGGGCAAGAACGTCTCGTGCATCAGGGACCCGGTGCCCCACTTCGAGGTGACGCCCGCGGAGATCATCCGGTCGATCGTCGAGGCGAACGAACTCCTCCACCTCCCGCACTCCGTCCACCTCCACTGCAACAACCTGGGAACACCGGGGAACTACACCTGCACGCTCGGGTCGCTCGGCCTCATCCCGGACCTGAACAAGAAGAGGCAGACCCTGTATGCCACCCACGTCCAGTTCCACGCCTACGGCGGGTCGGGATGGAAGGATTTCTGCTCGAAAAGCGAGCCGATTGCGCGGTTCGTCGACATGCGTCCGCAGATCGTCATGGACATGGGGCAGGTGATGTTCGGCCGGACGACGACGATGACCGCCGACGGGCCGATGGAGTTCAACCTCTACCGCCTTCATCACGAGAAGTGGAGCAACCACGACGTGGAGCTCGAGACCGGCTCGGGTATCATCCCGGTCATCTACCGGCGCAAGAACCTGGTCAACTCGATCATGTGGGCGATTGGCCTTGAGCTCGCGCTCCTCACGAAGAGCCCCTGGCAGTGCCTGCTCACGACGGATAACCCGAACGGCGCGCCGTTCGTCAAATACCCGGAGATCATCGGCCTCCTGATGAGCAAGAAGTACCGCGACGCCGAGTTCGCCACGATTCACCCCGATACCGCGTCACGGGTGCCCCTCCCGGCGATCGAGCGGGAACTGGACTGGTACGAGATCGCGGTGATGACCCGGGCCGGCCAGGCAAGGGCGCTCGGGCTCCAGGACCTCGGGAAGGGCCATCTCGGGCCGGGCGCCGATGCGGACGTCGCCATCTACCCGCTCCTGATCGACGAGGTCGACCCGTCGGTTGACTACCGGAAGGTCATCGATGCGTTCAGCCGGACCGAGTACACGATCAAGCGGGGCAGGGTCGTCGCCCGGAGGGGCGAGTGCCTGGTCGACGGGAGCAACGCCACGTTCTGGGTCCGGCCGAAGGTTTCCGAGGTCTACGATATGGGAAAGGATCCCGACTTCATCGAGAAGTTCGATCGCTACTACACGGTCCGGATGAGGAACTACCCGGTGCAGGCGGAGTACCTGAACCGGAACCGGTGCATCGAGACGGAGGCGGAGATATGAAGGTCACGCTCGCGATGAAGCCCGGTGCGAGGTCGTTCATCCCGATCGAGGCGGAGTCGATCGTCCCGAAGAACTTTCTTGCCGGCACCGATCTTTTGGTCTGGCGGGGGAACAGGGAGTTCCGGCTCGACGAGGTCTTCGCGGTCTCGGTGGAGGGCGATGCCGACCGCTCGGAGGACGTCGAGGTCGTCCTTTCGGGGGAGACGTTCCGGTTGAAAAGGGTCGGCGAGTACATGGACGGCGGCAGGATCACCATCCTCGGGGATATCGGGATGCACTGCGGCAACTTCATGAGCGGCGGGACGATCGAGGTTCACGGCAACGCCGACGGCTGGCTCGGGAGGGAGATGGCGGGGGGGACCATCCTCTGCCGGGGCGACGCCGCCGATTACTGCGCCTCGGGCTACCGCGGCGGCAGGAAGGGCATGACCGGCGGCACCGTGGAGGTCTTCGGCCGCGCCGGGGATTTCCTCGCGGAGAGCATCGCCGGCGGCACCGTGATCGTGCACGGCGATGCCGGGGACATGCCCGGGGCGGAGATGCACGGCGGCACGCTCATCGTCCACGGGGACTGCCGACGCCCGGGTGCGAACATGAAAGGGGGCTCCTGTTACGTCTACGGGACCGCGCAGGGGATGCTTCCTACCTTCAAAAAGATTGAGACGGTTCAGCACGAGGGGCGCACGCTTATCCGGTTCACCGGGGATATTGCGAACCGCGGGAAAGGAAATCTTTTTGTGAAGGACTACGAATATCTGGATTGATGGTCAGACACGAGTGTGGGTTCGAGGCCCCGATTCACTGTAAGCGATGCGGGAGACCGTTATCCAGCAACGAACGCACGGGCCTTTACTGCCCGCACTGCGGGAGGAGAGTGAGCATGCTCTGCCCGGGCTGCGGGCGTCTCTGGTGATCAGACCCGGCTCTTCACCCATTCGGCATACTGGGCCCTTAGCTGCCGGATGTCCTGCTCTGTGAGGTCCTTTTTTCCGGTCTGGTGCAGGTACGACTCCAGCTGCGCCACCACCCGTTCTGCATCCAGGAAGTCGTCGGCTTCCAGGTAGACCGGCGCACGTCCGACGTTGATCACCTCGCCGCACATGGGACAGAGCCTCCAGCGCTGGTAACGGTCCACGTAGTTGAAGGTCTTGCAGCCCGGACAGCGGATGACGAGGTACATGATTAATGGGAATGTGCGGGCGGGCGGATATATAATTATCCATCCGGAGTTTTTCCGGAGTGCTCTGGTGGGGCAGTTGATCCTCGGGCGGCAGACAGAACAACTTAGGCGAGGAACAATCCCGGTGCAGTGGACCGTGGTGGCTATCGCCATACGGGGGAACGACTGTCCGAAGGACAGGAGTTCGAGCACCGTAGGTGCGAGGAGGGGCTGACGGGGAGTGCGACGTTCCGATAGGAAAGGAGCACGAGAAGCCGTTAGGCTTTGAGGGGGGAGCATCCCCCCTCCCCTGTCTCTACCTTATAATAGGACACTTATAACCCCCACCCCTCCCGGCCTCCGGCCTCCTCATTCGCACCTTCGGCGCTCAAACTCCGCTCCTAGCGGAGCTTCGTTCCCCGCCCCTAGGGGCGGGGGCAGTGCGTGGCGATATGCGACTGGCCGAAGGGCAGGAGCTCGAGCACCGTAGGTGCGCAGTCCCCACGAAATCCGTGTCAATGCTGCAACTGAGTAGATTTCGAGCGCCGTGGATGTGGGATGTGACATCCTTTACGATATAGGCCTCTCATCTACCCCCCTCTCGGCTTGAGGTCCTTCACCGCCGGCCCGTGGATCACCTTCCCGTCGGCATCGTAGCGCGAGCCGTGGCAGGGGCAGTCCCAGGTCTCTTCGGCGCTGTTCCATGCGGCGACGCACCCGAGATGGGTGCAGGTCGGGTTGACCGCGTGGACCCGCCCCTCCCGGTCCCGGAAGACCCCGGCCTTCTGGCCTTCGATCATCAGGATCCTCCCCTCCCCGGGCAGGACGTCCGCGAGGTCCCCGGCCGGCCGGGATATCGCTCCCCCGATGTACTTCTCGGCCACCTCGATGTTGTGCACGAGGAACCGCCGGGCCGATGCCGCCGGCTTGAACCGGTCGGGGGCGTAGACCTCCGCCCAGGGGCTCGCACGGCCCAGGATCATGTCGGTGACGATCGTCGCGGCCGCGGTGCCGTTGGTCATCCCCCACTTCCGGAAACCCGTCGCGATGTAGACGTTCTCGTGGCCGGCGGCGAGCGGGCCGATGTAGGGGACGCCGTCGACGGTGATGTAGTCCTGCGCCGACCAGCGGTAATCGACGGATGTTATCGGGTAGACCGACCGGGCGTAGGCCTCGAGGTCGCGGTAGTGCCTCCTTGTATCCACGTCCTCGCCAGTCCGGTGCTCCATGCCGCCGACAAGCACCAGCTCGCCGGCACCGGAGGGCTGCGACCGCCAGGAGTGGACCGGGCCCGCGGCGTTGATGAACATTCCAGCCGGGAACGGCTCGTCAAGCCGGACGCCGAGGACGTAGGAGCGCGACGGCTCCATCCGGGCGAAGTAGAATCCCGGGCTGTCGTAGAAGGGGTAGTGGGTCGCGAGGACGACGGCCCGTGCCGTGACGGTCCCGTTCTCTGTCCGGACCGTGCAGCGGCCTCCATCGTCCTGCACCTCGAGCGCCCGGGTCTTCTCGTAGATCCGGCTCCCGTCGCCCGGCACCAGGGAGGCGAGGTGCAGGAGGTACTTCAGCGGGTGGAACTGCGCCTGGTTCCCGACGACGACCGCGCCGTAGTTCCGGGCCGGCAGCGGGACGTCTTCCGTGAACGTCGCCGGGAGCCCGAGGCTCCGTGCCGCGTCCGCCTCGGCCGCGACAAGGCCGCGGGCCTCCTCCGACTCCGCGTAGGTGTAGGCGGGTTTCCGGAGAAAGTCGCAGGGAATGTCGTACTTCCGGATAAACGACGCGATCGTCTCGATCGCCGCCTGGTTCGCTTCGGCGTACTGCTGCGCCTGCCTGCTCCCGAACCGGTCGATGAGCTCCGCGTAGATAAGCCGGTGGAGCGAGGTGACCTTCGCCGTCGTGTGGCCGGTCACCCCGTGGCAGACCCGGTTCGCCTCAAGGACCGTGACCGCGTAACCGGCCTGCTTGAGCAGGACGGCGGTAGTGATGCCGACGATGCCGCCGCCCACGACCGCCACGTCGGTCTCGAGATTCCCCGCCAGTGAGGGATGCGGCGTCTCCGCCGTTGTCTCCATCCAGAACGACTCGTGCCTGCCCGGCACGTCGTAAGCACCCGGTCCATGCTCCATATGTCAAGCCTCCTTCTGCCCGCCCGGCCCCGTTCCCAGGGGCGGCAGGCGGTCACCATTATGCCGGGACCATATATAGGTATGGAACTCGCTTTCCCTCCCCGCCTACCTCCGCACGACCTCCTTCCCTTTCAGATCTCTCACAGTCGGGCTCCCGATCACCTTCCCGGAGGCATCGTAGCGCGAACCGTGGCAGGGGCAGTCCCAGGACTTCTCCGCGTTGTTCCAGGCGACGGTGCAGCCCATGTGCATGCAGGTCGCATCAAGCGTGTGGACTCCGCCGTGTTCGTCCCGAACGATCGCAACCTTCTGTCCGTCGAACTCGACGATCTTCCCCTCCCCGGGCGGTATCGCCGCGATCTCCCGTTCGAACCGGCCGGTGTCGATCTCGATCGGTCCCCCGGCCGCCTCGAGTTTCCTGCGCACCCGGTCGGGGAACTCCGGCCGCTCCCGGAATCGCGAAGGGTCGAATACCTCCGCCCAGGGGTTCGTGCGGCCCCGGATCAGATCGGCAAGGATCATCCCCGCCGCCGTGCCGGCGGCCATCCCCCACTTCCCGAATCCCGTCGCGACAAAGATGCGGTCGTGCCCCTCGGCGAGCGGGCCGATGTAGGGGACGCGGTCGGCCGTGATGTAGTCCTGTGCCGACCAGTGGTAGTCGACGGACCCGACGGGATAGACCGATCGGGCGTAGGCTTCGAGGCTCCTGTAGTGCGCCCTGGTGTCGGTCACAGTCCCGGTGTCGTGCGCCGCGCCGGTGACGATAACGAGGTCGCCGTCGCCGGCGGGCTGCGACCGCCAGGAGTGGACCGGTCCCGCGGCGTTGATGAAGATCCCGTCCGGGAACGGCTCGTCGATCCGGATGCCGAGCGCGTAGGACCTCGACGGGTGCATCCGGGCGAAGTATGCGCCGGGACGGTCGTAGATGGGGTAGTGCGTGGCGAGGACCGCGTAATCGGAGGAGAGCGAGCCCCGGTCGGTCTTCACCGCGACGCCGCCGGGCTGCTCCTCGAGGTCTACCGCCCTCGTCATCTCAAAGACGTAACTCCCCTCCCCCGGGAGGTGCCCGGCGAGCAGCAGGAGGTAGTTCCTCGGGTGGAACTGCGCCTGGTTCTCGAGAACAACCGCTCCGTGTGCCTTCTCCGGCAGCGGGACGTCCTCCGTGAACGTCGCCGGGAGCCCGAGGCTCCGTGCCGCGTCCGCCTCGGCCGCCACTCTGTCGCGGGACTCCTCCGATTCCGCGTAGGTGTAGGCAGATTTCCGCTCGAAACCGCACGGGATGTTGTAGTCCCGCACGAGGGACGCGATCGTCTCGATCCCCGCCTGGTTCGCCTCGGCATACTGCCGGGCCTTTGCGCTCCCGAACCGGTCGATGACGTGCGTGTAGATGAGCCGGTGGAGCGAGGTGACCTTCGCCGTCGTATAGCCCGTAGCCCCCGTGACGATCCGGCGGGCATCGAGGAGCGCGACGGTCAGCCCCGCCTTCTTCAGCAGAAACGCCGTGGTGATGCCCGCTATCCCGCCGCCGATCACCGTGACGTCCACGCGCCCGTCCCCGTCGAGCGGGGGAAACCCCGTCTCCGGGGAGGTGGCTATCCAGTACGATTCAGCCGTTCCCGGCAGATCCTCATCGCGTTCCGGTGACTCTCCCATGCTTCTTCCCCTCTTCGCTGATGGGTGCCGGGGCTCTATATAACGGTTATGCAGGACCATCCGGCGGTGCGGGCAGGAGGTGAGACCTGCCGTTATGCATAAGAACGATCGAGAGAATTCAGGAGCGATCGGGATGAGCGCAATCCATACAATCGGGGACTATGAGCGATACGTCGGAAAAGAGACCGTACGCCGCATTAAGGCGAAGGCACGGCCGCTCCGTGACATGCACGTCATGCACATGAACTCCACCTACTACGGCGGCGGGGTCTCGCAGATCCTCTCGTCGCTGACGCTCCTGATGAACAGTCTCGGGATACAGACCGGATGGCGCGTCGTGCACGGCCCGCCGGACTTCTTCAGCGTGACGAAGAAGTTCCACAACGCTCTCCAGGGGGCGCCGATCAACCTGACCGGTCGCAAAAAGGAGATCTACGAAGATGTCATCCACGAAAACGCCGTACGGAACCATCTCGACCACGACATGGTCTTCGTTCACGACCCGCAGCCGCTCCCGCTGATCACCCATTACCGGAAGAAGAGCCCCTGGGTCTGGCGCTGCCACCTCGACCTTACCGCGCCGAACCGGAAGGTCTGGAACTACCTCGTCCCGTTCATCGAGAAATACGACGCCGTCGTCCTCTCCTGCGGAGAATACCGCCGGGATCTCAGAAAACCGCAGGTCTTCTTCACGCCCGGAATCGACCCCTTCTCGATCGTGAACAAGGACCTCTCTGAGGCCGCCATCGACGAGCGCCTTGTGCACTACGGCATTCCGACCGACCTCCCCCTGGTCGTGCAGGTCTCCCGGTTCGACCACTGGAAGGACCCCGTAGGGGTCATCCGGGCGTTTGAGAAAGCAAGAAAGCAGGAAGAATGCACCCTGGTCCTCGTCGGGAACGTGGCGACCGACGACCCGGAGGGCGCGGAGGTCTACCGGTCGCTCCTCGCCCACAAAAACGAGCGGATCATCGTGCTGAGCGTCCAGGACGGGGCGCTGGTGAACGCGCTCCAGCGGCGGGCGGCGGTCGTCCTGCAGAAGTCCATCCGGGAAGGATTCGGGCTGACTGTCTCGGAGGCGATGTGGAAGGGCGCAGCGGTGATCGGCGGGAACGTCGGCGGCATCCGCCACCAGATCCGGGACGGGGAGACCGGGTTCCTGGTATCCTCCGTCGACGAGGCGGCGGAGAGGATCGTACAATTGCTCCGCGATCCCGATCTTGCGCGACGGCTCGGGCGTGCGGCGCACGAGAGGGTTCGGGAGCGTTTCCTCTTCACCCGCACCGTCGAGCAGTACCTCGACCTGATCGGCTCGTTCGAGCCGGAGTTCCGGCTGAGGGAGGACGTGGGGTATTCCTGCGGGTGATCGAGGGGTGCGCCGGGGGGTGGGGATTTAGGTTGTTGGTGTCGCGGGGGTGGGTTTCCCTGCCTGCGCATCTGGTAGTGCTCAAACTCATGTCCTGTGGACAGGCGTTCTTATCGGACTTCTGTCCCTATGCACGGCTTTCGAAGGGATATCGCCACGCACTGCCCGCCCCCCAGGGGGGCGGGAGGAGCGCGAAGCGCGGGCGGTGGGGGACTTTTGAAGAGAGCCATCTGGTGTGAGGAGACAGGGGAGGGGGGAGCATCCCATCCTTCGCACCCCGCACCCCCTCCCTGTGCCCATAATCCCCGCAATCCCCCGCCGTCTCCTGCGAGCAAACCCGAGCATTTTTCTGCAATCGGAGACGATCACTGATCCGTGAGTTCCATGGATATCCAGGTAATCGGTGTTCGAGGCCTCCCCCTGATCCAGAAAGGAGACGACCTGCCCGCCCTGATCTGCGATCGTGTCGCGTTCGAAGATGGAGACATCCTCGCCGTCGCCTCGTCGGTCTACTCAAAGGCAAAAGGCTTCACCCGGGACCTCGCCGCCATCGTCCCCGGCGCCGACGCCGTGCGGATCGCGGCGAAGACGAAGGAAGATCCGCGCTTCGTGCAGGCGGTGCTGGACTCGTCCGCCGACGTCCTGCTCGAGCACCCGTTCATCCTCTCGGAACTGCCTTCCGGCCACATCGGCGTTCGGGCAGGCGTCGACCACAGCAACATCGAAGACGGCCGGCTGATCGTCCTCCCACCCGACCCCATGGGGGCCGCTGAAGACGTGCGAAGCGGGATCCACCGCATCACCGGAAAGGACGTCAGGGTGATCGTCACCGACACCTGCGGGCGGGCGTTCCGCCGCGGCCAGACCGGTATCGCCATCGGATGGGCCGGGATGACGGCGATCGACGATTACCGGGGCGACACAGACCTCTTCGGCCACGTCCTCGAGATCACCGAAGAAGCGGTGGTCGACGAGATCGCGGCCTTCGCGAACTTCGTCATGGGCGAGAGCCACCAGGGTGTTCCCGCGGTGGTCTTTCGGAACTGCAAGGCCTGGAAAGGGCACGATATGGTCTACTTCACGCCCGAGGAAGACATCATCAGGGCAGCCCTGAAGAAGAACAAAAAGGATTAGAAGAGAGCATTGAGAGTAAAGACTGCCACTCCGGTCACGATGGTCACGATGATCACGGTTATCGGGCTGATATGGATGGCCCGGTGATCGTCGCTGTCATAGTAGTTGACCAGGCCGGCAGAGGATACCAGTCTTCCGCCAGATTTCTTCGCCATACTGAAATATTCTCCTTTGCGATATATAAAACAGAGGTTGAGAGATGCAGGAAGTCACACCGTATGTCGTTACCGGCCGCACACTCCTCGGCGAGGACTTCAGGGAAGAAGACGTCAGCATCACCGTCTCCGGAGGTATCGTCACTTCGATAGAGCCCTCTTCCCGGACGCCGGACCGGTGGATCGTGCCCGCCTTCTTCAACGCCCACACGCATCTCGGCGACACCGTCGCGATGGACCTCCCTGCCCGGGGCAGCCTCGCGGACCTCGTCAAACCCCCGGACGGCTTGAAGCACAGGATCCTTGCTGCAACCCCGCGGGCCGAACTCGTCCGGGGAATGCGTGCGAGTATTATCGCGATGATCGCGACCGGGACGGCCGGGTTTGCCGACTTCAGGGAAGGGGGAGCCGACGGTGTGGCGGCGCTCCGCGAGGCTGCGGCCGGGCTTGACTGCCGGCCGATCATCCTCGGCCGCGAAGGCGGGGAAGAGGTGAGCGACGGGGCGGGCATCAGCAGCGTCCATGACGTGGCGAACGCCGAAGAGGTCGTCAGGGATGCACGAGCCGCAGGGAGACTCGTCGCTTTCCACGCCGGGGAGAAGAACCCGGACGATATCGACGAAACGCTTGAGTTCGAGCCCGACCTGCTCGTCCACTGCACCCACGCGACAGATGCACAGCTCCGGCGGATCGTCGATATGGATATCCCCGTCGCCGTCTGTCCGAGGTCGAACTGGCTGCTCGGGGTCGCAGCATCGGCGGCCCATCCGCCGATAACGCGCATTCTCGAACTTGGCGGCAGATTTTATTTGGGAACGGATAACGTCATGTTTGTTCAGCCCGACCTCTCCCGGGAGATGGCTTTCGCCGCCACCGTTTACCGCGCGCCCCCCGGCGAGATCCTGCGTGCTGCGATCACGGGCGCCCGGATGGCAGGGAGATCGGGATTCATTGAGGAGGGGCAGGAAGCGCATTTCCTTGTCGTAAATCCAGCGAAAAGTAATCTCTCCTTCAGCAAAGACATCCTGGCAACCATCGTAAAACGGCTGGATTCGTCATCTATTGGCCAAACAGTTTTAACCCTGCAATAGAAATCAGATAAGAAGTATCTGTTCTGCGTGGTGTGTATGTTCCGTAAGATACTCGTTGCTATAGACGGCTCAGAACCGGCCAATCGGGCTTTCGAAGAGGCTCTCGGTGAGGCCGGCGTCTGGAATGCCGAAGTTCATGTCGTTTATGTGGTCGAATCCGGGCTCTTTTCATCCCTTCCCATGGACAACACACTCGAGATAATCTACAGTGTTTTGCAGAAGGAAGGCGAGGACATTCTTGAAGGGGCTCGTAAGAAAGCGGATGCGGCGGGTGTTTCGCTTACCACCCATCTCAGGCAGGGACACGCGGGATCCCAGATCGTCTCCCTCGCCGAAGAACTGGGAGCCGATCTCATCATGCTCGGGTCCTACGGTAAGAGCGGCGTCGACCGTCTCCTGCTCGGGAGTGTGACCGATTACGTGGTGCAAAACAGTCCCATTACGACAACGGTGGTGAGATCATAGCCTCTCCCCAGCAGATGCTCGTCCGGAACTTCATGGTGGCCGACGTCGTCTGTGTTGAGATCCCCGGAAATAGGGACGATGTCCTGCGTATCCTGAAACGCACAGGTATCAGCGGCGTCCCGGTCCTCAAGGACGGCGAACTCGTCGGTATCATCACCCGCAAAGACCTCCTCCGCAAAGCGGAAGAGACCCAGCTCGGGCTCCTGATGACGCCCGACCCGGTCGTCATCAGGCCGGACGCCCCCATCTCGGAGGCGGCCCAGTTAATGGTGCGCCATAACATCAGAAGGCTCCCCGTCATGGAAGACGGGTCGATGATCGGGATCATCAGCGTGGCCGACCTCATCGGTGCCATCGCCCAGATGCGCCTTGCCCTGCCTATCAAGGACAACTACGTCAGCAAGACCTACGCTCTCTGGGAGGATACGCCTCTCTCGCTTGTCGGGAGGATCCTCGAGATCTCGGGTTACGACGCCATCCCCGTCCTGATGGAGGACGGCACGCTCACCGGCATCATATCGGAGCGCGACCTCATCAGGCATTCCCGCATCGAGGACGGCGTCGAGGTCAGCGACTTCTCGAACGGCACCGACGACGACGAGTGGACCTGGGAGAGCATCAGGGACATGCACACCATCAGTTACGGTATCTCCAAGATCCAGCTCCTCCCGATCCCCGTGAAGAACGCGATGGTCAAGAACGTCCTCGCCGTTCCCCTGAACGCCGAGGTCGGCGAATGCGCACTGAAGATGAGGCGGGCCCGGGTCGACCAGCTCCCGGTGGTCAACGGAAACAAGCGGCTCGTTGCCATGCTCTTCGACCGGGAGCTGATCAAAGTTCTGCTGCCTGACCAGCAGGGCCTGCGAAAGAATTAAGGGACAACATTCATATAACATACAGATGCTTATCGTTGTCGTGCCATAACCCGGTACGACGATAAATTTATGTTTTATGATATCGCTATACGCTTAACCGCTTTTGAGCGAGATAAAGCGTTTTAATGGTTTTAGGGGTGCTTCAATGCTTGATACTTCCCAAGAGATTATGAAAGGTACAACCACGGTAGGACTGATCTTTGACGGTGGCGTGGTCCTTGCAACAGAGATGCGAGCGACGATGGGGAACATGATCGCGAGCAAGCGTGCCAAGAAGATCTACCAGATCACGCCCCGGATCGGCCTGACCACCGCCGGCGGCGTCGGCGACGCGCAGCAACTCGTCCGGATCCTGCAGGTCGAGTGCAACCTCTTCGAGATGCGGCGCGGCAAGACCATGTCGGTCGGTGCGGCATCGACCCTCCTCTCGAACTACTTAAACCAGAACCGCTACTACCCGTACTACGTCCAGCTCCTGATGGGCGGGTTCGACGAGGAGGGGCCGAGTGTCTACTCCGTCGACGCCATGGGCGGGGCGACCAAGGAAGAGGATATCGTCGCTACCGGCTCGGGGTCGCCCTTCGCCTACGGTGTGCTCGAAGACCAGTACCGCCCTGACCTGAAGGAGGACGAGGCAAAGGACCTCGCCGTCCGTGCCGTCAAATCGGCGATGCGCCGTGACTCCGCATCCGGCGAGGATATCATGGTGGTCGTGATCACGAAGGACAAATACGAAGAACACATAGAGAGCGGGTTGCAGAGACCATCTGCGGCCCGCCCGACACCCTGACATTTTTTAGGACGATTTTAATGGTGATTGAAGAGAAACTCCAGGAACTTAAGGAGCAGATCAACAAGATTGTTCCCAGCGGGATTACGATCTCAGACGTCGAGTTTGAAGGCCCTGAGCTCGTCATCTACACCGACGATCCGAAACAGTTTGCCGATCAGGCAGACCTGATAAAAATACTGGCTCGCGATCTTCGGAAGCGCATCGTGGTGCGCCCGAATATCCTTGAAGACCCGGAACGGGCGGCCCAGGAGATCAGGTCCGTTGTGCCGGAGAACGCCGGGATTACCGATCTCTTCTTCGACCCGGAGACCGGAGAGGTCCTGATCGAAGCGGAGAAGCCCGGCGTCGTCATCGGCAAGAACGGCATAACGCTCCGGGAGATCACGAAACAGATCGGCTGGACGCCGAAGGTGGTCCGGACGCCGCCCATCGAGAGTTCGACGGTGAAGCAGATCCGCACCTACCTCCGGTCGGTGAAGGATGAACGCAAGGCGTTCCTGCGGGCGATCGGTCGCCGCATCCACCGCGAGGTCACGAACAAGGACCAGTGGCTGCGGGTCACCACGCTCGGGTGCTGCCGCGAGGTCGGCCGTGCCGCGTTCCTGATATCGACGCCGGAGAGCAAGATCCTGGTGGACTGCGGCGAGAAGCCGGGCAGCATCGCGAACGGGACGCCGTACCTCTACGTGCCCGAGATCTCCCCGCTCACCTCGCTCGACGCGGTGGTGCTCACCCACGCGCACCTCGACCACTGCGCTCTCGTCCCCCTCCTCTTCAAGTACGGCTACGAAGGGCCGGTCTACTCGACCCCGCCGACGAGGGACCTCTCGACGATGCTCCAGCTCGACTACCTGGACGTCGTCCGGAAGGAGACGGACAAGATCCCCTATACCTCAAACGAAGTGCGGACCTACATGAAGCACTCCATCACCCTCAATTACGGCAGCGTGACCGACATCGCCCCCGACGTCAAGCTCACCTTCCATAACGCGGGGCATATCCTCGGCTCGGCCATCGCGCACTTCCATATCGGTGAGGGTCTCTACAACATCGCATTCACGGGGGACTTCAACTACCAGAAGTCACGCCTCTTCTCCCCGGCGGTCTCGTCCTTCCCCCGCCTCGAGGCGCTCTTCATGGAGAGCACCTACGGGGGGTCGAACGACTTCCAGCCCCAGAGGAAGGATGCGGAGGATAAACTCTACGAGACGGTTTCGGCGACGATCCAGCGCGGCGGCAAGGTGATCATCCCCGCGTTCGCCGTAGGGCGGTCGCAGGAGGTCATGCTGGCCCTCGAGGAGGGTATCCGGAAGCAGAAGATGCCGCCGGTGAAGATCTACCTCGACGGCATGATCAAGGAAGCGACGGCGATTCACACGACCTATCCGGAGTACCTCAACAGCGATCTGAGAAACCAGATCTTCCGCGAGGGGTTGAATCCCTTCCTCTCCGACGCCTTTGTCCAGGTGGACTCCCCGAGTCTCCGCGAGAAGGTGATCTCGGGCGACCCCTGCGTCATCATCACCACGAGCGGTATGTTGAACGGCGGGCCGGTGATGGAGTACCTCAAGGCTCTCGGCCCCGACGAGCGCAACGCGCTCGTCTTCGTCGGCTACCAGGCGGATGGGACGCTCGGACGGCGTATCCAGAAAGGATGGCGCGAGATCCCGCTCGGGTGGCGCGAGACGATCGTGATCAACCTCGAGATAGCGACGAGCGACGGGTTCTCCGGCCACTCCGACCGCAAGCAGCTGATGAACTTCGTCGCCCACCTGCAGCCGCGCCCGGAGAAGATCTTCACCATCCACGGCGACGAGAACAAGACCCTCGACCTTGCAAGTTCCATCTACAAACGGCACCGTATCGAAACGCATTCCCCCATGAATCTCGAGACCTACCGCATGATCTAGGAATGCTGCAAAAACTCCCCATTATCTTCGGGATATTCGTGGTGATGGCGCTCTCGAACGCCGTCGTCCCGGTGCTTCCCGATTTTGCCGAGGGGGCGGCACTGCAGGGTGCGGTCTACTCCGCATACTTTTTGGGCGCGTTTGTCGCGGTGCTGCCGGCAGGTGTGGCGAGCGACCGGATAGGCAGCGTACCGCTCATCCGTGCCGGCCTTCTCCTGACCCTCGGAAGCGGGGTCCTCATCCTGCTCTTTCCTTCGGGCCTGCCGCTCCTCGCCTTCCGGGTGGTCGAGGGGATCGGTGCCGGGCTCTTTCTCTCGGCGGCGCTTGCGTGGGCGAACTCTCAACCGTCGGCCGGGCAGCTCAGCGGGTATTTCATGGCGGCTTTGAACCTCGGCCTGGTCGTGGGGCTTCTCGCGACAGGGTGGCTCGATGCGGCCCTCGACAGTCATCTTGCGGGGATTGCTTTCTTTACGGTGCTTGCCGTTCCCGTGGTCGGGATGGGTTTTGCGGTCCGGGAGAGCGAGCGCGTGGGTTTTGCGAAAGCGAACCTCCCCGGGATCGTCCGGAACTACTTCTGGCTCTTTTCCGCGGCGGTCGTTCTGGTGGGGATGACCGGGGCGGTTGCGGCCGTCTACCCGGAGTACACCGGGAACGACCCGTCGGTGCTCGCCCTGCAGCTCGCGACGATCAACATCGCGACCATTATCGCCGTGCTCGTCGCCCCCCGGATCAACTTCCGTCCCGTCCCGACCATTCGGGCCGCCTCGCTCCTGATGGCGGCGGCGGTCGTGGCGGGCTATTTTACTCCCTATGCCTTCCCCGCCATCGGGGCTCTTTCCGGGGTGATCATCGTCGCGGTTCTTGCGTTCCTTGCGGAGACGAGGATCCAGCAGGGCGTGATGACCGGGCTCTTCAACACCGCATCCTACGCCGGGTTCACGTTCCTCTCCGCCATTGCGGGGCTGGCCGCCGGGCTGTTCGGGTTCCTGGCCGCGTTTCTCCTGCTTGCCGTGATGGCGGCGGCGGTGGCCATTCCCATCGGCAGGTGCCGGTGCGAGTACCGCGGGTGACGGAGCGCATATTACCGTCCTCGTTCATAGGATCACCCATGAAGATGCTGATCAACGGCGAGTGGCGCGATTCGGTCTCCGGGAAGGTGTTTTTGGTGCACAATCCCGCGACGGGGGACGTGGTCGGGGAAGCGCCGCTCGGCGGCGAAGATGATGTCCGTTCGGCAATCGAGGCCGCCGGCGAGGCGTTCGCGGACTGGTCTGCAAGAAGCTCCCGGGACCGGGGGAAAGTCCTCTTCTTCGCAGCGGAGGAGGTGCGCCGCAGGAACACCGACCTTGCTGCGCTCCTGACCGCCGAGCAGGGCAAGCCCATCCGCGAGGCGGTCGACGAGATCAACGGGTTCGCAAACATCCTCGAGTACTACCATGCTCTCTCTGCGGGGGAGCGGGGGGAGTTCATGAACCTCGGGGGTTACGGCCGCGTTACTGTAGAGAGACGCCCGCTCGGCATCTGCGGCGCGATCATCCCCTGGAACATGCCGGCGATCATCATGGGCTGGAAGATCGGCCCGGCCCTGACGGCGGGGAACACCGTGGTCTTGAAGCCCGCCCGGACCGCCCCCCTGACCTGCATGAAACTCGCGGAGATCCTCGGGGACGCGGGCCTTCCTCCCGGTGTCTTAAACGTCGTCACCGGCCCGGGGGAGACGGTCGGCCGGGAGATCGCGAGGAACCCGGGCGTTCGGAAGGTCTCGTTCACCGGCGAGGTCGGGACCGGGAGGCAGGTCGCCCTGGACGCCGCACCGGCGTTGAAGCGGCTCACGCTGGAACTCGGGGGGAGCGATCCGATGATCGTCTGTGACGATGCCGATATCCCGGCGGCGGTCGAGGGGGTCGTCAGGGGGCGGTTCTACAACTGCGGCCAGGTCTGCACGGCGGTCAAGAGGCTCTACGTCTACGAGTCGATCGCGGATGAGTTCGTCCGGCGCCTGACGGCGAGGGTCGAGGCGATCGTGGTCGGGAACGGCATGGACCGCGGCGTCGGCATGGGGCCGCTGAACAACCGGGCGGGCCTTGAGCGGGTCGTCGGCCAGGTCGATGCCGCCCGGGACCGGGATGAGGGTGAGATCGTCACGGGAGGGCAGGCTCCTCGGGGGGAAGCATACGAGCGCGGTCACTTCTTCCTGCCGACGCTCATTGCCGGTGTTCCGCACGACTCCGTTCTCTTCGCCGAGGAGGTCTTTGGTCCGGTGCTGCCGATCGCTACCGTCCCGGGGCTCGACGAGGCGCTTGAACTCGCGAACAACTCCCGCTACGGTCTCGGGGCATCGGTATGGACCCACAGTGCGGACGTGATCGCCCGGGCGACGGAAGAACTTGAGGCGGGGATTGTCTGGGTCAACCAGCACCTGCGCATCCCCCCGGAGGTGCCGTTCGGGGGGACGAAGGCGAGCGGCATCGGCAGGGAGAACGGCAGCCGAGCGCTCGAGGAGTATATGGAGGAGAAGGCCGTGCTGATACGGCTGTAGGAGCCCTGATTCCCGGGAGGCCCGTTGATCGTCCGGTTTTCAGAAGCGTGAGGAGTTCGTGGACTGTGTGTCGCCCGGACAGCCGGGTTCGAGGCCCCCTGTGTGCCCTGGAATCCTCTGGAGTGGCCTGTTCCGCCATCGGGATTCCCATCGCAGTTATGGCAACATTTATATAATCCCATACGTATTCTTTCCCCCTCCCAAGGGGGGATGGTAGTATGAGACGATGGATAACCTTATGCGCATGCATTCTCGCCCTTCTGGCAATGCCGTTTGCTGTGACTGCGGCAGTGGTGGGAGACGAGAATGTAACCGTGACGCCCGGGGAAGAGATCGGGCAGATGGATAATCAGACAGCAGATATGACTATTGCCGCCTACATTGGGCAGGACGAGAACCTGACGAGGCTGGCCGAAGCAATCACCATGGCGGGTCTTTATGACACGTTGAACTCGGGTGGGCCGTACACGGTCTTTGCTCCAAGCGACGATGCGTTCAACGCTCTCGGGAACGATACCGTGAACCAGCTCATGATCGATACCGCCAACCTGACCATGGTCCTTCAGTACCACGTTGTTGAGGGCGAGTACACATCGGAGAACCTCACCAGCATGGCCGGGAACCAGACCGGGAACCAGACCGGGAACCAGACGGGGAACCAGACTGAAGGCGGGATTCTCGAGATCTTCAGCGGGCTCCTCGGTATGGGGAATGAGACCGGGAACATGACGACACTCACTACGCTCGCCGGTGAGGAACTGAACGTCTCCGCCACCGACGGCGAGGTCATGGTCGAGAACGCCACCGTCACCATGGCGGACATCAACACGACAAACGGCGTGATCCACATCATCGACCAGGTGCTGGTGCCTGCAAGCGTGAACCTGACGGCGGCTGAGAACCAGACCACGATGCAGGTCGAGACGCCGGCCGAGACGCCGACCGGCCCAATGGGTGAGACGCCGACCACGACGATGGCCGAGAACCAGAGCGGGTTGGTTGGTGTCGTGCAGTGAGGTGAAGCGGCAGGACGGAGGGCAATAGAGCGCCGTTCCTGACCTGATGCACCTCTCTTTTTTTGAAGCGCCGAACGTTCTGCAGGCATTTTCCGGCTGTCCAATCCTGCTGCGCGGGGCCTTCTGCCGGAAGAGGGCCGGCCATGTTGCCGAAGGGTACGGCGTAGGGGGTCTTCAAAAAAATTTACCCGGTCCTGCCCTCTGTATCAAGAGATCGTATACCCATAACAAACGAGATTGGGGTCAATGCCTGATTATTGACCGGATTTTGGCCAGATAGGTATTCAAGAATTATTATCACAATATTTTTATATTACCTCGATTATTCCCTTGCCCGCAAGGGGGGATATTGTATGAGACGATCTGTACTGTTCGGTTTGTGCATCGTCCTTCTCCTGTCGATCTCCGCCGCAAGTATAGCGGTCTCGATTGGAGAGGGCCCTGTCGAACTGAACCCTGATGAGACTTTGAACATTACACCGGTAAACAGCACCGAAACGTACGAGGTGCCGCGGACGACAGTGCTTGGAGCACTTGACGCCGCCTCGCTCCTCGGTGCATTCGAGTACCAGGTTGCTGAAGACCTGCCTCCGGAAGAGGGAAATCTCAGCATTCTATCGATTACAGGTATTGAGAACGAGATAGTGAACGGGACCCCGAACAACTGGACGTACTGGGTGGATGGCGAGCAGGGCACGACCGGGCCCGCGGTGACGAACGTGACCGACGGGGATAATCTGACCTACTCCTATGGGCCTCCGGGTCATTCAGTGGAGAACGCCTCGTTTACACTGATGGTGAACGTCAGCGTGGCCGGAGCGGCTGTGAATGTCACCCCGACTCCGACGGTGAACGTGACTCCGACTCCGACGGTCAACGTTACGCCGACGCCGACGGTGAACGTGACCGGGCCTGACGGTCAGTATGGACCGGGTCCGACGGTGAACGTGACTCCGACGCCGACGGTGAATGTAACACCCACGCCGACGGTCAACGTAACACCCACGCCGACGGTGAACGTGACTCCGACCCCGACGGTCAACGTGACACCCACGCCGACCGTCAACGTGACACCCACGCCGGGGGCGAACGTGACACCCGCCGTAAGCGTGTCCGATCAGCCGATTGTGAACGCAACGGTGATCGTTGATAACGCCACGATCAACCGGACGGGCTGGGCGGACATCCACGCCGACCTGAACGGAACACCCGGGGCCATTATCGGCTACAGCCCGATCAGCGAGGGCGTGAACGAGAACGTGACCGTGGCGATCGAGGTTGAGAACGCCACGCCGGTGCTCTATGCCATGCTCCACGTCGATGAGGGGGAGCCGGGCGTCCACGAGTTCCCGGGACCTGACGTGCCGGTGCTCCTGAATGGAAGCCCCGTCCAGCAGGCCTTCAACGTGACCGGAGGGCTGCCGGGAGTGAATGTTACTCCGACCCCGACCGTGAACGTGACCCCGACACCGACCGTGACCGGGCCTGACGGTCAGTATGGACCGGGTCCGACGGTGAATGTAACACCCACGCCGACGGTCAATGTGACTCCGACCCCGACGGTGAACGTGACCCCGACCCCGACAGTGAACGTGACTCCGACCCCGACGGTGAACGTGACCCCGACGCCGACGGTGAACGTGACCCCGACTCCGACGGTGAACGTGACCCCGACTCCGACGGTGAACGTGACCCCGACTCCGACGGTGAACGTAACACCCACGCCGACGGTCAACGTGACTCCGACCCCGACGGTGAACGTGACCCCGACGCCGACGGTGAACGTGACCCCGACGGTCAACGTCACGCCGACTCCGACGGTGAACGTAACCCCGACTCCGACGGTGAACGTAACACCCACGCCGACGGTCAATGTCACCCCGACCCCGACCGCCGAAGCGAACGTCACCATCGTTGAGCCCATGGAAGGTGCCAGCGTCACTGCCGGGAACGTCACGGTGAGCGTGAACGTCACGAACTTCACGCTGGTGGAGCCGACCGGGCAGCCGAACGTGCCGGGCGAAGGCCACCTGCACTACTACCTCGACGCCGTGGTGCCGACGAATGAGAGCGAACCAGCCGTCCCGGAGTTCGGCGGCTATGTCATCTCCACGAACCTCTCCCACACCTGGGAGAACGTGACGGCAGGCGAGCACAACCTCTCGGTCCAGCTGGTCAACAACGACCACACGCCGCTCATCCCGCTCACGTTTGAGACGGTGAACGTCACTGCCGAAGGGGAAGCCAACGTGACTCCGACTCCAACGGTGAACGTGACCCCGACTCCGACGGTGAACGTAACACCCACGCCGACGGTGAACGTAACACCCACGCCGACGGTGAACGTAACACCCACGCCGACGGTGAACGTAACACCCACGCCGACGGTGAACGTAACATCCACGCCGACGGTGAACGTAACACCCACGCCGACGGTCAATGTCACCCCGACGCCGACGGTGAACGTCACGCCGACGCCGACACCCGGAGTGAACATCACCGATGAGATCGTCACAGGGCTTTCAGGGCAGGAGAACCTGACGACGTTCATCGGATTGGTAAACAACTCCACTATCGGCGAGAGGCTTGAGGCGAACAGGAGTTACGTGATATGTGCTCCGACCAACGATGCGTTTGCCGGGCTGGGCAATGAGACACTCTCGGTTATCCAGAACGACACGACACTCCTGAACGACATCCTTGATTACCACGTCATCCTGGGAGACTACACGATCGAAGAGCTCGTGATGCTGTGCGAGAATTCGACCGACGGGCAGATCTCCCTGCCGACCGTTGCGGGCACGGATGTCAACGTCTCGCTTACCGACGGCCAGTTGCTCATCAACAACATCGTTGTTGCGACCCAGATCCAGATCACGAACAACATCGTGGTCTACGTGATCGACGGTGTCCTGATCCCACCGGACACCCCGATCCCAACCCCGACTCCGACAGTGACCCCGACGGTGACCCCGACGGTGAACGTGACCCCGACGCCGACCGTGAACGTCACCCCGACCCCGACAGTGAACGTGACCCCGACTCCGACGGTGAACGTGACCCCGACTCCGACGGTGAACGTGACCCCGACGCCGACGGTGAACGTGACCCCGACTCCGACCGTGAACGTGACCCCGACGCCGACGGTGAACGTGACCCCGACGCCGACGGTGAACGTGACCCCGACGCCGACGGTCAACGTCACGCCGACTCCGACCGTGAACGTGACCCCGACGCCGACGGTGAACGTGACCCCGACGCCGACGGTGAACGTGACCCCGACGCCGACGGTCAACGTCACGCCGACTCCGACCGTGAACGTGACCCCGACGCCGACGGTGAACGTGACCCCGACGCCGACGGTGAACGTGACCCCGACGCCGACGGTGAACGTGACTCCGACCCCGACGGTGAACGTCACGCCGACGCCGACCCTGGTCCCACCGGGGGAGACCGTGGATCTCCAGCTCTATGAAGGCTGGAACTTCGTCTCAATCCCGAGGCCGCTCTCTGTGGGCAACGACACAGCAGCAGTGGTCTTTGCGGATGTCGACACCGGCGGACGGCCGTTCTACATCCACACCCCGGCGGGCGGCTTCGAGCCCCTGGGCGAGAACGAGACCCTGATGGTCCTTGAGGGATACTGGGTCTACTCGACCGAGGAGACGACCGTGGAGCTGATGCTCAGCACCGACCCGGTGCGGTCTCCTGCAGTAAAGACGCTCAGTCCGGGCTGGAACGCCATCGGCTACTCCGACCTGACGGAGCGCAGTGCAGATGAAGCGCTCACATCGGTGGAAGACATCTGGGTGTCTGTCGTCGGCTACGATGCAGAGGACCAGGCCTACCGGCCGGCGCTCATCAACAACCAGACCGGGGCGCAGGGCGAGAACCAGAGACTCTCCCCGACCGAGGGCTACTGGCTGTTCGTGCGCGAGGATGGCAGACTGGCTGCTATCAGCGCCTAACCTTTTTTTGCCGGCTGGATGTTCGGGTATTCCCGCCGGTACCGCCTCACGGTGAGGACGGGTGGAGCGGACCGCAACCGATACTAGCTAAAAGCCGGTTCTTGAAGTAACATGGTAAAAATGCTCCCGCTAATGGGGCATGAGGCCGGAAACCGCTCCGGTGCCGGCCGCTCACTCCGCGGTTCCCCTGTACTCCTGCATCAGGGCTTCGGCGTAAGCCTCTTTCTTCTTGGTCGGGATGTAGTTGAATACTGCGGCCCTTTTGAGGAGTTCGGCGCGAATCGCGGTTTCATCCTTCAGGTGCAGGTCCCGCACGCCGGCGACGATCAGTTCGAGCTGGTTGATGCCGGTCTCCTTCCCGTCCACGAGAACTGTCTTGATCTTGATCGCGTCCGGCCGGATCCCGCCGCAGACGGTGCAGTAATCGCCTTCCTTCTCGTTCGTCACGTCTCTTCACTCCCTGATCATCGTAAGCGACATCTTGAACCGGGTTATGGCCGAGAGGGCGTGGGGGGCGTTTGCCGGGAAGATGATCGTCTCGCCCTCGTGCATATGGTGTGTCTCGCCCGCGATCCAGACCTCGCACTCCCCCTCGAGGATCGTCACCACCGCATCGTAGGGCGCGGTATGCTCCGAGAGCCCCTCGTCCTCGTCGAACGAGAAGAGGGTGATGCTCCCCACCGGTTTGTTGACGATCATCCTGCTTGCCACGGTTCCGTCCTGGTAGGCGACGAGATCCGCCAGCCGGAGAACCTTCCCCCGCAACTCTGCACGCTTCTCTTCAGACATTGTTGCACCAGCCTTCATGTTACTCTGCTGCTCTTGCCTATCTACTCTTTCCTTCCTGCCCGCGTGTAGACGAGCGCCCCGTCCGCCGGGCAGGCCTCCGTGCACCGGCCGCAGAGGTAGCACTCGCCGAGTCCGGCGGCCGGGTCCGCCGCCCCTGTCGGGCACGCCCGCTCGCATTTCCGGCAGCCGATGCATGCCTCCGTTCGCCGGAGCCGGTAGAGGCTCTTTGACGCCGCCGGGGCGAGCAGGGCGCCGTAGGGACAGACATAGCGGCAGAACGGCCGGTAGACGACGGCGGAGAGGAGGACGATCGAAAGGAAGACGAAGAACGAGGCGCTCGCGACCGTGAGGTTGAAGAAGGCCGGGAGGCCCATGAGCGCAAGGAGGTTCACGGAGAGCCCGAGGCCGGCGGCGAGGAAGACGACGAAGACGCCCGCCCTGACCGCCACCGGGACCCGGCTTTCGGCGCGGCCGTGCTTTGGGGCCGGCACGAGATACATGAGTTCCTGGACGGCGCCAGCCGGGCAGACCTGCCCGCAGACGATCCGGCCGAATACGAGGGCGAGGACGATGAAGGCGAGCAGTCCTGCGAGTGCCATGGGAAGCGGCGAGCCGAGCGCCGCGGCATCCCGGAGGACGAGGGCCTGGAACTGGTAGGGGAAGACCGGCGCAAAGACCAGGAACCCGAAGAGCGTCGAGGCTGCGAGGAACGGCACCGCACGCCGCCGGGTGAACCGGCCGGAGCGCCAGAGCCAGACGAGGGCGGCAAACGCGATAATGCCGTAGACGAACCCTGCGGCCTTCGGGATCGACTCAACGACCATCTGTGTCCTCAGAGCAGTTTCGTCCCGGTCGTCGGCCGGGGGACCTTCACCACGAGCACCCGGAAGGTGCGGTCGCTCTCGTTCATCCAGCGGTGCGGGATCTTTGCCGGGCTCTCGACCAGGTGGTCCTTCCCGACCTCGGCACGCTCGTCGCCGATCTCGACGACCCCCGTGCCTTCGAGGACGTAGAAGAAGACGTCCACCGGGGTTATGTGCTTCTTGAGTGATTCGCCGGGGTTAAGCGTGATCACCACCGCCGTCGCATGCTCGGTGTCGTAGACCTTCCGGGCGTCGACGTGGTGCGGGTTCTCGCCGATCGGTTCCTGTGCTACATCAACAATCTTCATCTCGTTCATCTCCAGGTGTTCTCATGGCACTCATCCCTTATAATTCGTCCAGTAGTTCGCGAGGCTCTCACGCCGCCTCCGCTCCCGCCGGCGGGCCCGCATCTCCGGGTAGGTCGGTTCGGTGCTCTGGACCGCCGGGCAGTAGGGGCAGAGGGCATAGGGAACGTCGTCGGCCAGGTCCCTGACCGGGCAGAGGTAGGTCCCCTCCCATTCGTCGACGATCTGTCCGCCGGGAAACGGGGTGCCGACGGGATGAGCGGGCTCTTCCTGGACAAACATCGTGAACGCGGAGAGGAGGTACTTCAGGTAGAGGTACTTCGGGTCTTTCTCCCGCGCTTTTAAGGCGCAGGCCTCCGCCACCATGGCGGCGTAGCCGCCGAGCGCCGGGTCGGGGGGGTCGTCCAGCTCGCGGCCACCGCCGTTCCGGGAAAGGAGGACGAGCCGGTGGTGCGCCCCGAAGATCTCTTCACTGACACTTTCAAGAAGGCGGTCGCGGTAGCCCTCCGGGAGGTGGCTGACTTTGCGCTCGAACCGGGCGTTCATCGTCTCGAGGTCGTGGAGGTCGAATGCCGCCGCTTCGCCGGCGATCACCCGGAGGAGGTCGCCCTTCGTCTTCGCCCCCTGCATCCGGCGGCACGCCGTCCGGATGGCCGCCGCCGATACCGTTCCTCCGCGTCCCGCCTCCTCGCCGCCGTCCCCGGCGAAGGTGTCGATGAGGAGGGAGCTGACCTCGTCGGGGCCGGTGCCGGAACGGCTGCTGCTTTCCCTGCCGACGAACCGCCTGATACGCTCAAGAATTGCTCTCAGTCGCATGGTGGAGATCTTAGAGAGTATGGTATTCCCGAAGGTTTAACTCTCGTGTAACTCTCATAGTAACAATAATGGACGACCTGATCCGGAGCCTCACGGCGCTCGGGCTGACGGAGTACGAAGCCCGGGTCTACGCCGTCCTTGTCGGGATCGGGGAGGGGAGCGCCCGCCAGGTTCACGAGGCCAGCGGCGTCCCGCGCCCCAGGGTCTACGACATCGCCGAAGGGCTTGCCGGCCGGGGTTTCATCACCGTCCGGCGAGGGAACCCCCACGTCTACATCCCGGCCGAGCCCGCCGTCGTCATCCACCACTTAAAAAGTGCCGTCGACGCCGCGGCGACGGCGGCGGTGCAGGGTCTTGACGCCCTCTCGCTCGACGCCCGGTCGAAGAACTCGCCGATCTGGTACGTGCAGGGGGAGTGGAGTATCCGGCGCCACGCCGAATCGCTCGCTAGCGGCGTCACCCGCGACCTCGCCGTCGTCTGCCTGGATTACCGGGAGATCGGCGAGTTCGCCCGGCTGATCGCCGATGCGTCGAGG
This sequence comes from Methanoculleus oceani, assembly GCF_023702065.1. Classification (NCBI taxonomy): domain Archaea; kingdom Methanobacteriati; phylum Methanobacteriota; class Methanomicrobia; order Methanomicrobiales; family Methanomicrobiaceae; genus Methanoculleus; species Methanoculleus oceani. The sequence continues at coordinate 17,485 of NZ_QFDM01000003.1, read as the reverse complement.
GAGCACCCCGTAAGCGTCCTCCTTCCGAACGGGAAGCGCGGGATCAGAAAGCCGCTCGGAGATGCCTCCCTCTACGTCCCGAAGCCGTTCTGCACCTTCTTCCAGGAGAACATCTTTGAGAAGATCTACTGCGGGCCGATCCCTGTGGACGGGTCGGCGTTCCTGCTCGACTACATCTTCATCGCCGACGACCGGGTCTGCATGATCGTCTACCGCGAAGACGGGGTCAGGAACGCCGTCGTTATCACCCTGCCGTTCATCTCCTGCGTCCAGCGGCAGTTCGTCAACCGGATGATCGCGAACGCCGACTGCATCGACGGCCCGCCGGGAGACGGGGCCGGTCTGCGGCCCTCGTCCCCGTAACCGGATCAGACAGAATCCAGCGGTATGTAGGGGGCGAAGGTCAGGACGTCCTTTTTGACGGCGTCAAAGCCGACCCGCTCGACGAACCGTGCGGTCCGCTCTCCCGGTCTGGCGTTCTCGCGGTAGTACTCGAGCAGCCGGCGGACCAGGTCGAGCGCCTCCTCTCTGGTGAGATCCTTTGCGGCAAGATCGCCGATCCGGGGGCGGCCGCCGGAGTTGCCCCCGAAGACGACCGTCCAGCCTTTCGCGTTTCCGACGATGCCGATATCCCGGAGGTAACTCTCGCCGCAGCACCGGGGGCACCCGGAGATCCCCATCTTGAGTTTTGCCGGCAGGTCCATCTCCTGGTAGAGTTCCTCGACCTCGAGCCCGAGGCCCAGGGAGTCCTGCTTGCCGTACTTGCAGGTCACCGTCCCCGGGCATGCCTGGACGTAATGGACGCAGGGCGCGGTCGCCTGGCCCACGGTCATCCCGAGTTCGTTCCAGATGCTCTCGATGTCCTCTTCTTTGATGCCCACGAGCACCATTCGCTGCCCCGACGTCATCTTGATGACGGGAATGTCGTAGCGCCTGACGACCTTGATGATGCTCTTCAGGTGCTCCGGGCTGACGATTCCTGCGGGCGTTCTCGGCACGATCGCGTATGACGCGCCGTCTCTCTGGAGGATTGCTCCCCTGGGTCCGTTTTCCATGATATCTCTCGCTTCTCCGGCAGGCTCCGATGCGCCGGATACAATGCAGCCATCGCCGCCGGGAGGGAAAAGTGTGGTGTCACCCTGCGAGGTACACCCGCTCAGGGACTCCCGTACGGCCCCTCACTCCGCGAGCGCAGGCGCCAGAGTAGCACGGCCGCCGCGAGAAGCGCGACGTTCACGACGAGCAGGGGGAGGTTTTCGGGGCTTCCGGCGTAGGCAAGAACCCCGACCGGCAGGAGTGTTAAGGAGATGACGGCGGTCAGCACGGAGGCGACAAGGAAGACCGGGAAGGTCTGTTCGTAGCCCGGCGCCCTGAACCCTTCAAAGAGAGGCTGCTGCAGGAGGTACGACGCATAGGCGACGGTGAGTATCAGAGCGATGTAGGCCGCCACTCCCCAGAGGAACCGCCTGCCGAGGGATTCGCTCCTGACGAGGAGATACAGGAAGGCGAGGGGGGAGGCGCCGACGAACGCGGCCATCCACATGGTGGCGTTCACCGTCAGGCCGAACGGCGGATCGAATCCGGCCAGGACGAGTGCGCCGGGCTGGGTGAGAACGAGGAGGAGAAGATTGATCAGGAGAAAATCCGCTCCTGTCCGGCTTCCGGAGCCCATTCAGGTTACTGTCGGCCGTCATGCCTTAAACGCTTTCTGTTGCGCGCCGCTCTTCTCATGCACGGCCGGTCCGGCAGCCGCTCGCACCGCCCGGCGTGGGTTCAGGTGATTGCGTGCAGCAAAAAAGAGGGCATACGTTGCCTATATCCCCAGCTTCGTCCGCTTCGCCTCGATGTGCGCAAGTATCCCCTCCGCCGCCGCGGTGGCGTCCGTCTCGACGTGGAGCACCCCGCCGGTGATGCCGGGAAGGTCCTCGGTGAGGAGTTTGACGAGGTCCGGCCCGCCGGTCACGGTCGGGACCGGGTTGACGTAGGTGTAGAGCCCGAGCGCGAGCGCGAAGAGTGCGTCGACCGTCGCCTTCTGCTCCATGTACTCCGGGGCGGCGACGGCGACCGGAAGGTCCGGGAGGGGGACGCCGCCGAGAGCGTCGGAGACCGAGAGGAGGAGGTCGGCGCACCTGCCGGTATCGGTGCAGGTCCCGAATCCGAGCACCGGCGGCACCCCGAGCGCCGTGCAGAGCCCCTTCAGCCCCGGCCCGGCCTTCTCCTTCGCCTCCGGGGAGCAGAGCCCGGCGACCTGGAGGCCCGCAACCCCGCACCCCATCCCGAGGACCAGGATGTCACGGGCGATCAGGTTCTCCGCGACCGCGACGGTGTGGACGTCCTGCCCGTAGTCCCGGAGGGTGGTGCAGGAGACGAGCCCGACGATACCCCGGATGGTCCCGTCCTTGACGGCGGAAAGCAGCGGGTCGAGACTCCCCCCGAGCGCTGCGACGATGCTCTCGGGGGCGAACCCGACGACCGCTTCCCGCACGGGAAGGCCGCGGATCGCGTCGATCGTGGTATGCCGCTCCTTGAAGTTCTCGATCCCCATCTCGAGGAGGGCCGCCGCCTGCTCCTTTGCCTCCTCCGGGACGTAGTCGAGCCTCTCCGTCCCGCCCTCGAAGACCACGACCTCGCTGACCGGGATCAGTTTGAAGCGGTACTTCTCGGCGTAGAGCGGGTCGAGCGGGAGCGAGCAGTTCATATCGGCGGCAAAGACGTCCACCGCCCCGGTGGCGAGGACCGCCTCCTGCATGATCCAGTTGCCCGTGTAGCCGTAGAAGACGTCGTCCATCTCTCTCCTCTGGATCAGTTCCTGTCCGGTCTCGATGTTGGCGATGATCCTGAGGCCCTTTGCCCCCGCCTCCTTTGCCTTCTCCTGCCACTCGTCGGTGCGGGCGAGGTCGATGAGGGCGAACCCGAGGAAGGGTTCGTGGCCGTTCGGGAGGACGTTGACGTAGTCGGGGTCGAGCACCCCGAGGTCGACCCGCATGGGGTGCGGCCGGGGAATGCCGTAGAGGATGTCCTGGATGTACTCAAGCACGATCTGGCTCTGGTAGGCCATCGCGACGCCGAGGCGCATCGCCCGCATGGCGTGGCTCGCGAACCACCCGTCGACGTTCGTGAGGGTGGAGGCGGTATCGACGATCGTCTCCCCGTAGATCCCGCCCGGGAAGAGTTTGAGCCGTTTCCAGACCTCTTTTCGCTCCGGGGGGGCGAGCCGCTCCACGATCCGGCTCGGCTCATGGGTGAACCGGTGGAAGTCCTCTTCCACGAAGTCGCAGAGCCGGAGGGCGACCTCCGCGTCGCTCCCGCCGGTATCGATCCCGAGCCGTCCTGCAAACGTCCGGAGTTTCTCCGGCTCCGCGATGGAGAAGGGGGTTTTGCCTTCCGCGGTTGCCCGGAGGGTCCGGACAGCCTGCTGGGCGTGGAAGTGGTAGTTCGACGCTCCCATGACGTTTCGCAGAAGCATCATCCGCATCGCCATGCCGTCGGCGTTGATCCCGCAGACTCCCCGGTGGTTCCGGCTGGCGTCGGCCCGGCAGGGGCCGTTCGAGCAGAAGTCGCACCGTGCGCCTGCCTGGCAGAAGGCGCACCGCCGGTCGGGGTCGGTCCCGAGCCCCTGGGCCTCGTAGCGGTCCCAGACATTGGACATGCCGTCCGCTTTGAGCCGCTCGTAGACGGTCCTTACCGAATCGTGGTAGGATATCCTGTCGTTCTCCATGGACATGGGGAGTGACCTCTCCCACAACCATAAGTAGGTGTCGGCACCGGGGCCTACCTCTCTTCGATATACCGCTTCAGCGCCACGGCGTTGTTCTGTTCCTCGTCCTTCGCGGCGTAGAGGAGCGTGACGGTCGCATCGTTCGCCTCCTGCCGGAGCCGGTCGAGCGCCTCCTCCTTACCCTCGAGTTCGGCCCGGTAGCGCCGGAGAAACTCCTCCCACTTCGCCGGGTCGTGCCCGAACCACCGGCGCAGTTCATTGCCCGGCGCAAGGTCCTTCTCCCACCGGTCGAGTCTCGCCTCTTCCTTCGAGACACCTCGCGGCCAGAGCCGGTCGACGAGGACCCGGGCCCCGTCGTCCTCCGAGGGCTCCGCGTAGATCCGTTTCGTGCGAATCATGGGCGGGGATACGGCGCCCCCTCACTTAACCCTGTCCCCCGACTGAGCCGGGCCCGTGTCGGAAGTTGTTTCAGAAACCGGGTTTTTTTGGGGAGGAATGGGCTCCTTTGCGAAAGGTATATAACGTGGCTTTCTCATTCCTGCCCCGTATGCAGAGATTGTCAAGGCTCCTGATCATCACCCTTCTAGGGTGCCTAATGCTCTTTTCCGGGGCGGTCGCCCAGGAAGAGAACGCGAGCGACATGAGCAACGAAACAACTGACCTTCAGGCGGCGGAGGGAGTCCCGCCGGAGATCATGCAGTATACGGCCGACTGGCCGCTTCCGAACAGAGACTACGAGAATACACGCGCAACGACCGACGTATCGATTAATAAGGACAATGTAAACGATCTGGCGATCGCCTGGACGTTCGAGATCAACGCCACCGGCATCTTCGGCGGCGCGAGCAGCAACCCCATCATCATGGGGGACACCGTTTACTTCCAGGACCTCTACGCCGACACCTACGCCCTGAACCTCGCCGACGGTTCGGTGAAGTGGGAGAAGATCTACAACAACACCACCGTGACCGGGCCGAACGGGCCGGCGGTCGGGTGGGGCAAGGTCTTCGTGACGAGCGACCCGTTCTCCGTCGCGGCGCTGGACGCATCGAGCGGTGAAGAACTCTGGTCGATGCAGCTCATCAACACCACGCCCCTGGAGGGAGTGATCATCGGCGAGGGCATCGACATCCAGCCCACGGTCTACGACAACCTCGTCTACACCTCGACGGTGCCCGGCCGCGGCGACGTCTTCTACCGGGGCGGCGCCGTCGGGTACATCTATGCCCTCGACCAGGAGACCGGCGAGATCGCGTGGAACTTCAGCACGGTCGACGACCCGGTGAACATCTGGGGCAACCCCGACGTCAACAGCGGCGGCGGTGTCTGGTACACCCCGGCGGTGGATACGGAAACGGGCATCACCTACTGGCCCATAGCGAACCCGGCACCCTTCGCGGGGACTCCTGAGTTCCCGAACGCCGCAAGCCGGCCCGGCCCGAACCTCTACACGAACACCATGATGGCGCTCGACCATGCGACCGGGGATATGGTCTGGTTCACCCAGGTGCTTCCGCACGACCTCTTCGACCACGATCTCCAGATCTCGCCGATCCTCACCAGCGCCAACGTCAGCGGAGAGGACCAGAACGTCGTGATCAGCGCCGGGAAGATGGGGAGGGTGTATGCCTTCAACCGCGACACCGGAGCCATCCTCTGGATCGCCGTCGTGGGCAGGCACGAGAACGACCAGCTTGCGGCGCTGCCGCCCGGCAACACCACGGTCTATCCGGGAGCGCTCGGCGGGGTCGAGACCCCGATGGCCTACGCGAACGGCACGGTCTACGTGCCCTACGTCGACCTCTACACCATCTGGTCGCCGACAAGTTCGCTCTCCCTGGGCGTCGAGGGCCTGCCCCAGGCTGAGATCCAGCCGGTCCCCGAGGGGACGGGCGGGCTTGTGGCCGTTGAGGCCTATTCCGGCAAGATCCTCTGGGATCAGAAACTTGACTCCATCAACGTGGGCGGTGCGACGGTCGTCAACGACCTGGTCTTCACGGCGACCTTCAACGGGACGATCTACGCATTCGACACGACGACCGGTGAAGAGGTCTGGAGTTTCACCGCTCCTGCGGGCATCAACGCCTGGCCTGCGGTTGCGAACGACACCATCGTCTGGCCCTGCGGCGTCGGGGAGATGGCCCAGGTCATTGCGCTCCGTCCCGGCGGGATGGGGAACGTGACCCCAACCCCGACAGTGAACGTGACCCCGACTATCCTGCCCCCGGCCGGGAACGTGACCCCGACGATGAACGTCACGCCGACGCCAACCGTGAACATGACACCGACCCCGACGGTCAACGTGACCCCGACAGCAACCGTGAACGTGACTCCGGCCCCGACGGTACCCGGGAACGAGACGACGGTGAACATCTCCGCCGATAACCTCGCGTTCGACACGAGCACGATCACGGTGCCGGCGGGGGCGAACGTGACGATGGTCTTCGACAACCAGGACGGCGGCATCCCCCACAACGTCGCGGTCTACGACAGTCCCCTCCGGGCGGAGCAGATCTTCGTGGGCGAGATCATCACCGGGCCCGCCGAGATCACCTACACCTTCCCCGCTCCTGAAGAGCCCGGGACCTACTACTTCCAGTGCGACGTCCATCCCTCCATGAACGGCGATTTCATCGTGGAGTGATCCGGAACGCACCGGCGTGCGGGGAGCGGGATTGTCCCGCTCCTCCCACCCCTTTCTCCTGTGCGGACCTCTCCGCGCGGATAATTATAAATAGCATGTACGGGATCGCCTCTCTCATGAGGCCCAATGCAGTCCTTCTTATGGCGCTCCTCATCGTGAGCGCCGGCATGCTGGTCGCGGGATGCACCGCGCCGGGTGGAGACGGCACCCAGCCGACCCCCACGGAGACGATAACAACCCCGACCGAGACCCAGACCCCGCTCGAGACCGAGACCCCGATGATGACCGAGACGCCACTCGAGACCGGAACACCGACCGGGACCGAAACCCCGGCAGCCACAGAGACAACGGGCGTGACAACGGCAGCAACGACCGCAGCGGGCGGAGAGGTCGCGACAGTCGATATCGTCGCCGATAACATGGCGTTTGACACGAGCACGATCACGGTGCCGGCGGGGGCGGAGGTGACGATGGTCTTCGACAACCAGGACGATGGCATCCTCCACAATGTTGCGGTCTACACGGACTCTTCCGCGACCGAGGAGATCTTCGTGGGCGAGACCATCACCGGCCCGGAGACGACCACCTACACTTTCACGGCGCCGGAAGAGCCCGGCACCTACTTCTTCCGGTGCGACGTCCACCCCCAGCAGATGACCGGCGACTTCATCGTGGAGTGACCGGCACCCGCCATCAACGAGAGATCCCCCGGATCTCTCTTCCTCTCCTCTTCTGAAGGGATCGTGTTGATGAGGGTCCCGCCTGAACCGTGGACCCGGGGTACGGCCGGTCGATCCGGCGCAACACTTATCAAGCCGGATACCCTGTCCTGCCTCGCATGACAAAAGTTACCCCTGTCATAGCATCCCTCCTGATCCTCGCACTCATCGCGGGTGCGGGTGCAGCGCAGGTGGGATCGAGCAACGTCAGTAACATCAATGAGAGTTCAAACCAGACGACCGGTATAGAAGGCGCATCTGCGCAGAACATGAGCGGCAACGCAACGGACCTCACGAACGCCGGGTCCCTGCTTGCCGCGGAACTCCAGGGCAACACGTCCCGGACGAACCTGACGGCCGCCCCGAACGTCACGACCGAGATCGGCCTTGAACTCGTCGCGGAGAACTTCACCTCGCCGCTTGCGATCACGGCGCCCGACGACGGGACCGGACGGCTCTTCGTCGTGGACCAGATTGGCGTGGTGCAGGTCGTCGACGCGAACGGGACCACGCTCCCCGAGCCGTTCCTGGACCTCCGGGATAAGATGGTCGACCTCAACCCGACCTACGACGAGCGGGGCCTGCTCTCGATCGCGTTCCACCCGAACTTCTCGGAGAACGGCAAGGTCTACGCCTTCTACAGCGCACCCTTAAGGCCGGAGGCTCCCGAGGACTGGAACTGCACGAACCACATCTCCGAGTTCCAGGTCGACCCCGAAGACCAAAACCGGGTGAACGCAACCTCCGAGAGGGTGCTGATGTACATCGACAAGCCCTACCATAACCACAACGGCGGCCAGCTCGCCTTCAGCCCCGCCGACGGCTTCCTCTACATCTCGCTCGGGGATGCCGGGAGGGCGAACGACGTCGGGAACGGCCACACCCCCGGTATCGGGAACGCCCAGGACCTCACGAAGATCTACGGCAAGATGCTCCGGATCGACGTGGAGAACGTCACCGACGGGAACGTAACGATCCCGCAGAATGTGACGATGATGAACCAGACGGAGAACATGAGCGTCAACCGGACCGCAAACCCGCCTGATCCGACGTGGACGACGTTTGCAGGCAGCCTCTACGGCATACCCGCCGACAACCCGTTTGCTGAGAACCAGACCGAGATCCTCGACACCTACGCCTACGAATCCGTCCCACCCGAGATCTACGCCTACGGGTTCCGGAACCCGGCCTACATGTCCTTTGACTCCGGCGGCAACAACGCGCTCTTCGTCGCCGACGCGGGCCAGAACCTCTTTGAGGAGGTGGACGTCGTCTACAACGGCGGCAACTACGGCTGGAACATCCGCGAGGGCACGCACTGCTTCGACCCGAACGCCACCACGGCCCCGCCGGAGTCCTGCAACACCACCGGCTACCTGGACGAGCCGCTGATCGGCCCCATCTTCGAGGGCGGCCGTGACCTCGGCATTGTCGTCGTCGGCGGGAACGTCTACCGCGGGACCGCCGTTCCGGATCTCGAGGGCAGGTACGTCTTCGGCTACTGGAGCGACAGCCGGACGGTGGGCAACGGCACTCTCCTCGCCGCCACACCCCCGGCGGGATGGGCCGCACCGCAGTCCGCCGCGAACCTGACCCCTGAGGCGAACGCCATGTGGGAGGTCCAGACGCTGAACATCACCTCCGGCGAGAACGAGACCCTGGGCATGTTCCTGCGCGGGTTCGGCGAGGATGCCGAACGTGACCTCTATGTGCTGACGAACGATGTGGGAGGACCCGATAACTCCACCAGCACCGGCAGGGTCTGGAGGGTCGTGCCGCCCACCAATGTCAGCACCACGCCGACGATGACCGGGAACGAGACCCCGACAGCGACCGGGAACGAGACCCCGACAGCGACCGGGAACGAGACCCCTGTGGTTGTTCCCCCGGTCGGAAACCAGACCATGAACATGACCCCGACCCCGACGGCGGCCGGTGCCGCGACGACGGTGAACATCGCCGCCGATAACCTCGCGTTCGACACGAGCACGATCACGGTGCCGGCGGGGGCGGAGGTGACGATGGTCTTTGACAACCAGGACGACGGCGTCCCCCACAATGTTGCGGTCTACGACAGCCCCCTCCGGGCGGAGCAGATCTTCGTGGGCGAGGTCATCGACGGGCCTGCCGAGATCACCTACACCTTCACGGCACCGTCCGAACCCGGGACCTACTACTTCCAGTGCGATGTCCACCCCGACATGAACGGCGAGTTCATCGTGGAGTGATGTCGAGGGGGACCATTCCCCTTTTTCTCTTGCGCAGCGCCCGAAAGCAGCCGAAGAATGTTCCTGCCCCGGTGCCCTCCGCGCTCCGGGCGGCCGGGATGCAGGGCGGTCCTGTGCCCTGGACGGTGGTCCTGGCGGCGGCGACCCGCACGGGTGAACAAACTATAAGTAACATGTGTGTGATGGGCCCCTTCCATGAGGCCCATCATAGTCCTTCTGGCGGTGCTCCTCATCCTGGGCGCCGGCATCCTGGTCGCGGGATGCACCATGCCGAGTGGAGACGGCGTCCTGCCGACCCCCACGGAGACGGTGACAACCCCGATGGAGACCGAGACCCCAATGGAGACCGAGACCCCGATGATGACCGAGACCCCACCAGGTGATCCGGTGGACGTCGAGACTCCGGTGGGGGGCGAGACCCCACCGGGCGGTCCGGCGGGGTACTGACGCGGAAAGACCGTCGAACATGTTATGAAGGGCTCAGCCCCTTCCTCTTTTTACAGAACTCCGCGGAAAGGCACCTGCATATTCGCACCGAACGCGGCCGGCACCACGCGGGAGAGAACCCTGTATGCGTGTCATCCCGGGTTTTGGCACCCCGGGAGGATGTCTGCAAAAAGGCGTCAAAAAAAGGTGGGGTTAGTTCTTCCTTCTTCCCCAGAGAAGGAATGCCAGCGGGGCGAGGAGGGGCGCGTAGACGAGCGGTGCCGCGGGTGTCGTCGGCACGGCGGTCGTCTGCTCCGTCGTCGGCTCTTCGGTCATGGTTGCCGTGGCGTTCGTCTCCTCTCCCGTGGCGGTCGTGGTTACGGTCATGTTCTCCGGCATCGCAGCGATTGCGAAGGTGGAGAATCCGGGGGTGGTTGCCCGGAAGCGGTACTTCCCGTTCTCTTCACCGACGACCTCGGTCTCCAGGATCTGCCAGCCGCCGTCGACGTAACGCATGAGCCTGACGTCCTGTGGGAGCATGTCGTGCTCCTCGAGCCACTTTGCCGGGACGGTGAAGGTCATCGTCGCGTTGTCGATCTGGTTCGGGCTCACCCACGAGAGAGCGATCTCGACGTACTCGTAGGTGCGGTCGCAGGGAGGCTCCGCCAGGTTGGGGCACTTCGCCTCCTTCACGGTCATCAGCAGCTTCGGGATGTTGTCGGCCGCCGTGATGGCAACGCTGCCGACCGACGAGACGCTGATACCCGAGAACGTGTGCGTCTCGCCGCCCTTCAGGTTCTCGCAGATCCCTGCGAAGAAGCTGGGGGGGGCGTAGCCGCCGCCGTCGCTCGAGGCGCGTTTTTTCGATCCGGGGTTGGGTGTGGGTTTGGGCGTGGGGTCGGCCGTGGGCGACGCCGTGATGGTGACAGACGCCGTTCCTTCCACGCCGCCGGCACAGGCCGTCACGTCCGCAGACCCTTCCGTGAACGCCGCGAAGAGTCCGGCCCGGTCGATCGTGCCGACATCATCGCCGGAGCACGACCACCTGACCCTGACCCAGTCCATCACGTTCTCGCACTGGTCGAATACCGTGGCCGTGAACTCCCGGGTTTCTCCGGTCTGAATCGTGGCCGTGGCCGGTTTGACCTCGATGCAGGCCGGGACCGGGAGCGAGGGCTCGACGGTCACGCAGGCGGAGCCGGAGACTCCGTCCGCCGATGCGATGAGGGTCACTGCTCCGGCCTCGAGAGCGGTGAAGACGCCGCTGCAGAGATCGATGGTGCCGACGCACGGGTCGCTGCTCTCCCAGTCGATTATGACGTCGGGCATTTCGTAACCGTACTGGTCGAATGCGGTCGCGGTGAGCGTCAGGCTGTGGCCTGCGGGGATGCAGAAGTCGGACGGGCTGACCTCGATCCGTGTAAGCTCCGGCGCCGTCGACCGGACGGTCACCGTCGCGGTTCCGGTCGCGGTCTCGTTCTCTCCGTCAACCGTTGCGGTGACGGTCGTGGTCCCTCCGCAGACTGCGGTGAAGAGGCCGTTATCGGTGATCTCGCCGACACCCGGATCGCTGCACGACCAGGCCACTATGGAACCTGCGTTGTCCTGCAGGTCATACACGGTCGCGGTGAACTGCCGGGTGTCCCCGGGGTCCAGGATGATCGCCGACGGGGATACCACGACCCCCGAGCAGTCATCGGTGACCTCTACGTCCGCCGTCGCGGCGACGCCTCCGGCAGATGCCGTGACGGTCGCCGTGCCCGCGGCGAGGGCCGCGAAGAACCCGGTATCGTCGACCTCGCCGACGGTCTCATCGCTGCATTCCCACTCGATCTCGATGTCGGGCATCTCGCAGCCGTCCTGGTCGAGAGCGGTCGCGGTGAACGCCGCGGTGTCGTTTCTGGCGAGCGTGATCGCTGCCGGCGTGATGACGATGCACGTTACGACCGGGTCGCCGCAGTTCACGGTGACGGTTGCGGTTCCTTCGGCACCTTCTGCGCATGCGGTGATGGTCGCCGTGCCGCCGTCGAGGGCGGTGAAGACGCCGCACTCATCGATGGTCCCGACGCACGAGTCGCTGCACTCCCAGGAGATCCCGGCGTCCTCGACGATGTCGCCGAACCGGTCGAACGCGACGGCGCTGAACTCCAGGGTGTCGCCCTCCTCGAGCGTGACCTCGAACGGCACGACCGCGATCTTCGCGAGCGCAGGCTCTTCTTCGCAGACGGTGATGGTTGCTTCAGCAGAGCAGCTGCCTGCCGTTGCGGTTACGGTCGCGGTGCCCGCGGCAAGGGCGGTGAAGCATCCGTCCCCGTCGACGGTCCCGACGGGCCCGCCATTGCAGGCCCAGGTGATCTCACCGGCGGGCATGACGTTGTCGTTCTGGTCATAGCCTATCACCATGAATCTCTGGATGTCGTCGACGTCCAGGGTGGCTCCGGGCGGCGTGAGCGTGATCCTTGTCAGGACCGGCTCTTCCGGTTCTACCGGTTCGTCTGCGTTGACGGTGACGGTTGCGGTTCCGGAGGCGTCGCCCGCGGATGCGGTGACGGTCGCTGTGCCCGCGGCCTTCGCGGTGAAGAGGCCGGTATCGTCGACCTCGCCGACGGTCTCGTCGCTGCACGACCAGTCGAACTCGACGCCGGTCATCTGCTTGCCGGAATCATCGAAAGCGGTCGCAGAGAACTGCTGTATGCCGTCGATTGCGAGGGTGACCGCGGTCGGTGCGACCTCAATGCGATCGAGGACCGGTTCTACCGGAGTTTCGGCGTTGACCGTGACGGTCGCGGTTTCGGAGAGATCGCCTGCCGACGCGGTGACAGTCGCCGTGCCCGCTGCATGGGCAGTGAAGAGGCCGCTGGACTCATCGATGGTCCCGACGGTCGCGTTGTCGCTCGTCCAGGTGACCGCAACGCCGGGGATCGGGTTGTCGAACTGGTCGCGGACGGTCGCTTCGAACGTCACCGTGTCGCCGATTGCGAGGGTGGCCTCGGGCGGGTCGATCTCGATGCTTCTTGCGACCAGTTCTTCATCCGTGACGGTGACAGTAGCTTCTCCGGATTTGCCGTCTGCCGACGCAGTGACGGTCGCGGTGCCCGCGGCCTTCGCGGTGAAGAGACCCGTGCCGTCGATCTCGCCGACGGTCTCGTTGCTGCATGTCCAGTCGAACTCGACGCCGGTCATCTGCTTGCCGGACTCATCGAAGGCGGTCGCCTCGAACTGCTGTGTGCCGTCGATTGCGAGCGTGATCCCGTCCGGTACGACCTCGATCGCATCGAGGACCGGTTCTCCGGCGTTGACGGTGACGGTTGCGGTCGCGGAGATGCCGGCCGTCGCTGCGGTGACGGTCGCGGTGCCCGCTGCGGAAGCATTGAAGTAGCCTCCCGGGTCGATGAACCCGACCGTGGCGTTATTGCAGGACCAGGCGACCTTCAGGCCGGGTATGATGTTGCCGTCCTGGTCGTAGCAGGTGGCGTTGAACTTGAGTTCCTCGCCGATCTCCATCGTGGCCGTGGACGGTTCGATGTCTATCTCTGTGACTGTCTGGACCGGGCCGCCGGGCACGTAGGTGTAGACGCAGAGTTTTGCGTTCTCGTTCCGGTTCTTCTGCCAGACGATCGTGTTGCCGCTGACGGCGGGGTAGAGCTGCTCGCCGCCGGTGGTGGGCACGGACATCTCCTCCTCCCCGTCGACGAGGTCGTACATGTAGATGCTCCAGAGTCCGTCCCGCTTGTCCTCCCAGGCGATGATGCTCTCGCTGAGCGTCGGCGAGACCTGCTCGTAACTCAACTCCGTCAGCTGGCTCTCGTAGCCGGTCTCAATGTTCTTGAGGTAGATCGCGGACTGCCACGCCGCTCCCCACCGGTAATCCTCCCAGGCGATGAGGTCGCCGCATAGCGAGGGCCAGGACTGGTCCATGGTGCTCGGCGATACCGCCTGTCTGTTCCCCGTGGCGATCTCGTAGAGCTGGATCCCGGCGTCCACCTCTTCCCAGGCGACGTACTCGTCCGAGACCGCGGGCTTGAACTTGGTCGTGTCGGTGCCGAGCTCCGGATTGCAGTCGATGGTGGCCTTCACGTCTCCGGCGCCGATGTCATAGAGGACGATGTCTGTGTCGCCCCCGCTGTCGTCGTACCAGACGACGTAGTTCCCGTGGATGACGGGCAGCCACTGCTTGCCCGTGTCGTTCGTGAGCTGCGTGGTCTCTTCCGTCGAGAACGAGTAGAGGTAGATGTCCCAGTTGCCGTTCCGGTCGTCCTGCCAGACGACGTAGTCTCCCGATATGGACGGCCTCTCCTGTGAGGCGTCGTCGTTCGTGATCGGACGCCTGTCGCTGCCGGAAGTGGTCATGCAGTAGATATCCCTGGGGCCGTTGAGGAGGCTATACTCCCAGACGATCATGTTGCCGTCGATGGCCGGATGTTCGTTCCCGCCGGGGAAGAGGAATTCCTGCGGTGACCCCGGTGCCATCTCTACCGCCATAACCGGCGGCATCAGCAGTCCGATGGCGACGACTGCGCACAATAGTATCAAATATGCGTGCTTTCTCATTTTTTCCCCCCTTGTTGGTCGCTCTCCGCCTGCGAGACCGCCGTTGCATACCTCACGGTAGCACAAACGGGCTGGCTAAAGCAGGTGCTCGCCGGGGCGTCCGGCAGGCGGATTGCGAAATCCGATTTAAGACCCGGTCATAGGGTAGCCGGTGAATGGGTGGATAGCGGTATAAATATATATCTTTTACGGTGATTTATTCTCAAATTTTTATAATAAAAATGGGGATCTCTTATGAGCCGATAAGGCCGGAGGGAGATCCGGACGGGCCTTTTTCCGACCGCCCCCTGCCGGGAGACGGGGAGGCCGGCGGTGGCGCATATCCTCCCCCGGAGCGATATTGTCGGAGGTTTTTCACCTTAACCGCCGGGGAAGGACCGGGTGCCCGGCAGGTCAGCGCATCGCGGCGAGGTCCCGCCGGATCCTCCGCCTGGCGACCCACTCCACGATCCTTCCCACGGCATCGTAGAGCGGGTTGACCGGAACGCTCGTGTAGTAGCGGGCTCCTGGATCGAGCCAGCCCTGCTCCTTCCAGTAGGCGTGGTCGGCCGGGAAGGCGTCGCCGAGTTCGTCGAACGTCGCCCGCTGGCCGTGGAAGATGATGACGCTCCGGAGCCCCGGCCGCCGCTCCTTCCTCTCCGCCAGGGCCCGGAAGAACTCCCGTGCAGCCGTTTCGAGTTTCCGGTCGTTCTCCTGAGCCTTCTTCGGCGTGGTGCCGGGGGGCGTGACGATGCCGGCACGGGAGGCGACATCGAATCCCCAGATCCCGGCGACGTCCTCGAGGTAGTCGAGGACGTCTTTCTCGCCCACCGCGCCGGCGGTGGTGAGGAGGAGGGCCTTCTTGTCGAAGAACCGGGGGCGGTGAAAGATGTAGGAGAACCGGTCGATGAAGGTCTTCATGAGGCCGGTGACATTCAGGCCGTAGACCGGGGACGCGAAGATCACCCCGTCGGCGTCGTGCATCTTCTCCTCGACGGCGGGAGCGTCGTCACGGACGGGGCAGCGCTCCTCGCCCCATTCGAAGCACGCATGGCATCCCCGGCAGGGTTCAAGTTTGACGCCCGAAAGCATGAGGTACTCGAACTCGACGTCGCCGAGGGACCGCATCACGTCCTCGATCCTCTGCGCCGCCCGGTAGGTGTTGCCTTTCCGGGGGCTTCCCATGATAACCAGGATCTTCATGCACAAGGCCTCCGTGCGTTCTCCGGTGCGGGGCACCGGCTGAGATTCTGTTGCGCGATACGATAAGGGTTGCCGGGGCGGTCGCTCAGCACCGGTTTGTCAGTAAGTTCCGCCGGAAGGGGAGGCTCACGTGGCATCTCACAGGTTGTTGTAGGCGTTCTTTCGATGACCGACGTCGACCGCCATGATGACGAGTTGGCGGTGCTCAAATGCCAGGATGACCCGGTACGTCCCTACTCGCAGGGAGAACAGGGGTGAGTTCGTCAGACGCTTCACCTGCAGGTGGGGGTATTCTTCTTCTGCCAGCAGTTCAAGCGTCTGGATAATCCGGCCGGTAACCTCCTTTGGAAGGTGCTTTAATTTGTACTGGACTCTTTTTGAGTAGATGAGCGAATATTTCACTCGATCCCCAGATCCCGCTTTAACGCTTCATGTGTTACGAACTCGCCCCGCTGGATCTCATCCAGCGATGCCTGGATGTCGGCAATCGTCTCGGGACTCAACGGTTCACGATCCTCGCTCTGCTCCAGCAACCGGCGTATTATGGATCGGTACGGCTCTTTGGGATAGCGGCGCAGACGGTTCAGCCGGTCCCGGTCGGATCTGGTGATCTCAATCGTAGTCGTCTCCTCTGCCATAATATGTTATAGTGGTCTATGAGATATAAAAGGGTGGCCATGCCGAAAGAGCATCCGCAGAGTGGTCGTGGAGCCTGCACCTGCATATTCTCCGTAGGAGCGAGGTAAGAATTCCTCAGGCCTGGAGGCCGGTAAAAAAAGTGAGGGTCGCGGTTAGTAAACCGCTCCGGTCGCCCCGGAGACGAGCGCGGCCACGATTGCGGCCAGGAAGAAGAACGCGGCGATGCCGAAGACCCAGAGGAAGACGAAGAGGATCATGTGAAGGACGCTCGTCGCCCGGTAGGGGATCTCCCCTGCATTCATCCGCTTTGCCGTCGCATACGCATCGTAGATGCCGTAGATTGCCACGATCAGGCCCGGGATGACGAAGATCAGCGAGCCGATGAAGGTCCCGATAAGGATGACGCAGCCCCGGCCGAAATATCCGTTGTACACCTGCCCGAGGCCAAGATGATGGAGCAGAGTACCGCGATCAAGGGGCTCTTCCCGGGGTTCGTCTTCAGCCTGACCCCGCACCGGGGACAGATCTCCGCGTTCCTGCTGATCAGTTCGTTTCCGCATTCCGGACAGAAGTTCGGCAATTCCACCACCTGATGATACATGCCTGTTCTGTCACGGCAACGATATCTTTTCCGATTTTACCGTGCGGCACGGCACCGAATCCGCGCCGGAATCCGGGACGGAGAACTACGGGCCGTTCGGTCTGCCGGGAGCCCCCGATGCCCTCCCGGACGGCACATTCCGCCCCCCGGCCCCGTTCCCGGCAACAACATTTCCCCCTCTTCTCCCCGGACGGGAACGATCCGTGCTTTCCTGTGCGATATAGGCAGTCTTTTATGAGAACGCCGGAGATAGTCCCTTCTATGGCGGATACGGACTCCGGGGTCTCGGAGGTGGAGAGCGTGCTCCTGATGGTGGCGGTCGTGGTCATCCTCGCGGCGATCACGGCGTCGATGGTCTTTGGGATGCAGATGCCCGAAGAGCCGAAGCCCGTCGTGGTGACGGCGACGCGGTCGGGGGAGACGATCACGTTCACGAACCACGGCGGGATGAACATGGACCGGGCGGTGGAGATCCGGTGCTGGATCGGCGGGACGGGTCCGGGGGACGAGAACTTCACGCTCGATACCCGGGCGGGGGCGTTTGAGACACGCATCGTTCCGGACGCGGCGCGGGTCGTGGTCGTGGGGAGGTTTGAGGATAACGAGTCGTGGATTTTGGTTGATAGGACGGTTTGAGGGGTTTTGATCTTTTTTCGGCGATTTTTGAGAGCGGGAAGGTTTCTGATCGCGCTTGACGGGATAGTAGAGCAAGGGACATAGCCCGGTGCAGTGGACCGTGGGAGAATCGCCATGGGGGGTGGGGACAGGGGAGGGGGG